>JBHJNL010000061.1:0-17644 GCA_050330855.1 Thermosynechococcaceae cyanobacterium | reverse complement strand
CAGAGACTTTCTCTACAATGACTCGTAATTCATAGTCCATCTCTATACTCCCTGATTGCTATAGGCTAATGAGAATATATCATAATTCCAGAATATACTATGGAATATTTACGCTTTCTACGGCAGAAGTCTTTTTGGCCTGACAAATACTTGTCCCAAAATCTAATGGTCTTCCCTAATCCAGTGTCTTTCTTGAACTTTGACATTGTGGGCCATCGAAATAGAATAGAATGTGTCGATCCCTACTACCTATAGAATGCCCACTTTCCTCGAATAATCAGAATATTCTCAGAAATTATCTATTAGTATGATTTAATTTATCTTCTGCGAGAATAATAGATGTCATGAGTGCATTGGTTTTTGCGCTTGTCCCTTGCAGGCAGGGGAATTGAACTGCTTAAAGGCCGGAGCATAAGGCCATTGGTTTGTATTCAATCCGAGAGATTAAATACTGTAAAAAATAAATGATTTATGCTCTCTAACGTCGTTGCGAGTGGAAAAATATGTTGAGGTAAAACGTGATTCTAGGATTGAGTTTATGTGAATGACTACTACTAAATATTTACTGTGCAAATTTCAAATCGCCTTGATGGGTAGCCAGAAAGTTAGGTCCGTCTACAGGATATCCAGTTAAATATCCTTGAATAAGGTCACATTGATGCTCAAGTAAAAAATTTTGCTCGGCAATGGTTTCAACACCTTCTCCTACAACTGTAGAGCTGAGTTTATGAGCTAGATCAATGGCGGCGGCGGTAATGGCGGCGTTGACTGAGTTGAGATTCACGTTCGAGATGAAGCTGCGGTCTATTTTAATCGTGTCAAAGATTCGTCTCTGCAGATGCTTCAAAGATGAATAGCCCGTTCCAAAATCATCCAGTGCAAGCCTGAGACCCATGGCCTTCAGATGTCCCATGATACTGAAGGCCACATCATCATCTTGGATCAGCGAGCTTTCCGTCAGCTCTAGTTCTAAAGAAGAGGCTGAAAGTCCGGTCTCAGAGAGGATTTGTGCAATTCTTGTACATAAGTTATGGGATTCTAGCTGACGTGCCGATAGGTTAACCGCAATTTTGAGAGGGGAGCCGGTTTGCTGCTGCCATTGTTTCATCTGTTGACAGGCCTGGCGCAGCACCCATTCTCCTAAGTGAATAATGAAGCCCGTCTCTTCTGCGATCGCAATAAAGCGTCCCGGCGCGATCATGCCCTGAGTCGGATGGAGCCAACGCACCAATGCTTCGGCTCCGGTTAGTTGGCCTGTTTCTAGATCAAACTGAGGCTGATAGTGAACCTTAAACTCACCCTGTTCGAGGGCTAGCGCAAAGGATGCAGCCAGATCGTTCTGAGGTTGAGCAATGGATTCTTCGCTCTGCGGCGCTTGAAGAAAGTGGCATTGACAGTTTTGGGGGCTGGTCGTGGCTAAACGCTCTGCTTGCCCCGCAAAAGGAGCTAATGTGCTGATGCTTCTCGATATTGTTGTCTTGAGGCTGTTTTGAAATGAGCTAACCCACATAATCTCACGCTAGATAGACTTTATTTTGAGTTGCAACGAGCACAGGCAGGTTTAATCTGCAGAGGTTGATACAATAAATCGAGCTGTTTTGAAGTCAGGACGCATGAGCCACGCCCTGCCAGCTTTAGGTAGATGTGCTTCTTTTTCCTCGAAGGGAAAAAGTCCCCGATCACGACTCCTATGCTTAAATTTCCCCCATTCGAGAGCTGGCTATCTCATCCTGTTGGGTAGTCTTTTCCCCAACCATTTGGGTGTAATTTCCTTAGAGCAAGGTCTAAAATCATTTGAAATCTCCTTTCATTGGCTTAAGACTAAGAAAACCAGCTCTTTCTGAAATATTCTGTATTGACCAAATCCATTTGATTTATGGTGAGTGCGTTTGCGGTATTGATGAGTTCATTAAATATGCGAGAAAGATTGCCATGAATCCCTTCATTCAGCTTCCTCAGTGGCAGGTATTAGTGGTGGAAGATGACCCACTGGTGCAGCTTGGTATTGAGCAGGCATTAGCGGCGTACCCTAAACTATCTATTGTGGGGGTCATTGATGATGGTTATTTGGCGGTGGAGGCAACGCTTCAAAAAAAGCCCGACTTAGTGCTGATGGATATTGGCTTGCCTGGATTGGATGGCATTGTCATTACCCGACGCATTAAAGCGCAATGCCCTGATATTAAAGTGATTATGCTGACGTCGCACACAGCCGAAGCTGAGGTTTTTGCGGCCCTATCTAGTGGTGCCGATGCCTACTGTGTTAAGGGCGGCGATGTGGAACTCTTGCTCACTGCGATCGCAACGGTTTCCCAAGGAGCGTTGTACATTGATGCCCAGATTGCCCAGACCGTTTTGCAAGAGATTCAGTCAGGCCCCACAAAAACGGTCGAATATAACCTCACAGATCGCGAGATAGAAGTTCTGCAGCAACTGGTAGAAGGGCGCAGCAATAACGAAATTGCGGCGCGGTTATTCATTAGCACTAACACCGTTAAATCTCACATGCGTAATTTAATGGATAAATTGGCCGCCAGCGATCGCGTTCAAGTCGCTGTCACGGCACTACGAGCCGGGTTAGTCTAGGCCGAATCCCCCAGTAGATTTGCGATCGCAAAACGCTAAACTTATGGCAATGGCTTTTGATCATTATGATTCTAAAGTCGTATTCTCGTCTCATTGACGGGGGGCGGTGATCACAACCTTTACAACCTATGACTAACACCAATGTATTGAGTCCCCGTCCGCCCACGCCGCTGACTTTTGCAGAGGAACCTCTCAAGTCTTCGTCGCCAGATACCACCTGGAAAGTCATGTTGGTGGATGATGATCACTCTATTCATCAGGCAACCAAAGTCGCCCTTAAGTTTTTCTCTTTTGAAAGTAAAAAACTAGACTTTATTTCAGCCTATTCTGCTCAAGAAGCCAAAGATCTAATTGGCCTGCATCCTGATACGGCCCTAATATTGCTCGATGTGATTATGGAGACCCAAGATGCAGGCTTGGGGGTAGCCCAATATATTCGAGAGATCGAGCAGAATAAGCTGGTGCGGATTATTTTGCGAACGGGTCAGCCGGGTCAGGTACCTGAAGAAGAGGTCGTGATTGCCTATGACATTAACGACTACAAAACGAAGCTAGAATTCACCCAACAAAAGCTGTTTACAACTCTGGTTTCAGGCCTGCGCTCTTACCGCGATTTGCTTGCCCTTCAGCAAAGTCAAACCGAACTGGCCCAGGTCAATCAAACCCTACAAGATTTCAACCACAACCTAGAAACACTCGTATCAGCACGAACGATAGAGCTAGAACACAAAAATGATCAGCTTGCCCATGAAATTGAAGAACGGATTAAGGCAAAGGATGCCCTGCGCGTCTATATCCATGCCCTCACCCACGATTTGCGGAACCCTGTGATTGGGACGGCAACCCTTCTCAACAGCTTGCTCCATCGTGTCGGGGGCGGCGACGCTGCTCCATCGATACAAATTCAGACCACTGTGTTAAAGCGAATGCAGGCAGGATGCGATCGCCAGCTCAAAATGATTGAATCGCTCATTGAGGCCCATGAGGTTGATGTCTGGGGGGTTGCCCTTGATCCGCAGCCCTTTGAACTGGCGGTGATGCTGCAGCAGATCGCAGCAGAATGGGAGCCTAACTTTGCTAAAAAAAGGATGACGGTGGTTTATGAAATTCCATCCGAACCAGCGAGGGTCAATGGCGATTGCAACCAGCTTTGGCGTGTGTTCGAGAATCTGCTCGCCAATGTGATCAAGTACAACCCGCCAGAGACTGAAGTTTGCGTTAAGGTCGCCTCAGAGTCCCCAAACCTCATCCACTGCTCCATCACCGACAACGGCGTGGGCATTGACGATGCTCAACTCAACGACCTGTTTGAACTATACCAGCGTGGTAATGTGTGTCCCACCCGTGGTTTGGGCATTGGGCTTTACATTTGTCGCCAAATCATCGAAGCCCACGGTGGCACCATTCGCATTGATAGTCAGCTTGGTAAAGGGTCTCAATTTTGCTTTACCTTGCCAGCGGTGCTAAAGACCCCATAATGCTCAAAAGAATCAACCCAAACCGACAATGCACGATCTCTGGTCTCTAGGTTTTTTGAAGAAACCTCCACTCAGGCGAGTTTTGATCGTCGGTTTTGTTTTGCCCTTAGTCGGTACTGTGGGGCTGGTGGAATACCTGTCCTGGAGAAATGAAAAGCAGGCTGTTGAACAACTGGCAATGCAGCTCCAGCAGCGGGTTGGTGATCGTATTGAAGAGCGTCTACAGCACTACACTGATGCCCCAGCTCTGGCGACCGAGCTTGCCCTACAGTCTCTACAGCGAGGGGATCTCAATGCGAATAATGAGCAAGGTTGGCGCACCTATCTATTTGATCAAGGGAAAATATTTGATTCCTTAACCTATCTTTATTTTGGCAATCTGGCTGGGGATTATATAGAGCTAAGCCAGTCTGACCGTGCTCCAGATAAAATCACTTTTGTCGAGGGTCAGCGCCCTAAAATATTTAAATATTTCAGGGCTAATCATCCCGTAAATCCAGTGATTATAGAGAGGAAAATTCCCTATGATCCAAGGCCTACTGTCTGGTATCGGGCAGGAGCAACAGGTCAAGCTCAATGGACTGACGTTTACGAGTATGTGATGCCGTCCGGTATTTTAGGAAAAGGTTTTGTTCGTCCTTACTACAGCCAAGACGGCAAAACATTGTTAGGCGTGATCGCCGCAGATTTCACGGTGTTGGATATTAATCGCTTTCTAACTCGCTTAGTGATTAGCAAGTCGGGAGAGGCGTTTATCTTTGATCGAGATGGGCGCTTCGTTGCCGGCTCTGACAAAAACGCTTCCTTGAACGTCAAGAACCAACCCCAACAGATCAGCGAGAGTCAAAATCCCCTGGTTCAGGCAACGGGGCAGTCTCTAAAACAGCGGTTTGATAACTTTAGGAGTATAAAGACGTCCCAATCTTTCAGTTTTAGAAAAGCCGGTGAACGTCAGCTCGTCCAGGTTCGTCCTTTCTCTGATGCCTATGGGTTGGACTGGCTGGTCGTGGTGGTGGTGCCGGAATCAGATTTTACAGGGTCCATTCATGCCAATGCTCGCCTGACGCTGCTGCTGTCGCTGGGAGTGCTGGGTTTAGCAATTTTATTGGCGGTGGCGGTGGCCCAAAGAATTAGCTCTGCTATGTCAAGGCTCTCTCAAGCCAGCCGAGAGATTGCCCAGGGACACCTCAATCAAAATGTTGCAGGGTCTCAAATCAAAGAGCTTGATACGATGGCTCAGACCTTCAACGAGATGAGTCAAGAACTGCAGCAGTCCTACGCTCAGCTTGAAGAGTATTCGCATTCATTAGAATCTAAGGTCAAAGAACGAACCCAGGAATTAGAACAGGAGATTTGCGATCGCAAACAGGCTCAATCGGTCATTCAACATCGTGCTGAAATAGACCATCTGTGCAGTACTATTTCGCGAGCGTTGCTAGACCAAGATATCGATACTGCCATTGGGTTTGCACTGCAGAAAATTGGAGCGTTTATGGGGTGCGATCGCGCCTGTATTTTTAGAGTCTATGACCAGGATCAATTTGGCATGACCTACGAATGGTGCGCCGAGGGTACCCCCTCATTTTTTGCTGAGCGTCAAAAAATGAAGGCCGAAGACTTTCCTTGGTTTGCCCAAAAGCTGCTGCAGGGTGAGCCATTCCAAGTGCTTAACGTTGCCAATATGCCCCCGGAGGCGATCGCTGAGAAAATCGAACTTGAGCGCCAAGGTGTTCAATCTCTCTTAGATGTGCCCATGATGGATGCCGGTCGCGTCGTCGGCTTTATGGGGCTAGATACCATCAATGCCCTGAAGCAATGGCGCTCTGAAGACATCACCTTATTGAGACGCGTCGGTCAGATGATTGCCATGGCACAGCGCCGTCATCAGGCAGAAGTGAGCCTCACAACCGCAAAAGAAGACGCAGAAGTTGCCAATCAGGCCAAGAGTATATTCCTTGCCAATATGAGCCATGAGCTGCGCTCTCCCCTCAATGCCATCCTGGGTTTTGCCCAATTGATGACCCGCAGCAATACGCTTTCATCTGAGCATCAAGACAATGCCGGCATTATTACCCGTAGTGGCGAACACCTGTTGAATCTGATTAATGACGTGCTTGACCTGTCAAAAATTGAAGCCGGTCGCGCCACCCTTAGCCCCACCGATTTTGATCTTCATTATTTGCTTGATGACCTGCACTCAATGTTTCAGCTCCAGGCTGAGACCCAGCAACTTCAGCTAAACTTTGACTATTGCCGCGAGCTACCGCAATATCTCTATGCCGATCAAGGGAAGCTGCGGCAGATTCTCATCAACTTGCTCAGTAACGCCATCAAGTTCACTCAAGCCGGGAGCGTCACGCTGCGGGTGAAGACGGAGCCTATCAACACGGAGCCGACCAACGTAGAGAGTATTCAAGGGAATCCGTCAGCCCTCACCCTCCGCTTCGATATTGAAGATACTGGCGTCGGCATTGCGGCCCAAGAGCTAGGCCAGGTCTTTGAGGCCTTTGTCCAAACCCAATCTGGATACGATTCCTTCGAGGGCACCGGGTTAGGTTTGCCCATCAGTTGTAAGTTTACCGAACTCATGGGGGGCGATATGATACTCAGCAGTCGTCAGCGGCATGGCTCAGTGGCTTCAACAACAGACAAGGCAATAGATTACCACCCAGAAGCCTGGTTAACTCAAGGAACCGTTGTTACCTTTACGATTCAGGCCCAGACCGCCCAGACCGCCCAGACCCAGCGCCCTGATCGTCGCATTCTTGCCCTCGCTGCAGGTCAACCTCGCTATCGACTCTTGATCGTAGATGACAATGATGATAATCGCAGACTGTTGGTGAAACTTTTAGAGCCACTGGGGTTTGAACTGAGGGAAGCAAGTCATGGACTAGAGGCCATTCAATGCTGCCAAGACTGGCACCCACACCTCATTTGGATGGATGTGCGAATGCCCGTGCTGGATGGGTTTGAAGCAACAAAGCAAATCCGCGCCACCCAAAATGCCGCCGCTCTATCCCCTAAAATCGTTGCTCTTTCTGCCAGTCATTTGAAAGAAGAGCAGAGAGCAGCGCTGACTGCTGGCTGTGATGCGTTTATGCAAAAGCCATTCCATGAAATGCAGGTTTTTACAATGATGGCCGAGCAGATTGGGGTGCGCTATATCTATGATGATGAGATCTATGACGATGAGAGCTATGACGATACACAAGCCTCTGCCGCTCAGGCTCCACCAGCGCTACTATTAGATGATTCTACCTTGGCAAGGTTATCTCCTCAATGGCTTGCCGATCTAGAGCATGCCACCTTACGCCTCCAGTGGGACCAGATCTTAACGCTGATTGACGATATTTCTAGCATTGATGCTGACTTGGCCGCACAGCTCGCCCGTGCCGTTCATCACTATCACTATGACCAAATCTTGCAGGCAATTGACGTGGCAAAGGAGACGAAATGAATCCGACCGCCCCTGCTGCAAACATTTTGGTCATTGACGATACCCCCGCCAATCTGCGACTCCTCCAAAAAATACTGACAGAGCATGGGTATCAGGTGCGACCCGTGACGGATGGGGCCATGGCCCTCACCGCGGCCCGACTCGACCCGCCGGATCTGATTTTGCTAGATATCAAAATGCCAGAGCTAGATGGTTATGAGGTGTGCCGACGCTTGAAAGCGGACGAGAAAACCAGAGAGGTGCCGGTCATTTTTCTGACGGTCTTAGATGATGCCATCGATATTGTGAAGGGCTTTGCCCTCGGTGGGGTGGATTACATTACTAAGCCGGTGAAAACGGGGGAACTGATCGCCCGGATTGGTAGCCAAGTGCAGTTGCGATCGCTCCAAAATCAGCTTTCTGAACAAAATAAGGTGCAGCAGTATCTGCTGGGACAGTATCAAAGCACCGCAACAGCTCTCAAAGAATCTGAAGAGAAATTTTCCCAAGCGTTTCACAACAGTCCCTTGCCCATCACAATAATCTCCATTCCAGAGGGACAATATTTAGATGCGAACCGAGAATTTCTGCAACAAACAGGCTTCAGCCAAGAGGAGGTCTTGGGCCACACGGTTCTAGACCTCAACCTTTGGGTTGACTTAGACGATAGAGGTGTGATGATGGAGCAGTTGCAGGCTCACGGCTTTGTGCGTGGGTTAGAGACGTCTCTGCGTGCAAAATCTGGGGAGATCATAGACGTCATCTTATTTGTTGAAGTCATTCAGCTTGATGGCTCCCCGTATATGCTCGTCACCGGGGAAGACATCACCAAACGCAAAGTCGCTGAGCAGAAGCTGGCAGATCGGACCCAGGAACTTTCTCAAGCCCTTGACACTCTTAAAGAGACCCAAGAACAATTGATTCAATCGGCAAAAATGGCAGCTCTAGGCAATTTGGTCGCCGGGGTTGCCCACGAAATTAATACGCCCGTGGGAACCGCCATCATGATGGCTTCAACCTTAGAGAATGCAACCTCTGGCATCTCATCCCATTTTCGCCAAGGGACACTTACTGAATCTGACTTCCAAGGCTATTTAGAGGTTGCCGCAGAAGCCAGTCACTTAATTTTCGATAATCTCAATCGTGCTGGGGAATTAGTGCAGAGCTTTAAACAGGTCGCCGTTGATCAAAGCAGTCTCAAGGACCGCACCTTTCGGGTGAAGTCTTACCTCAAGGAAGTGATTACAAACCTTTCACCGCAGCTTAATCAAACGCTCCATCGGGTCGCCGTGCTGGGTGACGATACGCTGCGGCTTCATAGCTACCCCGGCGCTCTGTCGCAAGTCATCACGAATTTAATGGTGAATTCCCTCACCCATGCCTTTCAAGAAGACTGCCCAGGCTATGTCAGCATTACGGTGAGTCAACAGCAAGATCAATGCCGATTAGAATATAGCGACGATGGCACCGGCATCTGTGCTGACCCCATCGAGAAAATCTTTGAACCCTTTTTCACAACAACCCACCATAAAGGCGGCAGTGGCTTAGGGCTGCACCTGGTTTATAACCTTGTCACACAGCGGCTGCAGGGCACCATCACCGTAGAAAGTACCGTCAACAAGGGGACTACCTTCATCATTATCTTGCCCAAAACGGTGACCGTCAGCTAAACCCTCTGCAGGGACGAGACTAGGGCTGAGGGGATGATTGAGGTTGGCGACGAAGATAGAGGATCAATCCAAAGAAAATGGATAAACCCACCAGATATTTGGCGGCAGAGGGTACCAGGGGTGAGGGTGAGAAAAAGCCCTCAATAGCACCCGCAATCACTAACATCGGCACGACCCCAAACATGAGCTGAATGGCCCTACTGCCCCCTATTTTAATGGCGTCTAGACGTTTGTTTTGTCCAGGGAAGAGCAGTCCTTGGGCGATACACAATCCGGCACCGCCTGAGATAAAGATGGCCGGTAGCTCTAGGGAGCCGTGGGGGAAAACAAAGGCCCAAAAAGGGTAAGCAAGGTTATTTTGACCGACTAGGGTTGCGATCGCACCAATACTCAACCCGTTAGTCCACAGAATAAAGCTAGTCCATACCCCCCCTAGAATGCCGCCGGCAAAGGTAGCAAAGGTGACGCTGATGTTATTTTGCGTAATCGAGCTAGAGGCCAGTGGCTCAGACCCCACAATCGACCCCATCCACAGCTCACCCCTCTCTTGAACTAAATCAATAATGTGCGGCGGAATAATGACCTGCATAAAAGCCGGATCGCGCCAGGTATACCACCACCCCATTAACCCACCGATCAAAAAAATCGAAGTGGCAATCGCGATCTGGATCCAGGTCTCCTGCACAATTTTAGGGAAGCCCCACAAAATAAAATCAATAATTTTTCGCCACTCTTGGCGGCGACCGCCCTGATAAATTTGGGCATAGCCTCGCCGGGTTAGCCCCTGTAGCTTCTCAGTAATGGCTGGCCCCACCTGTCGCGCCTTGGCCCGCGCCAAGTCAGAGGCCACTAGGCGATACAAACCGCTCAGCTCCTGGACTTCTTGAGCCGATAATTTTTTTAAGCTTTTAGACTCCGCCTGCTGCAGCAACCCCTCCAGTCTTTGCCACCGAGGCTCTTGGCGGGCTAGCCATCGCTGAATATCCATGAACCTAAGACGAAACGACCGGCTCTAAGAGGAGCTTAGAGTCTCTAAGATGATCGGGAATCGTGATGGGGTAATCGCCGGTAAAGCAGGCAGAGCAAAAATGAGAATCGCTATCTTGAGCAGCGGTGAGCATACTCTCCCGTCTTAAAAAGGCCAGTGAATCGACGCCAATCTGATCTGCAATGTCTTGCACGGACTTGGTGGCTGCAATCAATTGGTCTTGGTTGTCGGTGTCAATACCGTAAAAGCAAGGATGGGTCACAGGAGGAGAAGAGACCCGCATATGAACCTCAGTGGCCCCGGCATCTTTGAGGGCTTGGACAATTTTGCGGCTGGTGGTGCCTCGCACAATGGAGTCATCCACAATGACGATGCGCTTGCCTTCAAGCACGTCTCGAAGCGGATTGAGCTTCATTTTGATGCCCTGCTCTCGCATGGCTTGGGTGGGCTGAATAAACGTGCGGCCCACATAGCGGTTTTTGATTAACCCTTCGGCATAGGGGATCTTACTCACCTGGGAGAAACCAATGGCAGCAGGAATGCCGGAGTCGGGTACAGCGATCACCAGATCCGCATCAACGGGAGATTCTTTGGCTAGATATTCACCGAGTCGTAGCCGATAGCTATAGAGACTTTCGCCATGCATCTGACTGTCAGGGCGAGCAAAATAAATCATCTCAAACACGCACAGCTTTGGCTCCGGTCGTTGGCTCCAGTGAAATGAGGCCAGACCCTCCTCTGTAATCCAGACCAGTTCACCCGGTTCGACGTCTCTCAGGTACTCCGCCCCGATAATGTCTAGGGCACAGGTCTCAGAGGCCAGCACATACTGAGGTTTGGTAGGGTCATCGGTGTTGGGCAAAATTCCTAATACCAGCGGTCGAATACCGTGGGGGTCACGCACGCCCATAATGCCCTTGGGGGTGCCAATCACCAGACTAAAGGCACCTTCGCAGGTTTGGCAGGCGGCAATGGCACTGTCAAGCCAATCTTTGCCAGTCGAGATTTCTTGGGCGATCGCATAGGCAATTACCTCAGAGTCAGTGGTGGTTTCTAGCAACCAGTTTTGCGCTAAAACCTGTTCTCGCAATACTGATGTATTGACAAGGTTGCCGTTGTGGGCCAAGGCTAAGGTGCCTAGGCGCGTCTTCACGATAACGGGTTGAGCATTGGCGACTCGGCTAGAGCCAGTGGTGGAGTATCGGGTATGGCCGACGGCGATATCGCCAGGAAGTTTTTCAAGAATTGGCTCATCAAAGACCTGAGTGACCAGACCCATATCTTTATGGACGTGCACCGCATCTCCTTGGAAGGTGGCGATGCCGGCGGACTCTTGCCCCCGATGCTGGAGGGCAAATAGCCCAAAATACACCAGCTTAGACGCCTCATGGCTGGAGGTGTATACCCCAAACACACCACAGGCTTCTTCGGGTTTATCGTCTGCCAAAAGATCAAGGGGATCGTAATGGTCGGTTGGGTCAGTGAGTTCTTGAGCGTTTAAGCTGGTCATTAGCACCGCACCACCTGCATACGTCGGGGAAATATTAAGGAATATTTAAGACAATAACAAACTTCTTGAACCATCGCCTATCCAAAATGGGGATTAGGCACTTTAAATATTGAGCTTCTTTTCGATAGCATGACTCCAGCAATCTGTCATCTCAGTGAGAGAAACGGAAAGGAGTCTTTGATCATTGGCAGTAAGGGTAAAAGTCCCTTGACCACTGACCTGACCTAGCTGTTCCCATGAGAAGGCCTGAGCTTGAAGATAGGATTCCCAGGCTGGTTGATCTTGCGATCTCACTGACACCACAATCCTAGCGCCTCCTTCTGCAAACAGCACCTCGTCCCAGCGCAGCGCCTCGCTCATCAGGGCAACGTCTGCCCCCAAACCACCACTAATGCAAGATTCAGCAATGGCAACCGCCAGTCCACCTTCGGCGCAGTCGTGGGCCGACTGAATCCATCCCTGCCGAATGCCGTGGCGGCAGGCCGCTTGAACCTGACGCTCGATCTCAAAGTTGACGCGGGGGGGGCGACCGGCCACCTGACCCTGAATCGCTGCTAAATAGTCTGAAGCCCCTAGGGTGACCCAGCCCTCTTGCACCGGCTGCTGCGTGAAGGGCGCACCCAAGAGATAAATGACATCGCCCTCGGTTTGCCAGCCCTGCCCACAGGTGTAGTCTAGGTTCGCAATTAAGCCCACCATGCCCACGACGGGAGTGGGGTAAATGGGCTGTGGCTCGCCAGCCGCGTTGAGGGTTTCGTTATATAGAGAGACGTTTCCGCCGGTGACGGGGGTGTTGAAGGCGGTGCAGCCTTCGGATAAACCGCGACAGGCTTCGGCCAACTGCCAATAGCCAATGGGTTTTTCAGGGCTACCAAAGTTGAGGTTATCGGTGACGGCGATGGGGTCTGCGCCGACGCAGCTTAGGTTACGGGCGGCTTCGGCGACGGTGGCCTTTGCTCCTTCGTAGGGGTCGAGGTAGACATAGCGGGCGTTGCAGTCAACGGTGGCGGCGACGGCGGAGTTCGGAATTCGGAGTTCGGAATTCGGAGTTCGGAGTGCCTCCTGGGGAGGGGCTTCGCCAGCGGAGTTCGGAGTTGTGGGTTCGAGGGGGCGGAGGCGGATGACGGCGGCGTCGGCGTCTCCGGGGAGGGTGACGGTGTTGTTCTGGACTTGGTGATCGTATTGGCGATAGACCCAGCGTTTGGAGGCGATGCTGGAAGTGGCAAGGAGGTCTAGAAGAATTTGGGACCAGGTTGTTGGTTTGCCGTTGACGTCAATGCCTTGGAGGGTGGCTGGGGGGATGCGATCGCAGCTCCATTGCCAAGCTTCTTGGGCATAGGCTGGCGGCTCTGGGAGAAGTTCGTGGTGATAGATAGGGGTGTTGTCTGAGAGGGCGGTGGCGGGAATCTCAGCCGCTATCTCGCCTTCAAATCGGATTCTCACTAGCGACTCAGCAATGACGGAGCCTGCGACGACGGCCTGCAGCCCCCACCGATGGAAAATATCGATCAGCTCTTGCTCACGACCTTTTTGGGCCACGAACAGCATTCGCTCCTGCGATTCAGACAGCAGATATTCGTAGGGCACCATCCCTGTTTCGCGATTGGGAATCAGATCTAGATCTAAGTCAATGCCGAGTCCGCCCTTCGCAGCCATCTCAGCCGTGGAGCAGGTGAGTCCGGCGGCTCCCATATCTTGGGCGGCGACCACGGCACCGGTTTTAAAGGCTTCTAGGCAAGCTTCAATCAACGACTTTTCTAAAAAGGGATCACCTACTTGCACTGCAGGCCGATCTTCAACTTCAGATTCTGCATTGAGTTCGGCACTGGCAAAACTGGCTCCGCCCATACCATCCCGCCCGGTGGTAGATCCTACATAGAGCACCGGGTTGCCCACGCCTGCCGCGCCAGACTTCATAATCTCTGGAATCTCCATGAGGCCTAGAGCCATCGCGTTCACCAGCGGGTTGCCGCTATAGGCGGGGTCAAAATACACTTCACCCCCCACGGTGGGGACGCCCACGCAGTTGCCGTAGTGGGCAATGCCTGAAACAACACCATTGAATAAACGGCGGGTACGGGCATCATCAAGACTGCCAAACCGGAGCGAGTTGAGTACAGCGATGGGTCTGGCCCCCATCGTAAAAATATCTCTGAGGATACCGCCGACCCCCGTGGCAGCGCCCTGAAAGGGTTCCACCGCAGAGGGATGATTGTGAGATTCAATTTTGAAGGCCAACTGCAGACCGTCGCCGAGATTAACCACCCCTGCATTTTCGCCAGGGCCAACGAGGACGCGATCTCCTTCGGTGGGGAACTGAGACAATAGCGGTCTAGAGTTCTTGTAGCAGCAGTGTTCTGACCACATGACGCCAAACATGCCCAGTTCAGCCCGGTTGGGGTGGCGACCTAAGCGCTGCACAATATCGTCGTATTCTTCGGGCTTGAGACCTTCGGACGCAATTTCAGCAGGGGAAAAAGGAGCAGACATGCACGCCTCACCAACAGCACAGGTTTTCAATTGTACCTGCTCAGTTCGTTGCGATCGCGAAAGGAAATCTCATTTCCTCACTATGTTTACAACCGGATCAAGGCTTGAGTCAGAGGCTAGCATTAAAATCCACTAAATATGGAGACATAACAATTAAGCGTCAATTTTTAGCTAAGGCCATGAAAACAACTGTTCAACTCGACGATCAGCTTCTAGCTGAAGCTAAGCAATACACCGCTCAATCTGGGCAAACGCTGACTCATTTAATCGAAGATGCACTACGCGAAGTCTTGGCGCGGCATCAACAGGTTTCGAAGCGTTCTAAGGTTAAGTTGAAAACAGTTGCAGGGCTTGGTACTCAACCTGGCGTTGATCTCAATGATGGTGCTTCATTGCTCGAACTCAACCACTGCGGTCGTGATCTGTAATGATTTACCAAAACGGTCTCCACTTGTTGTTTAGAGTCTTTATCAATGGCAGATCTCTATGTATCTTGGTCGGAGTATCACCGCAAAATTGAGCAGCTCGCTGCGATTATCTATCAGCCTGACTGGCACTTTGATCAGATTATTTGTCTAGCGCGAGGGGGATTAAGGATTGGTGACATTCTTTCTCGCATCTATGACTGTCCACTGGCGATCTTAGCGACATCCTCTTATCAAGATCATCAGCGAGGCACACTGACCATTGCCCCTACGCTAACGATGACGACGCCTCAGCTCGGAAAGCAGATCTTGCTGGTAGACGATCTGGTCGATTCAGGTCAAACCCTAAAGCAAACGTTAGTTTGGCTGCAGCAGCACACAGAGGCTGCAGAGATTCGGACGGCTGTGCTTTGGTACAAGGCCGTTTCTATCATTCGGCCTGATTACTTTGTCAATTATTTAGCCGACAATCCTTGGATTCATCAGCCCTTTGAGCAGTATGAGCAGATGAATCCTCAAGAATTAAGCATGCAGTCTACAGAGTCTGGCATCATTTCTGGTATTGAATAATACTCTCGTTATGTCTCGCTTTGCGATCACACTTGGCATCTCCAGCCTCCCCCTACCGGCTTGGTGGGGTGGGCTGAGCCTATTGATTTTAGGCATTGTCGTTTGGCGGTTGCCCAAATGGCAGGCTGATACGGTTGCAGATCAGGTTGAAATCCGCGATCGCGCCTTTATCGAAGACGCCCATCGCCGCACCCTGATTCAAGCTCTGGGGGGGCTATTTTTTCTGACCACCGCTTACCTGAGTCGTCGCAACCTGCAGATTACCGAGAACCAAGCGGTGACTGCCCGGTTCAGTAAAGCGGTGGAGCTGTTAGGAGATAACCGCCTAGAGGCACGGCTAGGGGGCATTTATCTACTGGAGCGCGTTGCTAAAGATTCCCCCGTCGATCATTGGATCGTCATGGAAGTACTCACCTCTTATATTCGGGATAAGAGTACCGGGCGCAATTCACGCAGCAGCCCACCAACCGACATTCAAGCCGCGCTTACTGTTATCGGTCGTCGAGAGACCCAAAATGACTTACCAGGAGGGCAGCTCGACCTAAGCCAGACCAATCTGAGTCAGGCGCTGTTGATGAATGCCGATCTAAGCCACGTTAATTTGAAAGCCGCCAACTTGACCAAGGCCAATCTAGAAGGCTCTCATCTCGAAGGAGCCAACTTAGCACAGGCTGACCTCCATCAGGTCGATCTGAGTTCAGCTCACTTGAATCGAGCCGACTGCAGCCGCGCCAATTTTAATCAGGCAAATCTCTTTGGCGTCAATTTAGAATCGGCCAACCTTTTGCAGGCTGACCTCAGCGAGGCGATCTTAAACAAGGCCATCCTTATATCAGCCACGCTCGTCGAAGCGAACCTCACTCAGGCTTCGCTGGTCGAAGCGACCCTTAGCAACGCGAATCTAATCGGGGCAAATCTTCTAGAGGCAAATTTATCGGCAGCTAATCTAACCAAGGCCGAATTACGAGCGGCCCAAAATTTGACGATAGAGCAAGTTCAGTCTGCAGCAAACGGAGCAGCGGCAATTTATGACCCAGAGTTCCGCACTCAGCTTGAGGCTCCTGCCCTCGAGCAAGGATCGCAAGAAACCTGAACCAGTTCATCTGCTTGGCAAGCCCGGACTTCCTGAAATTTTTGGAGCGGGTTTGGGCATACTAATGGTGCAAATGTTGGGGAAGGGGAAAGATGCAGATCTCGAAAGTATGCAAGCAAGCGATCGCACCTGCAATAGCTCTAGTCTGTGCCGCTGCTATAGCCCATCTACAGCTTGCTCAGGTCACTGCAGCAGAGCAAAAAGCAAAGCAGGGTGTTACCAAAGCTGAAGCATTACGTGAAGAGGCCGAATATAAGACCACCATGGCGCTGCTTAAAAAGCTACCCTCTTCCAGCTACGATAACCTGATCGCTGACTACGCCTTTCTCAATGTGATTCAGTACTTTGGCGATGAAGAAGCACGCCCCAAAACTGGGTATTCAGCTACGCCTGACTTTTTCGAGGTGGCTGTTCAGCGAGACCCCCTATTTTTAGATATGTATTCCTACCTGTCGGCCATGGTCACCCTCTATGGAGGAAAGCCTCAGAAAACGGTCGATTTAATTAGTCAGGGTCTATCTGCTATCCCCGACGCCAAGAAAGCCGATGCCTACTTTCTTTGGCAGGCTAAGGCTCAGGATGAACTGCTGTTTTTAGGAAAGCCTCAAGCAGCCCGTCAATCTTATCTGCAGGCCGCTGATTGGGCCAGCCAATCTAAAAAGCCTGAACTCAAACAAATTGCCCAACGTTCTCGCCAAACAGCCGAATTTTTAGCGAGCAACCCCAATAGCAAAGTTGCTCAAGCCAGCGCCTGGGCCAATATTTTTTCTAGTGCTATTGACAAACCAACCCGTGGGTTTGCGGCCCGTCAAATCGAAGCCCTTGGAGGACGAGTATCTGTAACAGATGATGGCTTGCTATCGGTTCAATTGCCGACAGACAAAGAAGGTAAAGACGGTCAGCAAGAGTAGCGGTAGAGGCTGCGCTAGAACTCAATTCATGTGTTGAAATAAGCTTGGATGCAAACAGACTTAAAACATCAGCCTTGGCCGCTTTGGCCCACCCTCGGCTTTTCTGCACTCATCATTGGGACTCTTTTCGGGGTTAGCATCGCCATCGCGATTGTGGTCTTGGTGATTGTCCTCGCTCAAAACCCAGGGGCTACGGCTGCTGAGATACAACAAACGGCAGAGTCTTTAGGCACGAAGGCTTGCTGCTGTCAGTCACAACGCTGATTGCTGACGCCATTGGCATCGGCTTAATTTGCCTGTTTATTCGTTGGCGACGTTCTATCACGGCTCAGGAGTATCTGGGGTTTCGAGGCGTTTCAGTTAAAGCGTTGGTAGTGCATTAGTGTAAAGGATAGAGAAAAATAAGACTATAGTTATTGAACTTTCTCAGGAGCCGAGCAGATGAGAATAGAGATGACTTGCCCGACTTGTGGCTCTCACGACATAT
>JBHJNL010000060.1:0-22594 GCA_050330855.1 Thermosynechococcaceae cyanobacterium | reverse complement strand
CTGTTCAAGCGTTGCGCTCTGGCTCGGATTCCCCCTCGCTATTGCCAATGGTGAAGGAAAAGACAATACAGAAGAGGGCTACACTCCTCATTGCTTCGTAGACCCTTGGACGATTACCTATTATACGCTCAAGACATTACCGTGCCAGGAGACTGGAAATGCTGGATAGATCCTGTCTGTATTGGGACTGTTATCGTCGGCGGTGTTATTGTCGGTGGCTATGAAGCCGGAAAGTTTGTTGTTAAAGTAGTCGATAAGTCTGGAAGAGTCATTGCAGAAAAGACTGGAGCAGCAGCCGAAGCATTCTGGAATCATTTTTTCGCTGCAGAGAAAAATAAAGAGCGAAATCCAGCACAAGACAAACCACTCACGAATGGAGATCTTAAGGAAATTGAAGAAGAATTAGGAATGAATGGAGAAGAGATAAAGGCAGAAATAGTAGGAAATAAAAATGGTTCTAAATTCGATCTCTATAAAGACAAAAAAGGAAATATATACGTCAAACCAAAGGGCAATATTGGCCCTGGAGAACCTGCTGGATATAATCTCAATAATCTCTGAAATTTTGTATGGAAAATAAGTATGAGATCAGTGTGCGTTACAGTATAGATGAGTTTAGATTTGATCCAGACGAAATCACGTCAATCACAGGTATACAACCTAGCAAAATACGAAGAGCAGGTGAACCCGTATCTTGGGCACACAAGATTAGACCTGGCAATCCAATTCCGACTATTAAGTATAACAGTTGGGAAATTAAATCAGAACTCAAGCCGCTGACAGATTGTGATGAGCATATCAGAGTATTAATCCATCGACTTAGGCCTAGCTGGTCAACTTTTGTAGAACTGAACACTCAGTACTGTGGTACGTTTACCTGCGTTATTTGGGATTATAGTTGCGCTCGACCAACTATCTTGCTCGATCAGGATATTTTAAAAGATCTAGCTGCTCTCAATGTCACAATAAATATAAATGTGCATTCTCTAAATCATGAAAAACAATCCTCAACTTCTTTATATACAATCTAGATTTTACTGATGAATGGTGTAGAGACAAATTCTGTGTGAACTTGAATAATAGAGGAATATTATGATTTTTTAAGCTAGATGACTTCACATCTCGTTTAAATTTTTTGAAGGCTAGGCGACTGGCTGACGAAAGAATGACGGCGCGAGAGATTAACAGCTTGCTATAGCAATCCCAAATAATTTTAGAGATTTAGACAAGGCTGAAACCCCTATGCTGAAAGAATTCTGGCGCAATCGCTGCTCTCAAGCCACTTCTGATTGGTATAGATATTTCGTTGAGTGTTGCTGAGTTGGCTGTCCTACTGTCCTACTGTCCTACTTCCTGCCGGTGACGATATTCAAGTGCCGACGTCGGCACTGTCTCGTTAAAGGGTGATGCATCCTGAAAGTTAGCAAATCCGTAGGTTTCAACTACGAGATTTGGTCGATCACCCCTTTAGAGAACAGTGCCCAAGCTTGGCGATCGATTCGGCAGCGCCATCTGTGGGTGCCCATCAAAGAACCCCGCCACCGCCAAGCCGCTTATGGAACGGCGGTATTGGTAGCGCGGGGCTATCAATCGTTTAATGATTATTGCTAGTTTATTTTGAGCAGCTCTACATCAAAGAGCAGCGTTGCATTGGGGGGAATTGCACCACCAGCCCCTCGCGCGCCATAGCCCAGATCGGGTGGAATCTTGAGTTCTCGGCGTCCGCCCACCTTCATGGTGCCGACGCCTTCATCCCAGCCCTTAATCACTCGGCCGAGGCCAATGGGGAAGACAAAGGGCTGATCGCGATCGCGAGAGCTATCAAACTTAGAGCCATCGGTGAGAGTGCCGGTGTAGTGAACCGTCACGTTATCGCCACGCTTCGGCGATTCCCCCGTCCCTTCAGTAATATCTTTATATTGCAGGCCAGAAGCCGTCGTCGTGTATTCAGAATCGGTCACTTCAGGTTTAGTCTCCTCGGGTGTAGTTGCTGCGGGTGTTGCCGCAATGGTCGTTTGGGGTTCGCTACTCTGCAGTGGATCCGCTTTCACCTCTGCAGAGGGGGTGGTGACCTGTGAGCAAGCCAAGATGAAGCCACAGACCAAGATCAACCCAACACTCATTAAAATACTGTGCAAGGGTTTCCTCCCGTTCATATTCATAAGATTAGCGCCATTGTTTATTTTCTAAGTCTCTCACCTGACGCTCCAGCCGATCAATCCTGCCCCGAAGTTCATCAACCTCAGTCTGCCGAGCGACGCCCAAATCCTGCATCACATTACGAACCTGCTGCTGCATCTGCGCTTCCCAGTTACCGGGGTCGGTGCGGAGTTGCTGCATCAAGTCTTCAACAAATGCTTTGGCCTGCTCTGGGTTGAGACGACCATCTTTAACCCATTCATCACTGACTTCACGAAGCTTTTCTGCCACCACAGACGTGGTACCGACCCCAATCATCAGCATCTGTCTTAAAAAGCTATTGCTGTCCATGAGCATCCCTATCTTGGATCTAGTAAGAGATGTACAACACCTCTCAGGCCACCATTGTATCGATCTGACTCTCTTCATATCGGGTGCGGATTACCGCTCACGCCGCAGCATTGAGGTTGATCGAGACAATTACGAAAAAACGTTATGATCGAACAAGTTTGTCTAGCATTGATAAGGATAGCCTGTGCTCAGTACTTTGAGGGCTGACTTCCGCAGTATCTTTGAGCGTGATCCAGCCGCCCGTGACGGGCTGGAAGTTCTGCTTTGCTATTCGGGCCTCCAGGCGATTGTCTTGCATCGGCTGGCCCACTGGCTTTATGGTTTGGGTCTACCGCTCATTCCTCGCATTATTTCTCAGTTGTCCCGCTTTTTGACCGGGATTGAGATTCATCCTGGTGCCCAATTGGGGCAAGGGGTCGTCATCGATCATGGCATGGGAGTCGTGATCGGCGAAACGGCAATTTTGGGCGACTACTGCTTGATTTATCAGGGCGTCACCCTAGGGGGAACCGGCAAAGAAACCGGCAAGCGCCACCCCACGCTGGGTGAGAATGTCGTCGTCGGCGCAGGAGCCAAGGTGCTAGGGAATTTACACATTGGCAATAATGTGCGGATCGGCGCAGGTTCGGTCGTTCTTCGAGACGTTCCCTCTGACTGTACGGTCGTCGGTATTCCCGGTCGGATTGTCTATCGAGAAGGCGCAAAAGTGAACCCTCTTGACCACGGGCAGCTCCCTGACTCAGAAGCCCAGGCGATTCGTTATCTGCTCGATCGCATTGAGGCGCTTGAGCGCGAGGTGGCAGAATTCAAGGGGGTAGGTCAGCCGTCAGAACCAGAGGTTGAAGCGGTTCCGGTGGCCCATAGTCTGTCGGCATCTCACAACCGATGTCGTTTAGAAGATAAAGTCATTGAGCAGTTTTTAGATGGATCTGGTATTTCGTAGGGGGTAGGGTTTTCTGGTCTTTTCGATTCGTGTCCTGATAGGCTGAATAGCAGGAATCGCGCTGATTCTGTCCCTTCGATTTTTGAGTATCTGCCGTGAATCTTTCATCCTTCAGCTTTTTAAAAGGCCTGCAGCCCAAAAGCCAACAGTTTGCTGTGATTGGTTTGGGGCGTTTTGGTCGCGCGGTGTGTGAGTCTCTTCATCGGGGTGGGTATGAGGTGCTGGGGGCTGACGTCGATGAGAAATTGGTGGCAGGGGCCTTAAGCAGCCAGATTGCAGCCCATGCAATGCAGCTAGATTCCACCGACCCATTGGCGCTTAAAGAGGCTGGATTTTTTGAGTTTGATACCGTCATCATTGCGATTGGGAACTACCTGCAAGAAAGTATTATTACAACGCTCAATATGAAAGAAGCCGGAGTGCCCCACGTGGTGGCGAAAGCTTCGTCAGAGGTCCACGGCAAACTACTCAAGCGAGTGGGGGCCGATCGGGTTGTCTTCCCTGAGTACGAAGCAGGGTGCGCGCTAGCCAGCTCACTCACCAAGCCCGGTATTCTCGAAAAATTTGAGCTAGATCCTGAACACAGCATCGTAGAATTGCTCATTCCCAAAGAGTTCCATGGCAAAACGATTGCCGAGCTAGAGCTTCGTAATCGTTATGGACTCAATGTGTTAGCTGTGGGGCGGGAGCATATGTTTGAGATTAACCCCAATCCTGAAATGCGCTTGGCTCCGGACGCAATGATGGTGGTGATTGGTGACAATAAAGCAATCGAACAGTTGCCTCTCTAGATCTTAGATTGTTCTAAATAGGCGATAGTCGGGAACTCTATGGGTAGTGGAGCGTCTGGGAGATCGTCGCCGTGAAGAAGGTTTGGCTTATTGCATTGCTACTGGGGGGAAGCATAGGGTGTGTTTCTCCATTCGCTTCGGCATTACCAGTCTTTGCTGAGCCTCAGTCGATATCTCAGGCGGTCCACCAGATCGATCAGGTGCTGGCAGCGCTGACACAACAGATCGAGGCTCAGCATCCCGGCTATCGAGACTCGCTGGGCTCCTTCAACAACCATCTCAAGACTTGCTCTTCTTTTACCTTCGTTGATCCCGTGCAGAAGCTGACCCATCACATTGAAGGCTGGCAAGGGGCGGACTGCCGCGTCAACGTTACCTCCAACCAGCCGCAAAAACAGGCTTTATGTCTATATACTTTATCGGACTTGGGAGTGACTCCTCTAGGTCTACAGCATCCCCTTACCCATTCAAGCTGCCGTCAAACGGAGTGGGTGTCGGCCCGATAGCACACGGCATCAATCTCAAAATGTTTTGAAGACCTCTGTTGACCGCCAGCATCGCCTAAATTTTACGAAAATAACCCTGAGATTCTATCTTTAAGGCTCAATGACTCAGGCACATTCCGCAGTGGAATAGATTGACCTTCATAAAAGCGACGCTCTAGACGCTTTAGACTCCACCATGCGGCTCCGCAGATGAGCGTGGCTGGAATAGCTGCAACGGAACTGAGTAGTAATGACAGAATTGCCCAAAGGCTGACTCCGAGGATAGCAATCCCCAGACGTAGGCGCTTAATATTTTTTAATGCACCCAGACAACTCGGACAATTGACGGTGTGGGAATGATAGCGATCGAGGAGTTCATGCTTTGGCAACGCGGGGGGCAGCGATTGACCGGCAAAGGGATCGGCCTCAAACTGGTTGACCCACTGATGGAGTGCTTGGACAAAGGTATCGGCTTTCGTCGGCAAATAAAATGCTTTCGTGGCTCGACCACTGCCGCCAGACTCTTCTAGATATCGCTCTTGGTGGTGCAGAAAAATTTGATCATCTTCGAGAATGCCGTTTTGACCAATATGGTTGTACCACTGGGGCGTCAGCTTCATAAAAAAGCCGGGAACCTTAGACTTGAATTTAAACGGGAAGCGGGCAAACAGACGGCAATGTCCCTTGCGGGTGGGCACCGCATAAACCGCTGTTACAGTGCGTCCATATTGCTCTGAGGTGATCTCATGCCACATCAATCCTGGTGCGACAAAGCGAGTATCCTGTGGCCCTAAGGCACCCCGGCGTGGACCCTCGGCCCAAAGGCCGTCAAACCCCTGTTTATCCGCCTTAATGACCTCTAGCTCTACTGGACTAGCATTGGAGCGATTCCCTACTGACTTGTGGTGGGTGTAGGGCAAATGGCTGGGATCGAGGACATTCTCCAACAGCGTTAGGGCATCGTAGGGCAAATCTCGAAAGGTATTGAGGCAGACCCATTCCTCTGGCCCGTCTTCTAATGGCTCAATGATGGGCACGGGCACTTGGTTGGCATGGCTAGCCTCGCCAAGATAGACAAACAACAACCCCTGACGAAGGGCGGTGGGCAGAGACTGGACACAGGCCCGTGACGAGGTTTCTGCGGCTTGCCCCTCCACTTGCTGAGGAATATGTTGGCACTGCCCATCACCAGAAAACGTCCAGCCGTGATAGGGACATTCTAATAGCCCGTCTTCTGTAATGCGGCCTTCAGAAAATCGAGCTAAACGGTGGGGACAGCGATCATCGAAAACGGTCCAGGCCTGTTGCTGCGGATCCCACCAGATCACGATATCTCGACCTAACAAGGTAAACGGATAGGGTTGAGTTTTATCTAAACCATTGAGATAAGCGATGGGGTGCCATGCTTCATGCCAGTCAAAGCGGTCGGGATCGAGTCCTCCTGCCCTTAGCGGCTCAGTTTCTGATGCCGTCTTTTTTTGAGGGGGCAAGGCAGCAAAAGACGAATCAATAGAGGAGGCAACGACATCGTCTAGCATGGCAATCAGTCATAGGGGGACTCAAGCAGACCACCCCAGCGTGAACCAGGGTTTTCTTTACAATTTGAAATAATTATAACAAGTCTGTAATAAAGTGCCCTGTATTGGCAAGATCTGATCCCGCCTTTGCCTCGACTGGCACAAGTTTTGGCAACACACCGTAACCGAGTGACAAGAAAAACTGTAAAATTAATCTAAGCAACTATTTAGTGTTCCCTCCATGCAGGTCAATTTTACTGGATTCCAAGAAATTTCAGTCCAGGTGCCCTCTGAGTCTGTGCCGCTAAAGCACTACCTCCGGCAGCCGCATCGATTGGTTTACGCTTTGGCTGATAGCAGTCGAGTGGAGCGGTTAAACGCTCAGTCTTTTCGGCTGAGTATGCGATCGCGGGAATTCATGACGCTGAAATTTCAGCCTGTGGTCGACTTGCAGGTGTGGTCAGACCCCAATGGCGTGGTGCAGGTTCGTTCCACCGCTTGTCAACTCAAGGGCGTCGATTACATCAACGATCGCTTCAAGTTTGATCTGGTCGGCGAGTTGCGCCCCTACTCACGAGATGGGCAGACTTGGTTAAAAGGCGGCGGCGATTTGCGGGTTGGGGTAGAGCTACCGCCTCTGTTCTGGATGACACCAAAGCCAATTTTAGAAGCGGCGGGTAATAGCTTGCTGCAGGGAATCTTGATGACGTTCAAGCAGCGCATCGGCAATCAGTTGCTTGCCGACTATCAACAGTGGGCCGGGACTCGACATCTATCTACAGCGACATCTGGCTCTACTTTGTCTGTTAACCCTTCGTCATTTTAGCGATCGCATCTCAGGCTCGAATACCATTCACAGAGAATCATTGTGGATATAACAAGAGTCCCATTTGTCGAACATACCGGCTTCAATAGCCGATGGGCTTGAGGCTTAGAATACGTAGACAAGCTCTAAGGCTCCTGAAGTTTTTGTAATAGCTCGCACAAAGGCTGCCAATTGTCTTCTGTCGTGATCGGCTCCCAAACCGCCTCAATGATGGGGCGTGTGATCACGGTAAGAGGGTTCATTCCCAGACGTTGACGAACAGATTCAAGCTCTTCATGCTCTAGAAGTTTCCCATACAGCTTTTGCCAAGGTTCTAGCTGCTTGAGGTTTGCAGCCAGCAGCGTAGACTCACTGAGAATATGCCCTGCATCTATAGCCCACTGGTTATTGAACTGCAGTCGAAGCTCGGCAAAAAAGTCATGGTAGCCCATCTGCGTTTTCTGTAAGAAATCTAGCGTCAGCGTCAAAAGCTGGTCGGCAGGATTAGGGTGTTCGTCAGGGAAGTTGCCATCGCATCGCTCACCATCAAAACCCAGCTTCTGCAACATCCGTTGCCGATAGGCACTGTGATACGCCTGATCAAAGGTTTCTAGACTCTCCCTCATATCAGTCTCTGAGAGCGCAGCAGACAGCGGACGCTGCAGCATCTCTAAATTCCATTTACACATCGAGGGCTGATTGCTATAGCGATAGCGACCAAAGTGATCGAAGTAGGCCGCCGTAAAGTTGAGGTCTAACGTCTCAATAAAGGCATAGGGACCGTAGTCAAAACTTTCCCCGGTAATGGACATATTGTCGGTGTTCAAAACCGCGTGACAAAAGCCCACCGACATCCATTGTGCAACCAGTTCTGCTGTGCGTCGGACCAGCTCTGTATAAAACTGGAGGTAGGCCTCCGGCTGCTTGTGTAGATGTGGATAATAGATCTCAATTACATGATCGAGCAGCGTTTTGATTAAATCTGGACGTTTAATCGCATAGAGACGTTCAAAGGTACCGAATCGAATGTGAGAACGGCTAAATCGCACCATCACGCTAGCGCGGGTCGGTGAGGGTTCATCTCCCCGCCACAGAGCATCCCCCGTTTCAATTAAGCTGAGACAGCGTGAGGTCTTCACTCCTAAATAGTGCAGAGCTTCAGAGGCTAAGGCTTCTCGAACGCCGCCCTTAAGCGTTAAGCGACCATCGGCACTGCGAGAGTAAGGCGTGGTCCCCGAACCTTTAGTGCCAAAGTCGTACAGCTCACCATCAATGCCGCGAACCTGACCGTAAAGAAAGCCGCGACCATCCCCTAGCCAAGGGTTATATTCACCAAATTGGTAGCCGTGATAGCGCAGCGCTAGCAGGGGTTCACGAGCCTGAAACTGACCAAAAGCTTCAATAAAATCGGTGTCAGTGACCTGCTTCGGGTCGAGAGCAATCTGCTGCAGAACATCGTCATTACGGAAACGAAGAATGTGCTGCGGAAACTCCGCTGCGGAAACCCGATCAAAATAGTCATCTCCTATCGACTCCAGTGCGGGTTCATAGGAAAGATTGAGAAGCGGGTTGGCGGTGGTCATTGAATTAAGTGGATTTAGAGGCATGAGTCGGGATTGGGAGTACCTTGATGAAATCTCAATATCCAGCCCGTCGTTGCTCTCGACCAGATAGAGCTTCTGCGGCCCTGCTCGACAACACCACTGTAGTTGACTTTGCTGCGATAGGTGACCAGTGCAACATCGGTATCAAGTAGGCAAATCTGAAAATCAATTAGCGGTAGCGTGGCATGGATCGCTTGAAAAGGGACGCTCAAGGTCTCATCCCTGGAATAGACACGCCCAGAACGACCAAACTCAAAAAAATCAGGGGCTAAGGTTTGGTCCATAAAACTCAGATCAAACCGTGTTTCTGAACGCCACAGGCTTTCTTCTAGTTCTTGTAACTGTGCAATATCTGCCTGTGTGAGCTGCATTGGGTTGCTTCTATGACGATAGCGTATGCTTCGACGAGCTTGATTTTTAGAATGCTGTTTGATGGAGTTCTTCTGGCTTCAGATTGCTGTGGATGACTTCGCCATCTCGAAACCAGACCACTCGGCGGGTCGTTTGGGCGACTTCTGGCTCATGGGTGACCATCACCACCGTCATCCCGTTGTTGTTGAAGTCGGTAAAAATATTTAGAATCTCTTGAGTCGTTTTGGTATCTAGTGCGCCGGTTGGTTCGTCAGCTAGTAATAAAACGGGATTGTTAACAATTGCACGGGCAATGGCGACTCTCTGTTGCTGTCCCCCCGAAAGCTGGTTGGGTCGGTTCTTCATACGATCAGCCAAGCCCACTTTTTTAAGCGCTTCAGCAGCCCGTTCTTTGCGCTCTTGCAGGGGTACATTGGCATAGACCATGGGCAGCATTACATTATCAAGGGCGCTTACCTGATTAAGCAAATGAAACTGCTGAAAAACAAAGCCAATCTTACGGTTGCGAATCAGCGCGAGGGCATCATCATCAAGCTGGGCAACATCAACGCCATCTAGATCATAGCGACCAGCAGTGGGGCGATCGAGGCAACCGATCACATTCATCATTGTTGATTTACCAGAGCCAGACGCCCCCATGATCGAACAGTATTCACCGGGTAAAATGGTTAAATCCACGCCACCTAAAGCATTGACAGTGGTTTCACCTGAACCATAAACCTTGGTAATCCCTTCAAGGCGAATGATCGGGCGGGGCTGGTCGTTAGGTGACAAGGAAATGAACCTCAATCTTGAGCATAGTTCTAGCCTAACGCGCCCAGCTACGGTTCGCGGTAGATATCTTTGCGGTGACCAATGGACAGAATTGTTACGATCTCTTCGCTGTCATTGATTTCATCGATCACACGATAATTGCCGACTCGGATTCGCCATCCATCACGTCCTGCTAGCTTCAAACAACCGCTGGGCCTGGGGTCTGCTGAAAGTTTTCGGATTATATCTTTGACTCTCTCATAGTCATTCTTCTGCAGATTTCCCAAAGCCCTTTGAGCGCGGCGCAGGATGCTGATCTGGTCGCTCATCTCTACTGGCTTTCAAGTTCAGCAATAGCTTGCTCAAAAGGAATAGCTTCATCATCAGATTGTTTCGCGGCATCATAAGCTTTGATGGCATCTAGCTCTTCCAACTCATTCAACAGCTTCTGATATTCTTCTATGTCTAAGACCACGGCAAGGCGATTGCCTTGTGGATCGGTTACATATCGTTCTTGTATTTTCATGTCTCTGAGTCCCTGGTACAGAGTTGAACTCAACAGCAGCGTAGCATTGGAGCAAGATGAGTAAAGTTGTGACAGAGTCTTGTCCGTTAAGCGCTGTTTCCTAATGGACCTGCAACGCTAATCTCTTCTATACCGTCTACTTCTTATCAGATCTAAATGCAGGTTGTCGTTACTGGAATCGGTCTCACCTCAGCGTTAGGGGCAACATTAGAACGAAGCTGGAGCCAGCTACTCCAGGGAAAATCAGGAATTCTTTGCCAGCAGCCCTTCTCTGATCTCTTGGCACGACCACTGGGTTTGGTGGGTGATGCCCCTAGCTCTCTTCAATCTTTGTTATCGACTACAACCGATGCAGCGTTGCAAGATGCTTGTTTTGACAAACTTGTTCTAGATGCAGGGGTTGTGATCGGTTCTAGTCGGGGATTCCAGCCCCAGTGGGAGTCTGCAATCAAGGCATATCACCAACACGAAGCCGATGAGGCTAATCTTTTGCACCTTTATGGTGATTCGCCAGCCTCTCTTGTGGCTCAAAAGCTAGGGATCTACGGTCCTACCCTCTCTCCTCGAGCCGCATGCGCCACAGGCTTGTGGGCTATTGCACAAGCGACAGGCCTGATTCGCACAGGTCAATGTACTCAGGCGATCGCAGGCGCAGCAGAAGCCCCCATCACCCCAATGACGCTGGCAGGCTTTGCCAAAATGGGAGCGATGGCAACGACGGGAGCCTATCCCTTTGATCGCGATCGCGAAGGTCTGGTATTGGGGGAAGGAGCAGCGATTTTTGTATTGGAGGAGCGATCGCAAGCTCTACAGCGAGGCGCAAAAATATACGGCGAAATTCTCGGCTTTGGTTGCACTGCTGATGGGTATCATCGCAGCGCGCCAGATAGAGATCAGAGGGTTGCGATCGCAGCCATCCAACAAAGTCTGCAGCGCAGTGGATTGACACCCCACGACATCGACTATATCCATGCCCACGGCACCGCCACTCGGCTCAACGATCACTCTGAAGCCACACTGATTCAGCGTCTTTTCCCAGCCTCTATTGCCGTCAGTTCGACCAAAGGAGCCACCGGCCATACCCTTGGGGCATCTGGGGCATTAGGCGTTGCCTTTAGCCTGATGGCACTGCAGCAGCAGGTTGCGCCACCCTGCGTGGGTCTTCACAATGCTGCCTTTGATCTAGACCTGCTCAAGGAAGCAACACCGATGGCATTGCAGCGCATTTTATGCCTGAGCTTTGGGTTTGGGGGACAAAATACAGTACTTGCGATCTCCCGTGATTGCTCGGCCTGATCAGGAACATCAAAGACGGCGATTCTCTTACTGCAGTAAGGTGCTGAGCGAGATTTCATGAGATGGCCCCCAGTAAGGTAACTTGATAAAGATGTGATAAATACGATGAACGTGTCATAGATTGGCAGCACTCAGGGCACTCTATAACCGGGTAGCAACAATCTCAAAGAACGCTTTAGGATCACACCTATGTCTCAAAAGTTCGGCATGGACACCACCTCTAGAGTCCCGTCACACGACCCGGTTCTAGACAGCAATGCCAGTGAGTTAATCGATCATTTATTTGCTCAGCTCGATCAGCAACTCCAAAGCGGTAGCCCTGCGGCGACAGATAAGGCCGCGATGCCTTCTTCTGATCTGCGCTCGACCCAGGCGCTTGGCTCTAGTTTGACTGACTCTACAGACCTAGAGGTTTCCTATAAGCCGATTGAGAATGCTATAGAGCCTCGACACTCCGATCCCTGGCAATCGACCCTCGATGAAGACATTAGTATTGGCAATCCCCAAGACTCAAAATTTAGCCAGCGTTTGTTCTTTTGTCTCGCCTTTACCTCCATCGGTGCCCTGCTGCTGTGGGTCGGCGGTCAATTCCAATCTCGTCAGACGGCCCCTGTCGTCGCGGCTGTCCCGGTAACAGCAACGACCGTGCAGGCGAGTTCATCCAATATTCAATTTGCAGACAAATTAACTAAAACACTACAGAAAACAAGTGATAAAGCAGCGCCGCCAGCCTCACCGGTCGCCGTACCCCCAGCATCCCCAGCGCTGCAGACTGCCGCTGTCAAACCTGGCCTAGCCACGCTCAGCACCACTCAGGCATCAGCACCGACGCTGTCAGCAAACGTGCGTGCCACCGTGACACCCGCCCGTTTACCCGTCAATCGAGAGCCTCTACCCAAGCGATTGGCCGTGAAGCCTATCGCTCAGGCCGCTGTGCCACAAACCTCTGCACTGCCCAAAGTTTTGCCCAATGCAAACCCTGCGATCGCATCACAAGCCGCGCCTCAAACCCTTGCCGTCAAGCCCGCAAAACCTGCACCTCTTACTACCATCAGCAAGGCATCACAGACCTTAGTGGGCATTATGGAACTCGGCGATCAGTCAGTTGCTTTAGTGGCTAATAATGGTGCCACTCGGCAGGTCAAAATTGGGGAAGTTCTCAACGACAGTGGCTGGATTCTGATGGCGGTTGAAAATGGTCAAGCCATTATTCAACGGGGTGGACAGGTGCGTGCCCTCGACCCTAAACAGAAATTTTAGGACAATATGCGAAACGTACATCTAATTCATGCAAAATTAACGTACTTCTTTTTTGCTCGGTAATCAACGCTACAATTTCGACCTTAATCCTTGCTTAAGCTGTTACGGTTTGCGGTTGCTGCAGTTCATAATGCAAAGCAGCTTATACGGTGTGAGGAAAAAGAATAATGTCGAATCCTTTTGGCAAAAAGGTTCTGTTTGGTGCTCTAGGGGTTAGTTTACTGACGGGCGCACCGGTCTTGGCTGCTGAATCGAATCCAGTCGAAGCGCTAGCGGGCCTATCTGCAGAGGTTGAACCGTTAGACGCAACTCGGGCCACTGAGGTTCCGGGTGCAGTGTCATCTCCAGCGCTGATAGCAGAGGCAGAGCCAGCTTCAGTGAGTGAGCTGATGGGGTCTCAAGTTGATCAGTCCTACACAGGCGATCGCAGCATCCACGATCTGAGCGATAATTCTCAAGGTCAGGTCACTTCCGTTTCGCAGCTCAGTGATGTGCGACCGACCGATTGGGCTTTTCAGGCTTTACAGTCCCTGGTTGAACGCTATGGCTGTATTGCAGGTTATCCCAATAGCACCTTTAGGGGCAATCGCTCTGCCACTCGTTACGAAATGGCGGCGGCGCTGAATGCTTGTTTAGATCAGATTAGCGATCGCTTTGCGAGTAAAGCAGACCTAGATGCCGTCAAAGCGCTTCAGGATGAATTCGCGGCTGAACTGGCAACACTGCGCGGTCGAGTCGATGGTTTAGAAGCTCGAGTTGCCACCGTTGAATCCCAACAGTTCTCAACGACCACAAAACTTGTGGGTGAGGCTATCTTTGGCTTTAGTGGTCTCGCTGGTGATGTGGCTGATGGCTCTGGTAATCGAATTGAAGATACTCGGCTATCGCTGACCCAGCGTGCGCGCCTGACCTTTCTCACTAGCTTTACAGGGCAAGATCGACTGTTTATACGGCTCCAGAGTCAGAACAGAGCGATTAACTTTGATAACGTATCTGATACTCCTACAACTCGGTTAGCTTTTGATACCGGCAACTCTAACAATGGGTTTACCTTAGACCGCATTGATTACAAATTTCCGATTGGCAAAGACTTTAACGTTACGGTGTTTGGGAATGCTGCCTTCCACCACTACTACGCCACCACCGTTAACCCTTACTTTGAAGGCAATGGAGGGAGTAAAGGGGCTATCTCTTGGTTTGGTGAGCGTAATCCCATTTATCGAAATGGCACCGTCGGGGTTTCTGCAAAAGGTGTAGGCACCACTTGGACGCCAGGTGGTGGCGATCTGCGGTTTGATGTGGGTTACTTTGCCAACGCGGCCCAGTCTCCGGTTGCCTTTGATGTTGGCAACGGGTCTGAGGATGGCGGCCTGTTTGGCGGTGGCTACAGCGCCCTTGCTCAAGCATCCTACGGGTTTGGTAAAAGCCAGATTGCCTTGACCTACGTTCGTACCTACGACCCTTCTGGTCTGGTACGAAGCGGAGCTGGTACAACCTTTGCGGGTAACCCTTTTGGCGCGGGTTCCTCAATCATTACTGATTCCATTGGGGCTGAAGCCAACTTTGGGATTGGCGATAAATTTGCCGTGGGTGGCTGGGTCGGCTATACCTTTGCCAATCAGGTCAATGGCGGTCTTGCCCGTGATAATGCCCAAATTCTCAATGCTTCTATCAACTTTGCCCTTAAAGATTTGGGCAAAGAAGGGGCTATTTTGGGGCTGATTGCCGGCATTCCCCCCTACGTTGTCAATAACGATAATGCGGCGCGGGAGAATCCTGACCTCCCCATCCATCTAGAGCTAAACTACCAATTCCCTGTGAGCAAGAATATTGTGATCACACCTGGCGTGTTCTACTTATTCAATCCTGATGGTAGCTCCGCTGATGATGGCATTTTTGTGGGTGCCATTCGGACTACCTTTACGTTCTAAGGCCCATTTCTAAACATTGATTGTACGCAGGCAGGGTATCTTCTTTGCCTGCGTTTTTTGTCGATCAATGGCGATAAATACCATAGACTCTTAGATCTTTCACGTCGAGAAACGCCGCTCTCTGTCCTAGATGTATCAAGAGGTACCAAAAATCAGACGCAGATTCGCTACTGTGTTGAAGACTGTAGCCTGGATAACATTTCATGAGAATTGAGCAACTGCAAGCCTTTCTCGCGGTTTATGACGCCGGTAGCTTCCAGGGGGCAGCTCAAAAACTTCAGATCACCCAATCTACGGTGAGTCGGCAGGTGCAAGGTCTAGAAGCAGAGGTGGGGTTGCCGCTGCTGCATCGAGGTTCCAAAAACAAGCTCACCATTGCCGGGGATCAGTTGCTGCCCAGGGTGAAAAAGATTTTGTCAGAGTGGCAAGAGGCAACCCAAGAGTTAGCCGATCTGCGCTTAGGGAAACAGCCCGAACTCTGTGTTGCAGCCATTCATTCGGTTTGCGCTCACTATTTACCCCCGGTTCTGCAGAAATTTTGTCAGCTTTACCCTGAAGTTCAGTTGCGGGTGACTTCGTTGGGGAGCGATCGCTCTCTTAAAGTTCTCAGAGATGGCCTCGTTGATTTAGCCATTGTGATGGACAATACCTATCTCACTAAAAGTGCCGATATGGTTGTGGACTGGTTGTACAACGAGCCAATCTTAGTTTTAATGGCTGCTGATCACCCGTTGGCACCCTATGATGTCATTCCCTGGGCGAAACTGGCCCAATACCCGCAGGTGATGTTTAAAGACGGTTACGGAATGCAGCGATTGGTACAGACTCAATTTCAACAGCAGGGCTTGGAGCTAAATGCTGTGATGGAACTCAATACGCTAGATGCGTTTCGTGGGGTCATTCGTCAAGGCCAGATGATTTCGCTACTGCCCCAGGGTGCTTTAGTCGAAGCCCAAACCGATCCAACCCTGGCGATTCGCCCCCTTGCTCAACTTGATTCTTCAATTCCGACTGAGAACTCCTTGACTCGTCAGGTGGTCATGGTCACCACTCAAGATCGGCTTTTAATTCCACCGATCGCTAATTTTAGAGCGCTGGTACGCGATTCGTTTCAAGAACGACACCGCTCTTCTGCATCCGCTAGCCCGCTAGCCACCAGCACAGCAGAATCATGAGCCAAGCGTTTACTGCATATTTGCAAAAGATCGGTAGCGGGGTACATACCTCTAAAAATCTGTCTCGTTCTGAGTCTGATCTCGCAACTCAACTCATGTTGAAACAAGAGGCAACACCGGCCCAAATTGGGGCTTATATGATTGCCCATCGCATTAAGCGGGCCACCGTTGAAGAAATGGCAGGTATTTTGGACGCTTTTGATTACCTAGGTCCGCAGGCTTCTTCCCTCGGACAGGATCAATCCGTGGCGGTGTTTAGTGTGCCCTATGACGGGCGATCGCGCACGGCTCCGGTCCTGCCTTTAACCGCTTTGCTACTGGCGACGGCTAATATTCCGGTGCTGATGCATGGCGGCACCCGCATGCCCACTAAATATGGTGTGCCCCTCGTAGAGTTGTGGCAGGGGTTAGGGGTTGATTGGACTCAGTTATCGCTAGAGCGAATCCAGCAGGTTCTCTGTGGGACAGGTTTGGGCTTCGTCTATTTGCCTGAGCATTTCCCTCTGGCTCACCACCTTGTAGAGTATCGAGAGCAGATCGGCAAGCGTCCGCCGTTTGCGACGGCAGAATTGCTGTGGTGTCCCTACTCAGGGAAGTGTCATCAGTTTTCTGGGTTTGTGCATCCGCCGACAGAGAAGCTGCTGCAGAATGTGTTTGCGCTGCGCGGCAATGCCTATCCCTATACAACAATAAAAGGGTTAGAGGGGAGCTGCGATTTACCCTGCGATCGCACCTCCATCATTGGCAACTATACCCCTACCAACGATCCCCCCTTTGAACACCTATTTCTATCGGCCCGCGACTACGATCTGGGGGGGCCAGAAGTTCCCTTTGAATCAACGGAGCGTTGGCTATCCGAGATGCAGCAAGTGCTACAGGGAGAAGATTCACCGCTCTTACCGGCAGCGCTTTGGAATGGTGGATTTTATCTATGGCACCTTAAGGTCTGCCCAGATCTAGCATCAGGCATTGAAAAGGCGAGATCGATGTTGCTGAGTGGCAATGCGATCGCAACCCTAAACAAGCTCCGTCAAGCGATTAGCCCATGACCCATCCCCCCTTGGTATCGGCCCTCATTCTTGCTGGGGGGCATAGCTCCCGAATGGGCAGCGATAAGGCGCTCTTATCGTGGCAAGGGTTGCCGCTGCTGGAGCGAGTTTGTGATGTGGCGATGCAGTGCTGTGCTGACGTTGCGGTGCTGTCCCCTTGGCCGGAGCGGTATCACGATCTGTTGGATCCCTCGGTGCAGCTTATTGAAGAAGTGGCGCCCCACGAAGGTCCATTGGTGGCTCTGTATCAAGGGCTGGAGTTGATGCCTGCCCCTTGGCTGCTGCTGTTAGCCTGTGATTTACCCTGTCTAGAGCCTCAGATTTTACAAGAATGGGCTGCTCACCTCCAGCCCCAATCATTGGCTCAGGTTCCCTATTATCAAGGGCGCTGGGAGCCTTTATGTGGCTTTTATCATCAGCAGTGTAAACCGCAGCTTCAGGCTTTCATTGAACAGGGGGGGCGCTCCTTTCAAAAATGGCTCAATCAGATGCCGGTGCAAAAGCTTGAAGTAGATGTTGCGATCTCACCCATGCTTCGTAACTGCAATACACCTGCTGATTTAGAGCCAGGAATCCCATAAAGTATGGATAGCTCTAACGCCCAATTCAATATGACAGAACCCCAATTTTTCCAGTTTGAAGCTGACTTTACCGATTCACTGCGCTGCATCCCAATGGCGGTGCGGATGAATTTAGATACCTGTGGTATCAAGCTCAAGCTAGATCAGTGGAATGCCTTTAGCGATCAAGAGCGACAGCAGCTTGTCCATCTGCCCTGTTCGACGGCGGCAGAGAGTGAAGCCTATCGTCAACAGCTCAAAGATTTGGTTTGGCAGCACACTCAGGTTCAGGCTTCAGAACTGCCCATTGATGATCATCCGGCATGGTTAAATTTAAAGTCAGTTCCGCAACTGCTGCAAGAGAAGGCGGAGGCTCATGGGCTTGAGGTAACGGTGGAGCAATGGCGATCGCTGACCCCACTACAGCGATTTGCTCTGCTTAAACTGACTCGTCCCAGCCATGAAAGCAATAACTTTCTCCCCGCCCTTAGAGAATTTCAGTTACTTCCAGAGTAGCTAGATTCAAAGTCCTTCTCCTCAGGGAGAAGGATTGAGGAGGAGGGCAGCAAAGCATGTGACTAAATTCTTGATCCTCAGCCATGTCACGTATCAAGCGAACTCTGCTCATTGGTTGCCGCGGCCTTGTTGCTGCATCAATCAGTGCATTTGCGGTTGCACTGTCGGGGTCGACAGCCTGCATCCTTGTAGACACTGCACTGGGGTAAAGGTGAGTCGTCTGGCAAGCAGATTTAGAAGCTATGCCGATTGCTGAGGGCCACTTAATGTCGCCTCAATATAGGCATTAAGACTCAGATTGGCTTCTGTCGCAGCAAGATAGATTTTTCGATGCAATTCCGGTGATGTTCGTACTGTGAAATGCCCAGAGAAGGGTTTTTCGGGTGTTCTGCCAATTTCATTGCACTAGGATGAAGGCGATGAAAGACCGTCATACAACCATTGAGACAGAGCAAATCAGATTACTGGGGCTGTAAGACCACTTCCGGTAAATCTTCAATCGGCACCAAAACAATTTCCACTCGTCGATTGAGTGCCTGAGCAATTCGCTGCAACATCGATAAAGAATGGCCCTCATAGTCAGCATCCTCAAGACGGGCAATCACCGGCTGTTGAGTGCCAATTAGCTCAGCAAGTTGCTGCTGAGTCAGGTTCGCCTGAGTTCGAGCTGTATAAATGAGCTGTGCTACCTCCGCATTCACAGAAGCCACCTGAACCATCTCCTGCATCTCAGGGTCACTCTGATTCAATTTCCCCAGAATTTTGAGTGCGTCACTTGCCTTAGTCATCTTCTATCTCCTCGCGGTAGGTATAAGTCTCTGGGTCTTTTTCGTATAAGCGTTTACGGTCTATCGCCCGCTCAATATCGATATTAGGGACAGGCGCACCTTCCTTGGTGATTGCATGGGCTAAAATCGCCATATTCTGTCCATGAAAGAGATACAGGATTCGATACTGAGTGTTTCTCTGTTTAGCTCGCAGCTCATAAATGCCGTCGCGCAGATAGTCCGCTGCCGGTCGCCGTAGTTCATATCCAAAGTCTGCAAGAAGCTGAATACGAGCGATACAGTTGGCATACCCCTTTCGGTCTTTTTTCAGGAGTGTTTGTAACCAGTCCAGCGCTGGCACTCGGCACCGCTCATCCTGGAAAAACACAATCTGAGATTGGGGCATAAAGATGGGGCTGCGAAGGACATATTTCAAATTATAGCAATATTGATATAATCTTTAGCTAGAAGGAAAAAAACAAAATTTAGACATAAATATTTGCGAGGTTCTGATAATGCTGCAGCTACTCCACCCAGAAAGTTGGCAAGATTGGACAATGGTGATTGGCTTTAGTGGTCTCTTTGCACTGATTGTTTTGCGTGTGCTGATGACCAAGCCCCAATAGCCCCTTGTCACCAGTAATGCGCCTAAGATAGAGAGACTGACCTCTGACAGGAACTGCTCTCGCCCATGACCGTTGCGTCTTCAAATTCTTCCCTTGATGCCTGGAATACTCTGACCAAAGATGTTCAGCAGACCACGCTCTCCAATGGCCTGACCGTCTTAACAAAAGAGGTTCATGCTGCCCCCGTCGTCAGCGTGCAGGTTTGGTATCGGGTTGGCTCTCGCAACGAAACCCCAGGCTTCAACGGTATCGCCCATCAGCTTGAGCATCTATTATTCAAAGGTACCCACTCTCGCCCCATCCAGTTTGGCCGTCTCTTCAGCGCCCTCGGTAGCGATTCTAACGCCTTCACTAGCTATGATATGACCGCCTATTTTGGCACTGTCGGTCGAGATAAGTTAGAGTCCCTGCTCGTCCTCGAAGCAGATCGAATGCGGAATGCTCGGATTGATGCCGAACAGTTAGCCAGTGAGCAGCGTGTCGTCATTTCTGAGCTGCAGGGCTATGAAAACAGCCCCGAATATCGCCTGGGGAAAGCAGTGATGGCGCAGGCATTCCCCAACCATCCCTACGGTTTATCGGTGGGGGGAACCAAGGCGGATGTGGAGCAGTTTACCGCGCCTAAAGTTCAAGCCTATTACGATCGCTTTTATACCCCCAGTAATGCAGTCTTGGTGATTACTGGCGATTTTGAAACATCCCCCACCCTGGCCCTGGTTGAGCAAGCCTTTGGGGTTTTATCCGCTGCGACGGCTGAGCCGGTCATTGAGGCAGCCCTTGAGGCTCAGGGAAAAGGAACGCTTGAACCCATCCGTCTAAAAGAACCCGGTAGTGCTGCTTTGCTTGAGGTGGTCTACCCTTTACCCAACGTCCATCATCCCGACGTGCCTGCGCTAGATATGATGGACAGCATTTTGTCAGCGGGACGCAACTCTCGTTTTTATCAAACCCTCGTTGAGTCAGGTTTAGCAAGCTACGTCAGTGCCGGTGCGGTGGCGCTGATGGAACCGGGTTGGTACAACATTTCTCTAATCGCGGCTCCCGAACAGGATTTAGCGGAGCTAGATCGGGTTTTATTAGAGACGATCGCAACGATCCAGCAACACCCCGTTAGCTCAGCAGAACTAGAACGGGCCAAGGTACAGCTCAAGGCCAGCCTGATTCTCAGTAATCGCGAGATTGACAACCAGGCTAGTCAATTGGCCTACAACCAGATTGTGTCAGGGGATTATCGCTATAGCGATCGCTATCTCACCCTGCTCGATCAGGTCACCATCGAAGATGTGCAGCGGGTTGCCGCGCAGTATCTACAGGCCCGCCAGCGAACCTCGGGTTGGTTTGAACCCTCTGAACTGGCTGACCAGCCCCTGAGCGGTAGTCCCACCACTCAAACGGCAGAGGACTTCAGCCCTGGCGAGCCTGTAGACCCGGCGATGGTGGCTCAATATTTGCCCCAGCTTCCGGTTACCACAACCTCTAATACCCAGGCACTCCCTGAAAAATTTGTGCTACCCAATGGCGTGCGCGTGTTGCTATTAGAAGACCATAGCTCTCCGACGGTAACGCTGGGTGGCTATCTCAAGGCCGGTAATGGTTTTGATCTCCACTATCAGCCCGGAGTTGCCGCCCTCACCGCTGAAAATCTGCTCAGTGGAACCCAAACAAAAGATGCCCTTACCCTCGCCAGCGCCTTAGAAGACTGTGGGGCGGGGTTAGACTTTACGGCATTCCGAGAAGGGGTTGATATTGAAGGCTATGCCCTCGCCGATGATCTATCGATTTTGCTCGAAACGCTGGCCGATACGATGCAGCACGCGACCTTCCCGGTCGAGGAGGTAATGCGATCGCAACAGTGCGCCATCTCTGGTATCAAAATGGAGCTAGACGATCCGGGGCGACTGGCACGAAGACTCTTTCAGCAGCGCATTTATCCGGTGACCCATCCCTTCCACTCCTTCCCGACCGTGGAGAGTGTGCAGGCCATTACGCCCCAAGATCTGCAGCAGTTTTATCAGGCTCACTATTTACCGCAGCAAACAATCTTGACGCTAGTGGGTGATTTTGAGAAGGCGACCGTCTATGCTCAGCTCGAAGGTCTGTTCAGCGATTGGCCGGCTCCTCAAACCATTCCCGATCTTCAGTTCCCTACGGTCTCTCATCCCACAAAGCTTGAACGCATCCATGCCCCTTTGGTGGGGAAGCCCCAGGTCGTCACCTACTTGGGCTATTGCGGCATTGCTCATCACGACCCGCGCTACTATGCGGCCATTTTGTTCAACCAGGTGTTGGGCGGTGATACGCTATCGAGTCGGTTAGGGACAGAAATTCGCGATCGCCAAGGGTTAACCTACGGCATCTACAGCTACTTCGCTGCCGGAGAACAGGCTGGTCCCTTTGCCATTCAGATGCAGACCGCTCCAGACGATACCGAGCAGGCCATTGGTAGTACATTAATGCTCTTAAAACAACTTCGAGAAGAGGGCGTCACCTTAGATGAAGTCGACACCGCCAAGCGGAGCATTTTGAATGGCTATCCCGTTGATCTCGCCGATCCTGACTCCCTAGCCCAGCGTATTCTCATGAACGAGGTGTATGGACTGCCCACCACCGCGATTCGAGAGTTCCCGCAAAAAATTGATACTGTCACTCTACTAGAGGTGAATGAAGCCATTCAATCCTTGATCCATCCCGATCATTTAGTGATTGTGACCGCAGGCTCACAGCCTTAATTCAGCAGCCCTTACCCTAATCTAAAGTGTAACTGGGGTGCCTGCGGTGACCTCATGGAGCTGACAGAGAGGCTACACTCAGAATTTCGGCGCGATCGCCTACAGGCTTTGCATCACTGGGGCACCGGCAGGTACAAAAGGATCCGAGATCGCCTCCGTTGTAATTAACATCTGAGCCACAGATTGGCGGCAGCTCTGATCTGGAGCTGTCCAGCGCGCTGTCGCGGCCTTGAGCTGGCTCTTAAACTGGCCACAGTAAATGGGCTGAGATGCACCCTTGGCGGACATTCCGCAGGTTAGTTGAGAGTTTTTAGGAATAATTTGTTAGTCTTCTTTACAAAGCTTTAGAGCACCTGCCGATGCAAATCCACGACCTTGACCACCTGGGGATTATAGCTG
>JBHJNL010000059.1:0-19429 GCA_050330855.1 Thermosynechococcaceae cyanobacterium | reverse complement strand
GGGTGAAAACCCTGTGGAGGGGACTTACTCGGCTCCATGATATTGCAGACACGTGGAGACTCGCTCATGAGTGAAAGCACACGATAGAAATACTTTCAGGACTTATGGGTAAGGCATAGGACAGTAGATGTATGATTTTGGATGGTATTTCTAAGCACTACTTTGGGGGTTCCCTCTCTCAGCAAGAACGTGAATGGTTAGTGAAGGTAATTTCAGCCTACCTAAATCTTGAGACAAACTCGTAGCTAAGCCAAAAATGCCTTGATTGCGTCGACTCTAAACTCTTGGGTGGATGCGATCGCTAATCGTTGCAGATTTAGGTCGGGTAACCAAATGCTATTAGCAGCTTGAGCATACTCACCCGTTTCTTCATCTAGGTGGTACGCACGAATTTCATCATCAATCCAAAACCAAACTTCGAGAACATGGAGCGTCGCGTAGCGCTTCAGTTTAGTTTCCCGTTCCCCGGTAATGACCACTTCAACCGCAAGGTCTGGAATCGATTTGCGTTGATCAAAGCAGTAAGCTTTATCAGCCTGGGCGCTGGCCATAGCCGGTAGCTCAATACTGAAATCCTCTAGACCAACAAATCGGATTAAATGTTCAAGCATATACATTTCCAGCAAATAGCCAAGATTGCCAGAGATGAGACCATGTAAGTCCGATATCGTCAATAGCTCTACCTTCCCTTGAAAATAGGATACTCTGACACCCTGTGGCCCCAGAACACTTTGAAGGGTCTTAAATTCCTCCCAGGTAATAGCTGAGTGGGTGAAGTGTTGTTCTATGGTGGGCGTTTTACTGGGTGCTTGAACCATGAGTCACCTCACGCGGTTAACTATCTTCATTCTCTGAATTTAAAGAGGGCAAGATCAGTGTCTATTCTCCTACATTCGTTCAATAGAGTGACCGACCAGGCTTGAGGCTTTGATCCCTTTCACGGTCAAGCCGAAACCTCAGAAAACTCAATAACGTTGCCGTCAAGGGTTTTAACCAAGAAATTCAGCGGCAGCTCATTACGGATTTTGTACTTAACGTAGCGAGTCTGCACTCTGACCAAAATTTTCTCCAAACAGTCGTGGTCAAAGCAAACATGGCGCTGCCGATCTTTCTCGCCAATGCTTGCCCCCGTAATCACATGGAGCTGCACATTTTTTTTAAGCTGGTACCATAGCCCTTCGCTACCGTTAAAGCTGCGACTGGCCGGTCCACCAAGATCCACCGCTGACATGTAGATGGGATCCACTGCAGATAGGCCCAGGGTTTGCTCATAGTTGTAGTAATAGTGCAGCGGCACATCTGCCGTGCGAAGCTGCAGCTCGTTCTCAAAGAACTGGCGAGCCACCTCTAAGTCAGACACCATCAGGGTATAAACCTTGGGCGCACTGGATAGGAACATCCACATTGCCCCTGCATAGGCCACCAGCAGCATTACCATGACGCCTTGGGTTGATAGCAGGCCATCGAGAGGCAACAACGACCAGAACGCACCTATACGGAATAGTTCAGAAAAATAAAGCAAACTAACCAAAACAGGGATTTCCATTTTAAAGGGGGCTTGACTTGACAACGGATGAAGGACTTCAGTGCAGTGCCATGTACCTTTGAATAGCTTCTATTATAGATAACCTTTTGCGTCACCCCAATTGTGAGTTGGCTAACGAAGGTAGAGATCACCGATCCGTGTATAGACTGCTTGTATGAATCTAACTCCAGCTTGTCATTGGCTATCTCTAGCTGCCCAATTCTGGCGACGACCGCGTACACCTATGCCCTCTATGCCCTTTGTGCAATGTCGATAACACAAAGAGTTCTAGGCATCGACCCTGGTCTGGCTTCGGTGGGGTTTGGCAGTGTGGATATGCCTGAATTAGGGACCGATTTTAAGCTGCAAGATTTTGGCATTATTCAAACCCCGGCGAAAACGGAGGTAAGTTTGCGGTTGCGAACCATCTATGATGATCTGCACTGTTTGCTCGAAGCGACTCAACCCGATTTGATTGCCATTGAGAAACTCTTTTTCTACCGCATGGCTAGTGTGATTCTGGTGGCTCAGGCGCGGGGGGTGATTCTACTGGTGCTAGAACAGTCTCAGATTCCCTATGTTGAGTTTACGCCTGCTCAGGTGAAGCAAGCCCTCACCGGCCACGGCAATGCCGATAAGTCTGAGGTCCAGTCTGCGGTGGCCCGTGAACTGAAGCTCGACAAAATTCCGCGCCCGGACGATGCTGCCGATGCCTTGGCGTTGGCCTTGACGGCTTGGTTTCAGCGCTAAAGGCCTCACTGGATGCCCTCTGCAACCTAAGTGTTTCTACGATGGACGATGGGTGGGGGATTTGAGATCGCCTCTCTTCTCCGTAAAATAACTGAGCAATTTCACCGAAATCTAAAGAGGCAAGGGTCGGATGCCTTTGAGAATGGGCACTATGAGTTAGTTGATAAGCCATTTCGCCCTTAGCAAATTGCTAAGGGCTTCCCTATGCCAAGACCTTGAGCTGACGGGAAAGAATCTGTAGAAGCTTGTCACAAAACATTTGAGCCAGCATCGGATCTGGAATTTTCTGGGCGAGGGCCGAGACCAGGGCAGCTGAGTCCTGATGATTGAGCTGAGCAATGGTGGTCTCTACCAATCGCTTGGCAATGGGGCCGACATAAAGCGTCAGCTCTTGCTCACACTGATCGACAAACCGTTGCTCTAATCCGGTCGGCATTGACGAGATGGGGGCCGTGGGTGCTGGGGGCGCTGCAGGGGTTACCGTTATGCTAGGGGTGACTAAGCTGGGGGCAGCGCGCCAAACTGAGATACAGAGATCTTCTTCAACCACGAAGTTTTTGGCACCGCTTTGGTCAAGCAGGTGACTATATTTCTGGGCAATTTGCCATCTGGACTTTGCGAATGCGGGGCCTCGATGAAAGGGACATCCCTTCACCATCAAGGTCGAAGCGTTCGGGGTGAGGACGCCCCTCGCGGCAAGATCTTTGATCTGGAAAACTTGCACAATGTTGCTCCTTGAGTCCTTATAGGTTCTTATCGCCAGTGACAACAAGCCGGATAGCCCTAGTGTGGACCAACAAAAGTAGAAGAGAACAATCCTTATATGATAAAAGAGAGCGCCTCTACATCTAATCCCCCTATTTTTGGCCTCAAATCAGCCTGGTGCAACCCTTTTAAGATTCATAATCTCTGTTCATCTTCTTTAACGATTCACAACCTTACGTACTATGGGCTTTAGTGAAGACTTTGAATTACTGCTGCGGGCTAGATATCCGCTCATTTATATTCCGACCCAAGAAGAGGAGCGGGCAGAAGCTGCGATCGCAACTTCTGCTAAGGCCCAAGGCAACCGCGCCATCTATACCTGGGATTTCGTCGATGGCTATCAGGGCAACCCCACAGACGAAGGCTTTGGCAAGCGCAATCCCCTGCAGGCGTTAGAACTGGTCAATACACTGCCCGTCAGCGCCCCCGCCATCTTTATTCTGAGAGACTTCCATCGCTTTCTCGACGATGTAGCTGTTTCCCGCAAACTTAGGAATCTGGCTCGGCAGCTCAAGTCTCAGCCCAAAAATATTGTGCTGATTTCCAGTGAACTGGTGATTCCCACCGATCTGAGCGAAGCCCTTAATATTTTAGATTTTCCGCTCCCCAATGCAGCCGAAATTAGCAAAGAAGTAAAGCAGCTTCTAACTGCAACCAGCAGCGCTCTTGACGGCAAAGCGCTTGATGATCTTGTGCGCTCCTGTCAGGGGCTATCGATGGAGCGGATTCGGCGGGTGTTATCGAGGGCGATCGCAACCCACGGCCAAATCAGCGCCGATGATGTCGATTTAATCCTTGAAGAAAAGCGGCAGACCATTCGCCAAACCCAGATCCTCGACTTTTACCCCGCCAAAGAAAACATTTCTGATATTGGTGGCCTCGATAATCTCAAGGACTGGCTACTGCGGCGCGGCGGGGCTTTCTCAGAACAAGCGCGGCAGTACGGTCTTCCTCATCCTCGGGGGCTGTTACTCGCTGGTATTCAAGGGACGGGCAAATCTCTGACCGCCAAGGCCATTTCCCATCACTGGCATCTGCCGCTGTTGCGATTAGATGTGGGTCGTCTTTTTGCCGGTTTAGTGGGGGAATCTGAATCTCGCACCCGCCAAATGATTCAGCTTGCTGAGGCCTTGGCCCCCTGTATTCTGTGGATTGACGAAATCGATAAAGCCTTTGCCGGATTTGAAGGTCGGGGTGATTCAGGCACCACCAGTCGCGTCTTTGGCACCTTTATTACTTGGCTAGCGGAAAAACAGTCCCCGGTGTTTGTAGTGGCGACGGCCAATAACATTCAGTCCTTGCCCCCCGAAATTTTAAGAAAGGGCCGTTTTGATGAAGTTTTCTTTGTCGGTTTGCCCACCACCGAAGAGCGCCAAGACATTTTTTCAGTTCATTTGATGCGGCTGCGGCCCCATAATTTAGCGGCCTATGATTTAGAGCGACTGGCCTACGAAACCCCTGACTTTTCTGGCGCAGAAATTGAGCAATGTATTATTGAAGCGATGCATCTGGGCTTTAGCCAAAATCGAGATTTTAGCACTGACGATGTACTCGAAGCGGCCAGCCAAATTATTCCGCTGGCGCGCACCGCCCAAGAACAGGTACAGTTCCTTCAGGATTGGGCCGCATCAGGGAAAGCGCGACTGGCGTCCAAGCATAGTACACTGAGTTTGCGCATTCAGCAGCAGCTCCAGCAGCCCGATTAGCGCCTACTCCATCTCTGTCCCTGTCCGAACTCTATGAACTGGTCAAAAATAGCCCAACTGATTATCGGTGTGTTCTTGGGATTAGCGTTTGTAGTCGGTGGGTTGACCCTCGGAGGTTATTTTTATTTCAGTCAATTTTCAGGTGCACCGAAAAAGCCGACTTTCCCCAATGACGATAAGGCAGCGGTGACACCAAAAATCGCCTCCTATAGCGCGGAAGTATCCTACCAAAACGGCTTATTTTTAAGGTCTGCACCCTCAGCCGAAGCAAAATCTCTTGCTGTTTTAAAGTTTCGACACCCCCTTCAGGTTTTAGATGTTTCTGCGGATCAAAAGTGGCAGAAGGTCGAAACAACGATTGAACAAGATGACTTAACACAGGCCGTGGTGGGCTGGGTCGGCATCGGCAATGTGGAAAAGGTAGAGCCTGATTCAGATGACTCGTAATTCAAACTAGCGCTATGTCAGCAGATCACCCCTCCATTGCGGCCCCCGTTGAGCAGGTCGGCGTCATTGGTGGCGGCCAACTCGCCTGGATGATGGCAAAGGCTGCCATTGATTTAGATATTGAGCTGTCGGTGCAAACGCCCAGTGCCACGGATCCTGCCATCGCAAATTTCTCGCACCCCCAGGGTCACCCCGTCTTCGCCGCCGTTGATGACGCCACCGCCACCGCCCAGCTTGCTCAGCACTGTCAGGTAATCACCTTTGAAAATGAATTTGTCGATCTAGATGCCCTCAACCAGCTCGAAGCCCAAGGCGCCTGCTTTCGACCGGCTCTGAAGACACTGCGCCCTCTATTAGATAAATACGAACAGCGGTCCTATCTGCAATCCCTGGGCATTCCCGTTCCGTCCTTCACCACCATCAGCCCTGCGACAGAGATCAAGGCTCTTGAGTTTCCGCTCGTGGTCAAATCCCGCCGCCACGGCTACGACGGTCAGGGAACTTTTGTTTTGCAAAATGAAGCTCAGCTCCGGTTCTTTTGGGATGATTTTGCGACGCCGCCTAGCCCAGAGGCCTTCATGGCAGAAGATTTTGTGCCCTTTGAGCGAGAATTGGCTGCGATCGCAACTCGGTCAACCTCTGGTGAAGTGGTGCTTTACCCAGTGGTAGAAACCTATCAGCATAATCAGGTCTGTCAATGGGCGATGGCTCCCGTCGCGTTAACCTCAGCAACACAACAGCAGATTACAGAGATTGCCACAACGCTTCTTAATGACCTGCAGGCAGTGGGTCTGTTCGGCATTGAGCTGTTTCTAACCCCTGAGGGCAAAGTTCTGGTGAATGAAATAGCCCCTCGCACCCATAATTCAGGTCACCTCACCTTAGATGCCTGCGTAACGTCACAATTTGAGCAACACCTGCGGGCCGTGTGTGGCCTGCCGCTCGGCGATGCCAGTCTCAAGGTGCCTGGCGCAATCATGGTCAATCTATTAGGCTACGAAGTTGCTGAATATGACTACGGCCAAAAGCGAGAGCTGTTAGCCAGCTTTCCTAATACATTTGTCCACTGGTACGGTAAAGCTCAAGCCCGTCCAGGCAGAAAATTGGGGCATGTTACGGCACTGCTCGATTCCCCTGATCGTGAGCAGGCCCTACAAACCGCCCAGCGACTTGCAAATATTTGGTACCGTCCCTAATTCTCTGATGCTGCAAGTCCCTTACCCTGCCTGGGGTGCAGACAGCTTAAACACGGTGATTTCAGGACGGCTGCCAAACCGCACCCGAGGGTTGACCATACCAATGCCGCGATTGGTGTATTGAATCAAATCTTCAACCTGATACTGTCCCACTGGATAGCGCTTGCCGTAGGGGGGCAGCAAAGGAGGACCGATAAAGGGAAGCGCGACTTGCCCGCCATGAGCGTGGCCCGATAGTTCTAGGTCAAATCGATGGGTTTTAACCGCAACATCTGCAAAGTCGGGTTCGTGGGCCAGTAGAATCGCCGCTCCCTGTTCAGGAAGCTGCGCCATCACCTGATCGAGATTAGCAGCCCCCACCCAAACATCATCAACGCCTGCAATATGAAGCTGTGCTGTTCCGCGCTGAACGCTGTACAAATCATTACTAAGATCTTCCACTTCGCTATTTTGGAAGATCTGGCGCACAATCCCCGGATTCGTCCAGTGGTCATGATTACCCAAGACGCCAACGGTCGGGGCATCTAATGCCTGCAAAGCTTTTTCGATTCTGGGGGCGTGCCGTTGCGGCTCCTCGGTGACAATATCGCCTGTAATTGCGATCAGGTCAGGCTGTTGGTGGTTGGTGGTCCGAATAACGAGATCGAGGTAGCGCTGTGGCATTTCATCAACGATGTGTAAATCGCTAAGCTGAACGATACGATAGCCGTCAAATTCGGCAGCAAGGTGGGGTAGGGTGAGCGGAACGGTCTTGACCTGTAGCCAGTAGGGTTCGATTTTGAAGCCATAGAGAGGAATTGAGATCGCAACCACCACTAGCAATCCCAAGATATATTTCAGCTTTCGAAACCGCTGTCGACGCTTTTTCATATTGCTCTGCTTAGGGGTTGTCTCGAAACGTTGCGGTTGTTTTGCTGCATCGCCCCACCTGCCAAGCCTGGATCTGATACAGGGGAGCCTCTGGACATAGAGCCGGTTCGTTCGCCTTCAGAATATACACAAACGTTGGTTGCAGACTGTTCTGCAATGAGGGCTGATCGAAATAAAACTGCTGCCAGCGATGGACCGCAAACTTGCCGTCTGGAGTTAAGCTGTAGCGGGCTTGGGTTTGAAAATCGTGAGGGCTGACCTGTCGCCAAAACAAAACGTACATGTAGTTTAACGGAATGGTTTCGGTGACATAGAGGGCTTCGGTGGGGGACGCGATCGCAACTCCCATATCCAGCGCCTGATCGAACCCCACCCTGAAATCATCTGCCGCCTGCTCAGAATAGGCAGATGAGAGGTAATAGCCACTAAACAAACAGGTATTGAGCGCCAGCCAGATCGCAGTGAGTCGAACCAGCATCTGCCTGATTTCGGGCGCTGCAATAGCTTGCCGTAACGCCTCAAAGCCAACCACCGAAAGCACAATGATGGGCAGCAATAGGCCATTGACGCGATTGACGTTGAGTGGAACCATCAAAAACAGCGGTAGCCCAGCCCACAACCATAGCCCCAATAAATTTGCCGACTCTGGCTGGCGACTGACTTGAGCCAGCCCCACCCCCAGCAACGGAAACACAATAATGCCCAGCGGCAGGAAATATTGGGGTGAATTCCAAATTCGATCGTCACCAAATCCATTGAGAAGCAGATGGATATTCGGGATCAAACGCTCTAAAAAACTAGCGTCAATCTGCTCCGCTCGCTGGGCGTTTAGCATCGGGATACTGAAGGGCAACATCTGCTCAACACCTAACGGGTGATGAAGAATGTTATTTTTTAGAATGAACAGCAAAAACGGTAGTGCCAGCAATAGAAACAATCCCAACGCACCGCTCCATAGCAATTTATGGCGCAGGATCTGTCTTCGATAAGACACACCGATCAGCAGCAGCAAGGGAGGCACCAGCAACAGGGATGTACCGTAGGCATAGAAACAAACGGCCCAAGGCACCAAGGCAAAAACGATCCAGGCTTTGGGTTGAGGTGCTTTTAAGGCAAGATGAACCGTGTAGGTGCCGAGCAATAAGAAAAACGGCAATATATTACTCTCTAGCCCCCAGCGGGACATCATCACATGCCACGGCAGCACCGCCAGCAGTAGGGTCGAGAGCGTGGCAATTCTACGATTAAAGACTGACCGCACACAGAGATAGAGCAGCGGCAGCGTCAAAATTCCGAAGACAAGATTAACCAGTCGAGTGGTAAAGAGATTCAGTCCCCACAGCCAAATGGCCGGTATAGACAGGTAGGAATACAGAACATTTTGCCCAGACCCCCAACTCGGAAAGTAGATCGGCCAAGGGTTTCCCCATCGATCTTGGCCGGTGAGCAGCAGCGAATAAGCTTCGTAGGCTGCAGAGGCTTCATCTTGATTCAATCCAGGGGGAATATGCGGGAAGAATAAGACCCGCAGCACAATTCCTAGCCCGATGATGAGCAAGAGCATAGAGGAACTGGCCCTGTTTCGTGCAGGATTAGGGATTAGGTTAGCCAATCAGAGGTTGCTGAGTCACTAGCCCTTCAGCGCTCGCTTGAAATTTTGCCGATAGGACTTGCTTGTCAACAGTGCCGGCCACAACAAGGTTAGCACCACTCGATTTTGGCTAAAGTTCGTTCGATTGAAGCCCGTCCAGAATTTCCAGCCGCCGCCCATGTACATCACAAGGAGTAGAAGCCCCACTAAACCACCCATGCGTCAATCACTCCATTTGTTTAAGAACAATGCCCGATGGTCTAATTTTACGCGATGGCAGAGTCTCTAGGCGATTCCCATTGATTGTGGATTTTAGCTGGGAAGAAGGAGCTGCATAATTGCCACATCATGCCAGCGCCCGTGGGTGAACCCAATCTCTTTCTGAATGCCGACGAGTTCAAACCCAAACCGCTCATGAAAGCGGATGCTGCTCTGGTTACTCGCCACAATCTTCAGCACAATATGGTGATACTCTAGCGCCGCTGCTTTGTCTAAAAGAGCCTTTTGTAATAAACTGCCGTGGCCTTGACCTCTGGCGGCAGCGTCTAGATAAATTGAGGTTTCACAGCAAAATCGGTAGCCGGAGCGATCGCTATATTGCTTCACGCTCCCCCACCCCAATACCTGACCGCTTCCCTCAATGACTAAGAGAGATTCGCGATCGCGCTTCTTTGCCCCCCCCGTTCGGAAATAGTCAGCAGAGACAAGTTGCTCATGGAAAGTCGAGCCACCCGCTTCGATGGCCTGATTGTAGATAGATGAGATCGCAACATAGTCTGACTCAATGGCCTCTCTAACCGTCACAGAAACCGGCTTGACCATTACGCTGCCACTAATTGCCTCAACACATGGTGCAGAATACCGCCATTGTTGTAGTACTCCACTTCATCAAGGGTATCGATGCGGCACAGGAGGTCAGCCTCTGCGGTGGAGCCATCGGCACGATGAATGACGAGGGTAACCGCCATCCCTGGCTGAATGCCGTTGTCCAGGCCCATTAGATCAAAGGTTTCTGTCCCGTCTAGGTTCAGGGTCTTTCGGTTCACCCCGTCTGGGAACTGCAGCGGCAAAACGCCCATGCCCACCAAATTAGAACGGTGAATACGCTCGTAGCTCTCAGCCACTACTGCATTGACGCCCAAGAGTCGGACCCCCTTCGCTGCCCAGTCCCGAGAAGAACCCGTACCGTATTCTTTACCGGCAATTACGATCAGCGGTGTGCCTGCTGCCTGATACTTCATGGCCGCATCGTAGATCGACATCTGCTCACCGGCAGGCATGAATTTGGTAATGCCCCCCGAGGTCCCCGGTGCCATCTCATTCTTGAGTCGAATGTTGGCAAAGGTACCGCGCATCATCACTTCATGGTTGCCCCGCCGTGACCCAAAGGAGTTGAAATCAGCCGCACTGACCTGATGATCGACTAAATAGCTACCGGCGGGACTATCTTGCTTAATGGCTCCAGCCGGGGAGATGTGGTCTGTGGTGATGCTGTCACCCAGTAGTGCTAGCGGTCTAGCACCTTTGATATCGGCGGAGCTGCTATTGCTCTCGGCCCCCATCCCCTCAAAGAAGGGTGGGTTCTGAACATAGGTGCTCGCTGTATTCCAGCTATAGGTTTGGCTATCTTCTGCCTTGATTTTTTGCCATTCTGCGTCGCCTGTGAACACATTGCTGTAGCGACTACGGAACATCTCTGGCGTTAGCGCCACCTGCAGCGTATCGCGAATCTCTTGGCTGGTCGGCCAGATGTCTTTGAGGTAAACCGGATTGCCTTCAGGGTCGTGGCCCAATGGCTCGGTGCGGAGATCAATAGAGAAGTTACCGGCTAGGGCATAGGCCACCACTAGCGGCGGCGAAGCCAGATAGTTGCCTCGCGTGTGGGGACTGACTCGGCCTTCAAAGTTGCGGTTTCCAGAGAGGACCGCGCAGGTGACGAGTTCATGCTCTTCAATGGCTTTGACAATGGGAGCCGGTAAAGGGCCAGAGTTGCCGATACAGGTGGTGCAGCCGTACCCCACGAGGTTGAATCCAAGAGCATCAAGTTCAGTCTGCAGGCCAGCCTTGACGAGATAATCAGTCACTACTTGACTGCCGGGAGCCAGTGATGTCTTCACCCAGGGCTTAACGGTCAATCCTCGCTCACGGGCTTTGCGAGCCACTAGCCCCGCCCCCAGCATCACAGAGGGGTTAGAGGTATTGGTGCAGCTCGTGATCGCGGCAATGACCACCGCACCATCTTTGAGTTCGTAGTCCGTTCCTTCAACTGGAACCGAACGGCTCTGCGAAAATTCTAGATTGCTAAAGCCAGGGAAGTCTTCTGTTTTAAATTGCTCAGCCGCCTTGGAGAGCAGCACCCGATCTTGAGGCCGCTTCGGACCCGCCATCGATGGCTCCACGGTCGTTAAATCAAGCTGCAGGTTCGTTGTAAAGATGGGATCAGGACTATCGGTTTCGCGCCACATCCCTTGGGCTTTGGCGTAGGCTTCGACTAGGGCGATGCGATCGCTCTCTCGCCCCGTAAACTTCAGATAGTTGATTGTTTCTGCATCAATGGGGAAGAACCCACAGGTGGCTCCATACTCAGGGGCCATGTTACTGATGGTGGCTCGGTCAGCCAGAGTCAGATGATCGAGACCTGTGCCGTAGAATTCGACAAATTTGCCGACGACGCCCTGCGCTCTCAGCATTTCGGTCACCGTGAGCACCAAATCAGTTGCGGTTGCTCCTTCAGGGAGTTGCCCCGTCAGCTTCACCCCCACCACTTCAGGAATCAGCATCGAAATGGGTTGCCCCAGCATCGCAGCTTCGGCTTCAATACCGCCGACGCCCCAACCTAAAACAGAGAGGCCATTCACCATAGTGGTGTGGCTATCGGTGCCCACAAGCGTATCGGGATAGGCGACGGTTTCACCATCAATGTCTTTGGTCCAGACCACCTGAGACAGATTCTCTAGGTTGACCTGGTGGCAAATACCGGTCCCTGGTGGTACCACCCGGAAGTTATCAAAGGCTTGCTGGCCCCAGCGCAAAAAGGCATAGCGTTCGTAGTTGCGCTCAAATTCTCGTTCAACGTTTTGGGCAAAGGCACCAGCGCTACCGGAGGCATCCACCATCACGGAGTGGTCAATGACGAGATCAACGGCTGATAGGGGATTAATGGCTTCGGGGTTGCCGCCTAAAGACACCATTGCGTCTCGCATGGCCGCTAGATCGACAACGGCTGGGACGCCCGTAAAGTCTTGCATCAGCACCCGTGCAGGGCGATAGGCAATTTCTCGCTTAGAGGTTTGGGTTTTCAGCCAATCGGCGATGGAGCGCACGTCGTCTGCGGTGACGGTGCGATCGTCTTCGTAGCGCAGCAGATTCTCTAGCAAGACCTTAAGGCTATAGGGCAGGCGGCTGACATCTCCCAAGGCTTGGGCGGCGGCTGGGAGGCTATAGATTTGGTAAGTCTTGTCGGCAACGGTGAGAGTTTGTTTGGCGTTAAAGCTACTCAAGAACGGTTCTCCAATTGAGGTATATACACCCTAGCGTGTGCGCTGAAGTCTAGTCCAGCGTTAGAAGATCTGATATCTTGAATTCCGATAAATCGCTACATCAGAGCATGGGTCATGCAATTTAGACAGGTTGACTTGAGCTACTTTGTCACGAAGATTGGCTCCACTAAGGTATTTCTAGATACGAAATCTGTGACTTCCCTATAATTTTTCAAGGAATAAAATAGTCGCTAGATCATTCGTTCCCAATGGGTTTCTTGAAATCGCTTAGAATTTGTAAAGAAATGTAAGCCCAGTTTAAGAAGGACCTGAAATGACTCTGGCCGAATCGCAATCCATTGAAGTATCCTCGGTCATTGAACAAGAGGATTTTCAGTGGACGAAGCAATGGTATCCGCTGGCGGTTGTGGAGCTGCTCGATCCGAAAGCTCCTCATGCGGTTCAGCTTTTAGGGAAAGATTTGGTGCTATGGCGAGACGGGGCTGAACAATGGCATTGCTTTGAAGATGCTTGCCCCCACCGTTTGGTGCCTCTCTCTGAAGGTCGAGTAGAAGCTGACGGGACATTGCTTTGTGCCTACCACGCTTGGCGATTCGATGGTTCGGGGAACTGCGTCAATATCCCTCAATCCAAGGATTCAGAAACAGAAGAGAAGAATATCGCGAATCCAAAGGCCTGTGCGATCGCATATCCCACGCAAGAGCGTCAGGGATTGCTGTGGGTCTGGGCTGAACCTGGTGCTGAAGCGCGGCTTGAAAGTCAGATGCGTGACCCTCGCATTATTCCAGAACTTGAAGACGAGTCAGGTCGGGTCAAAAAGTTATTCTGGTATGTCCGGGACTTACCCTACGGCTGGGATTACTTCATCGAGAACGTCATTGACCCTGCCCATGTCACGGTGTCGCACCACGGCATTATGGGCAAACGAGAAGATGCCCGCTATGTGGAGATGTTCAGCGTTAAGGAGGTCTCTGCCCAAGAGGGGTTGGCCTTCAATGTGGGGCCGACCCCTGAAGTGATTGAGCAAACGGTTCAAGAATTTCAGCCCCCTTGTTTAGTTCACGTCGGCTCTCAATTTAAAGATGGCGGCAAGTTTGTGCTGGCCCTCTACGCTAGCCCCACCCGTCCGGGCTGGTGTCGCCAAATTGGGTGCCAGGTACTCGTTAAAAATGAGGCGAGAAAGTTGCCTCCGGGCTTGGGCTTCTTTGCGCTACCAATGCCGCAGTGGTTGGCACATGTTTTGGCGTCGCTGTTTATGCATCAAGATTTAGTGTTTTTGCACTATCAAGAGAAAACGCTGGCGCGGCGGTCAGAGCGATGGCTCGATCAGGTGTATACACCCAATCCCCAAGACAAGGCGATCATTGCCTTTCGGAAGTGGCTGCAGTATAAAGCGGGTGGCGGTATTCCGTGGGCCTGTGATCCTGCGTTGCCGCCTGCGGAGCGAGATAAGCGAGTCTTATTTGATGTATGGTCAACCCATACTAAAGACTGTCAGGCTTGTCGAAAGGCACTCAAAAATATCGAGAGGGGAACTGTGGCGCTCTATATTGCTGCAATGATCTGTTTTGGGGCTGGGATTCTTGTTGATGCTCGGATAATTGGTGTGACGGCCCAGCTCTGGACGATTCCGACCGCTGGGTTTTGGGTTGCGATCTCACTTTCTATCCTTTTCGCTGGGGGTGGATATCTGCTGCAGAAATTCAGTCGATTGTTCTACGTCTACGAGTTTGAACATGCCCACAATGACTGAAACGAGGTAGAAAGTAACGTTTCCCAAAACGGTCTTGACAAATTCCTCTACAATTAAGTAAGGAATCTTAGGTCAAGTTGTGGGCGATAAACCGTTATTTAAACCTTCAGGCAAATTAATCGCAGGAGGAGCCGTTGTGCTTGCCCTAGCGACGGCTGCCGTCGGTATAAGCCGAGTTACTCAGTCTCAGCCCCCCCAAGATGCCAAAGCAGAAGGTAGCACGGAGTCCGAATCTGAGGGTCGTAACATTACCGCCCTAGGCCGAGTGGAGCCAGAGGGCGAAATTACCAAGGTGGGCGCTCCTTCTGGTGAGCGGATATTGAAACTGCTGGTGCAACAAGGCCAGCAGGTGAAGCAGGGACAGGCCATTGCCTACCTAGAAAGCTATCCCGAACAGCTTGCAGCTCGTAACCTCGTCAAAAGTCAACTCCGCGAAGCCCAAGCGCTCTTACTGAGCGAACAAAGGCTCGGTCAAACCCAAGTGGCAGAGGCGCAAACCCAACAAGCCCAAGTTAGTCAGCCCAAGACAGAAGAGTTGCGTGCTCAAGCAGCCACCATTGAACGATTGAAAGCAGAGTTAACCCTGGCTCAAAAAGACTACAAGCGTTTCGAGTACCTGCAAGACAAAGGAGCCATCTCGGCCAAAGATCTTGATGATCGGACCTTAGCCCTACGCAGCAAGATTGAAGAGATCAATAGCGCTGAAGCCACCTTTGCCCAGCTCAAGAGTCAGCGTCAGACCGATTATGATAACGCGACCACGAGGGTGGCCATGGCACAGGCCGGTACCGTGAAGTCTCAGGTGCAGGCGCAGGTTGCCTCTAAAGCGCGAGAGCTAGAAGTTGCCAGCGCTCGCCTAGCCCGAACCATTATTGCAGCCCCCCAAAGCGGCCAGATTCTAAAGGTGCTGGTGCGGGAAGGTGAGTCGATTCCCCTCGGTGGCGGTCAAGGCGGCAGTAGCAGCGAACCCACTATCGTTGAAATGGGCAATACCAGCCAAATGATGGTGGTGGCAGAGGTTTATGAAACCGATGTTCGGCTTATAAAAGTCGGGCAGTCCGCCACGGTGAAAAGCCCCGCATTTGAAGGTGAACTCTATGGCGTCGTTAAGCAGGTGGGGCTGCAAATCGGTAAAAACGATGTCCTCAATACCGACCCGGCGGCTAATACCGATGCTCGGGTGGTCGAAGTGAAGATTCGCCTTGCCAATAGCCTGCCGGTGGCTCAACTGACGAACCTACAGGTTGACGTTATCATTCGGCCCCAAGGCTAAATATGATTTTTGCGATTCCGCTGGCATGGCTGCAGTTGGTCAGAGAAAAAGCGCGACTTGCGATCGCCCTTGCAGGAATCGCCTTTGCCGTGATTTTAATGATGCTGCAGCTTGGCTTTCAAGATGCCCTCTTTGAATCTTCGGTGGTTCTGCATCGGCGCTTTAAGACCGATATAGTCTTAATCAATCCTCAGTCCACGGCCTTGATCGCAATGCGGAGCTTCGCTCGCAGCCGTCTCTACCAAGCTCAAGGAATTCCAGGCGTTGAATCTGTCGTTCCGGTTTATCTTGACTTTGGCTTCTGGAAAAACCCTGAAACGCGGCGAACGAGGCAGATTATGCTCTTGGCCTTTGACCCCGATCAGTCTGTTTTAGATATGCCCAAGGTAGAAGCGCAGCAGAGCAAGATAAAAGTGCCCGACGTGGTCCTATTTGATGATGCGTCGCGGGCCGAGTTTGGCCCCATTGCAGCTTGGTTCTCAGAGGGCAAACGGGTTGAAGCTGAAGTTTCGAGTCGTGAAGTGCGGGTCGGAGGGTTGTTTACGCTAGGGGCATCCTTCGCTGCTGACGGCAATCTTATTACCAGCGACCTGAATTTCTTGCGGGTCTTCGACCGGAGAACGCCGGGACTCGTCGATATTGGCCTGATCCGAACCCAACCCGACGCTGATGTAGAAGCGGTAATCCAGCGCCTTAAAACAATGCTCCCAGACGATATTTTAGTGCTCTCTAAGGAGGGCTTTATTGAGTTTGAGCAAAGCTACTGGCGCAGCAGCACGGCTATAGGCTTTATTTTTACCCTGGGCACTCTGATGGGCTTCATTGTGGGTATCGTCATTGTGTATCAGATTCTCTACACCGATGTTTCCGATCACCTGCCTGAGTACGCCACCCTTAAGGCGATGGGCTATCGCAGTACGTTTCTCTTCTCTGTGGTGATGCAAGAAGCCCTGATTCTGTCTGTACTCGGCTACTTGCCAGGGTTTGGCCTTTCCTGGCTGCTCTATGGGTTAACGCGGAGCGCCACAGCTCTACCGCTGACGATGGTTGCGAGCCGCGCCCTGACCGTCTTTATTCTGACGCTGGTGATGTGTGTGCTGTCAGGTGCGATCGCAATGCGAAAGGTTCAAGCTGCCGACCCTGCTGATATCTTTTAGAATTATTCCCATGTCTTCAGACCCCGTTATTGCGATCAATCAAGTCAACCACGCCTTTGGTAAAGGAAGACTCCGCAAGCAGATTTTGTTTGAGGTCTGCGCTGATATTCATGCGGGCGAAGTGGTGATTATGACTGGCCCCTCGGGTTCAGGAAAAACGACACTGCTGACCCTAATGGGAGCGCTCCGCTCAACCCAAGAGGGGAGCTTAAGGGTTTTAGGCCAAGAGCTACAGGGGGTTGGCACAAATCATCTGGTCAAGATACGGCGTAATATTGGCTATATTTTTCAGGCTCATAATCTGCTGCATTCTTTAACCGCTCGTCAGAATGTGCAGATGTCCCTGGATTTACATCCTGAGATAGCTGGGGCAGATGCAGTGCGCCAAAGCGATGAAATGCTAGAGGCGGTGGGCCTTCATGACTGGAGAAACTACTATCCGCAGCAGCTATCGGGGGGACAGAAGCAGCGAGTTGCGATAGCCCGTGCCTTAGCCAGCTATCCCAAAATTGTTCTCGCAGATGAACCCACTGCTGCCCTGGATAAACACACGGGGCGAGATGTAGTAGAAATCATGCAAAAACTAGCAAAACAGCAGGGTTGTACTATTATCATCGTCACCCATGACAATCGCATCTTAGATGTTGCTGATCGCATCATCCACATGGAAGACGGTTATCTGAGTGCAGTGGACAACGCGGTGGTTTAGCTGTGGCGACAAACTGCGCTTAGGGCTTCTCCTTGGCTATTGCTCAGGATCGATGCCAAGATCACGTAATTTTGCGGCTAGCGCGGCAGCTCGTTGAGCTTCTGCTTCTGCTCGTTGGGCCTCCATTTCTGCTCGCTGAGCCTGTATTTCTGCTCGTTGAAATTCTGCTTCTGCTCGATGCATTTCTAACTCAGCCGCTTCAGCGGCAGTGGGCAGCAGTTCACCCTCGACCGTAAAGTAACGAAGCTGCCCTTGTTCAATACCCAGGTTAAATCCTAGCTCTTCGCTCCATAGGTACCCCTGGGGGCTTGGTGCAATGGGCTGGTAGATGTGACCGATCAGGCGAAACCCAGCAAATTCAAGGGTATCTGGCGAGAACCAAAAATATTCTGGGGTGCGGAAGTGATCTTGATAGAGATTTTTCTTGAGGGTGCGATCTATGGATGCGGTGGAGTCTGAGAGCAGCTCAATGATGAGGTTGGGGTAACGCCCTTCTTCTTCCCAGACGACCCATGAGGGTCGAGACTGGCGGGTCGCGGGCTGAACCAAGAAAAAGTCTGGACCGCGAAAGTCTCGATTACGCAGTTGCTGGCGACTAAAGTAAATGGTGAGGTTGGCCCCGATAAAGAAATCGTCTCGGTCGCGCCATAGCCACTCTAGGCAACTGACTAAGAGCATGAGCTGGGCATAATGCAGGGAGCTTTCCATCTCAGGCTCGTCGCTCAGGAGTAGGGATGCGTCGGGCATGTGGGTGTCAAATTGCTCTGCTGTCAGATACATAAGCGCAGATACTCAGGGAAGGTATTAGTAGTATAACTGTTCTTGTTTCTATGATAGCATTTTGGACTCGGTGGAACCTTGATGGGGCTGAGATCTCAGGAAGAAGCATCCACGTTAAAACTAAATTTATTGCAGCTCTTTACGGATGGGATACTGGTTGTGCAAGTAGACTTCTGCTAAGAGGATGAAGGTCGCGAACCAGAAACAACTAACGACTGCACCAAGTCCCCCATAGGCGAGAATCGCGATCGTCATGGTCAGAGTTATCGCCATATATGCAATGGCAACTTGGCCATGAGACCAGCCAGATTGCTGGAGTCGTTGATAAAGATGACTGCGGTGGGCTTGAAAGATATTTTCACGCCGGAGCAGTCGGCGACTGAGGGTATAAATAGCATCTGCTGTAATAGGGAAGGTAATGCTTAGAGCAGCCCAGGCATCAGTGGGGGTTGTATTTTTGCTCAGAATGGCAACGGCAATTGTGGCACCAAGAAAGGTGCTACCTGAATCTCCCATAAAAATCTTTGCAGGATGCCAGTTCCAGAGTAGGAAGCCAGAGAGAGCGGCCACTAAAATCCAGAGGCTAGGGTTATGACTCCAGAACGCGAGAAAGCTGAGTTGGATCAAGGCGGTTCCTGCGACTAAACCATCTAAGCCATCCATGAAGTTGTAGAAATTGATGAGAGCCGTCATTGCGATGATGCTAACAATCATGGCCCCAATTTCTAAGATAGGGGTGGTGGATTGATTAGAAATGATGGGGAAAGCACCGAGGCTTGTGATCACGATGGCAGATACGGAGAGCTGAACAAGATAGCGGATGGAGGCCGGGAGGTTTTTCCAGTCGTCTAGAAATCCAATCAGAATTAAGGGGATGAGGATGAGCCAGATAAACTCTGGAGATTTTGCTGGGTTCAATATGCTGGCCAGTCCTGCCACTGTGTAAAAACTGAGGATGAATCCGAGGCCACCGCCTCTAGGAGTGGGTTGGGTATGGGAGCTTCTTTCATTGGGGATATCGATGAGTGTTTGCCTGAATTGACCGATCAGACTTTTTACAAGGAGGGTGCTGAGAGTAAAGGCGATCGCGATAAAGACACCCATATAGTTCATGATTACTGGCTTATCCAAAATGCTTAAAAATCTTTCTTGGCATGGGTTCTCTCCTTTTCTTTAAATATAGCCGCGCAAGTCGATAAACCACTCCATTTTGCACTAGCCCCCCAGCTCCCCAACCTTGAGGGGAGAGTACTTGAAGTGGGCTCCATTCCCCTACGACTTAGAGGGCTAGGTAGTCCATTTTAGTAAAGGATAGAGAAAATATCGCTGGATTCATTCCCTTCAATCTTTTCTCTGATTAAGCGGTTGTACTCATGAATGAAATTCCAAATCGCGCCGACGTGGTTT
>JBHJNL010000058.1:0-2518 GCA_050330855.1 Thermosynechococcaceae cyanobacterium | reverse complement strand
GTTTAATCTCTGTTGCCGTTAGTCCATCAGCTTGGATACAGCTAGGCCTCTGAGATAGCTCTACCAAAACCTGTGTTTTCGTTTCTCCAGGCTCTAATGCATCAAATAACGCCCAGAGTGCTTCTTCAGGTAGCTCAGTCAAATTAAGAGTGGCTGTCATTGCTATCTTCCTCTTGAGGTTGATAAGTAAAGATTCGGCGGACACTTCTTTGATCGCAGTGATGGAAAATGAGGACCAGTTGACCTGCCGGGACGATTTCCATATATCGAAGACAATATCCAAGCTGGGCCATAACAGGGATTAGCTTACTTATTTCATCCCATTGATATTGAGTGGGTGTCATAATTTCTATTGTGCAGCAAGAAAAGCAGAAATGTAGGCAATCTGAGTCCGCCAGGTGATGCTTTGGTTGAGAAGCTGTTGCGTCATTTGCGATCGCACCTCCCCCACTTCTTCCTCTGACAAATGCAACAGCAAGCGGTCCCGGTAAGATACCCGCTCCTCTGTCGAAGAGAACCAGCGCTTTAAAAGCTGCTCTGTCACATACACATCAAAGCTACTTTCTTCTAAGGCCACGTTTACCTGTAGTCCCAATTCCTGAAAAATCTGTTGCAGCCCATCGGGGTTGGCCGCGAGATCACTGGCACCATAGAGACTCTCTTCTGCGGCCACCCAGCGATCGTAGAGTCCTGGCTCCTTGGGCAAATCCACTAGCCGATACAGGCGCTGACTTTGGCTGGGAATGTTTTCGGCTAACACGATCCGTCCCGTTGGCTGCAGTAACGCCACAAGCTGCGCCGCAACCGTTGATGCTTGGTCTAGCCCCAGTAGAGAATTACGCCCCACAATCACGTCGAAGCGCTGATCCCGCAGGGCAGACGGCAGCTCTAGCAGTGCAGCCTGCACCACAATGGGGCGCTCTAGCTCTGGTAATTTTGTGGCCTGGGTTTTCAGGTCTTGGGCGGCTTGTGGATCTGCAACGCAGGTATAAACGCTGCCTTCGGGGACTTGGCGCAGGGCTTCCCAGGTGAGTAATCCGGTGCTGGCCTGTAGGTCTAAAACCACATAGTGCCGCTGCAGGTTTGTAAGTGAGAAGATGCGATCGCGAATCTCTGCAGCATGACTCCCCGCCTGACCAATGGTTCTTTGCAGCCAGCGCTCTTGGGCCTGATTGACAGGGCTATAGCTCACCACATTCGTCATGGGTTCACTGCTCTCAATCTGAGCTTCCCGCTGCCGTAGAATCTTGGGGGCAATCTCAGCCTCCCAGCCTTGATCAGAGGGCTGGTAGAACACCTGCCCCTGAAGGTTGTCAGGTAAATATTGCTGAGCGACCCAGTGATCGCGGTAGGCATGGGGATATTTATAGTTGGCACCGTGGCCGAAGGTGTTGCGATCGCGACTCCCATCCTTAAGCGGATTGGGGACTTCCATCTCTCGCTCTTTTTCTACCGCAGAGAGCGCATCGAAATAGCCCAGCACGCTATTAGATTTTGGAGCAGCGGCCAGATACAAAGCCGCCTGGGCTAACGGATACTGCCCTTCCGGCAACCCCACCCGATCAAAGGCTTGGGCGCAGGCCATCACCACCCCCACCGCTTGCGGATCGGCTAGCCCTACATCTTCGCTGGCAAAAATCACCATGCGGCGAAAGATAAAGCGCGGGTCTTCTCCGGCATAGACCATGCGCGCGAGCCAGTAGATCGCCGCATCGGGGTCTGACCCTCGCATACTCTTGATAAAGGCGCTGATGGTATCAAAATGGGCATCACCTTCTTTGTCGTAGAGAATGGCTCGCCGTTGGATAGATGCTTCTGCGATCGCTAACGAAATCTGAATCGTTCCTGTCGCATCCGGCGCTGTCGTCTCCACTGCCAGCTCTAGCGCATTCAGCAAAGCTCGAGCATCACCATTGGCAATATTAATCAGATGTGCGAGGGCAGCCGGTTCTAGCTCAATAGATTTTTGCCCGTACCCCTGCTTTGGATCGGTTAAGGCTCGATGGACAACCTGTTCTAAATCGGCTTCTGTTAACGGCTTCAGTTGAAAAATACGTGATCGGCTAACGAGGGCTTTATTGACCTCAAAATAGGGGTTCTCGGTGGTGGCTCCAATTAAAATGAGGGTTCCGCTCTCGACCCAAGGCAGCAGGGCATCTTGCTGAGATTTATTGAACCTGTGAACTTCATCCACAAAGAGAATGGTGCGTTGGCTGCGCTGGCCGCGCAGGTGTTGGGCGGTATCGACGGCTTCACGAATGGCTTTCACCCCTGCCAGCACCGCATTGATTGAAATGAAGTGGGCCAGCGTGGTGTTGGCGATAATCTGGGCGAGCGTTGTTTTGCCCGTGCCTGGGGGACCATAGAAAATCAGAGAAGAGAGCTGATCAGCTTGAATCGCCCGTCGGAGCAGCCGCCCCGGCCCCACAATGTCAGATTGACCGACAAACTCATCTAAGGTTCGAGGTCGTAATCGTGCCGCAAGGGGAGCCTCCGCTTCAATGAGCTGCTGCCGCTG
>JBHJNL010000057.1:0-72163 GCA_050330855.1 Thermosynechococcaceae cyanobacterium | reverse complement strand
GTAGGAATCATCAATACGCCGAACCAACCAATATAAAGGCGGTTGTCGGTGCTAGTGATCCAGCTACAGAAGCGCTCCCAGGCGCTGCCGCTTTCGCGACGTTGTAGAACTGTTGTCATAATAATTGCGGTATGAATTAGTTTTTGTAAGCAAACATTAAAAAACGAATTGCCTACGTAAACAATAGTAACGAATATTAAGACGACATGTAACGATATACATATTCTCTTAATATTTCAGCGCAAGAGCCTGAATTAGATGCTGCATGGTAGATATAGAGGCTTGCTTGTGGTCAGTGCAATGGTGAAAATATAACTACCGATAGAGAAAGTCACGAGAGCTACTATGTATATCTATAGACTGCCAGCTTTCTCAGATAACTATATTTTTCTGCTGCACGATGAAGAGCATCATGTTGCGGCGGTTGTTGATCCAGCCGACCCGGCCCCAGTGCTCAGAAAGCTGAATGAGTTAGATGCCGCGCTAGTGGCAATCTTTAATACTCACCATCATTGTGATCATGTAGGCGGCAACCGTCGGCTGCTCAAGGCATTCCCAGACGCTCAAGTCTATGGCGGTGCAAAAGATAAGGGTCGCATCCCTGGGCAACAGTTTTTTCTAGAGGATGGAGATCGCGTTGAGTTTTGCGATCGCAAAGCTCAGGTCATTTTCGTCCCCGGCCACACCCGCGCCCACATCGCCTATTATTTCGCACCCATTGGGGATGAACCGGGTGAGCTGTTCTGTGGGGATACCCTCTTCGCAGGGGGCTGCGGTCGTCTCTTTGAAGGCACACCTGCCCAAATGCTGAGTTCTTTAAGCAAGCTACGCGATCTTCCTGATCAGACTCGCGTCTGGTGTGCCCATGAATATACTTTAAATAATATCCAGTTTGCCCTCACCGTCGATGGTGAGAATTCTGAATTGCAAGATCGATTTAGACAAGTACAGCAAGCGCGAGCGCAGAACCAAGCTACCGTTCCTTCTCAAATGGGTCTTGAGAAACAGACGAATCCCTTTCTACGTTGGGACCAAGAAGCTCTGGTTACTGCAGTGCAGGGACGTGATCCCGTTCAAACTTTGGCTCGACTGCGGGGTATGAAAGATCAGTTTTAAGCAAACTTATTAAGGCCCAGGGACACTAGGGCCAATAGTCCCACAAAGCTATAGAACGCTAACACAACATTAACCTCCGGCCAGCCGGACAGCTCGAAGTGATTGTGGAGGGGCGACATTCTAAACAGACGCTTGCCCACTCCATCCGGGCCTTTCGTGGCCTTAAAGTAAATGACTTGGGCAATCACCGAGAGTGCCTCTACCAAAAACAGGCCGCTGAGAATCAGCAGCGCCCAGAGACTATTGCTAATTAAACCCACCGCTGCCAAGGCCCCGCCCAGTGCCAGGGAGCCAGTATCGCCCATGAACACTCTGGCTGGATTGTAATTGTGGGCTAAGAAACCGAGACAGCCTCCTGCCATGCATCCACAAAAAATCATCAGCCCCGGCCAGTCGGGAGCAACCACTAAGGCCATGCCCAGAAGTGCGATCGCACTGGTGCCAGGTGCCAGCCCATCCATGCCATCGGTAAGATTGACGGCGTTACTCTCAGCGGCCACCACAAAGGTTGCCACCAATAGAAACAAAACCCCAATGGGGACTGCAATACCAAAGGGAAGCTGGAGCGTCGTAATGCCAGACTGCTGCTGCATGAGCCACAGCCCAAACAGTGCGCCGCTCCCAAATTCAATCCCCAATCGGAGGCGGGCGGAAATCCCTTTATTCGACTTCTTCCGCAGCACCTGCCAGTCGTCGGCCCAGCCCACCAGACCCAGCACCAAGGTTAACAGCACGGCAGCGGCGACCTCGATTGGGAATTCAGGCAGTGCCATGGAAGACCAGAGCAGACTAATCACCAACGCTACGGGGACAAAAAAGATGCCGCCCATGGTGGGAGTGCCTGCTTTTTTGAGGTGAGATTGGGGGCCATCTTCTCGGATCACCTGACCGGCCTTGAGAGATCGCAACACTGGTACAGCCCAAAAACCCAGCATCGTCACTGTGAGCGTGGTCGCCGCAAAGGGTAGTGTCAAAGACATGAGGGGCGTTGATAGACGACCCGATCCGATATCCGTTAGCAAAGCGACTGCCGCTAGGGCGATCAGCAGCAGCCAATAGAGACGCTGGCCCGATAGCCATCGGTTCGCCTTCGGAGATTGATTCAATGCCACCATGCTTTGTTAGTCTTCCTCGTCAGCGCTGCTATCATCATCGTCATCTGGGTTAAAGTCATCGCCAGACATGAGCGCACTGATCTCTTCCATTTCTTCTTCCTTCTCAACCTTGGGGTCTTGACCTTCGCGCTCCATGAGGCGACCTGACTTTTCGAGCCAGCCTAAGATTGAAGCGTCTGGCCGGGATTCCATAATGGGCGCGGCTTGGGCACGGGGCTGCTCGCGCAAAGAAGGGTTTTTCATGATTACCTGATAGATCTGCCGTCACTATCTTACTCGCAACGGCTGGGTTTGGCAGGGCTAAAATAGCAAGGAAATCTCTGCAGGTCTTCGATGTCTCGACCCACGCTGTACGCAGCTATTACCAATCACGGCTTTGGTCACGCGACTCGAACTGCTGCTGTGCTTGCGGAAGTGCAGCGTCAGTACCCCCATGTACTGCTCATTTTGGCGACGTCAGCCCCTCGGTGGCTTCTAGAATCATACCTGCCAGGAGATTTTATCTATCGGCCCTGCACGATAGATGTAGGAGCGGTGCAAAGTGATGGCTTCACCATTGATAAGGCGGCAACACTCCAGCAGCTCCAGCAGCTTCGCACTCACGAGAACCGTCTCATTGCCGCAGAAGTTAACTTTATTCGGCAAAATCGGGTGGATTTAATCTTTGCCGATATTCCGCCGTTGATGACGAAGATTGCAGAAGCCGCTGGCATACCCTGCTGGATGAGCAGCAATTTTGGCTGGGATCTAATCTATCAAGACTGGGGGAGTGAGTTTGCTGACATTGTGGACTGGGTGCAGGACTGTTTTTCGAGATGCGATCGCCTCTTTCGCCTCCCCTTTAGTGAACCGATGTCGGTCTTCAACACCGTGACTGATGTGGGCCTCACCGGAGCTAGCCCTCAAGTCACTGCAGAAGATCTGCGCTCAAAATTCCATCTTGAGGTGGCCCAGGCACAAACAATTCTGCTCACCTTTGGCGGTATGGGTCTCTCTCAAGTTCCTTACCACCACTTGCTGCAGTTCCCTGACTGGCAGTTCATTACCTTTGATGATGCAGCCCCCTCAGTTCCTAATCTTTTAAAAGTGCCTAGAGATCACTATCGCCCCGTTGACTTCATGCCCCTTTGTGGCCGGGTTGTGAGCAAACCGGGCTATGGCACCTTTGCCGAAGCCTGCCGCCTGCAGATTCCGGTGGCCTCTCTGCCCCGTCTTGACTTTGCCGAAGCCCCGTTCTTAATTTCAGATCTGCAAAAGCATAGCCACCATCAAATTTTAGCCCCTGGAGAATTTGAACAATCTTGGGATTTTCTGCGCCAAAGCCCTCTGGCCCCCCTCAGCAATAAACCCTTCGCCACCGACGGCAATGAAACGATTGCGAAGGCGATTGTAGAGTATCTGGTAAAGATTTGATAAAATCAAACCCGTTTACCCTTGTCACTGTTTGACTATGTCTTTCTTGCTCCCTGCCTTGCTGTTAGCTCAAACCCCTGTCGCGGTCGCTCCAGAAATTTTGCAACAACAAGAAGTACGGGCGCTGCCGGGGAGACTAGACGACTTTCGAGTCTTTAATAGCAATAGCCCTGAGCTGGTTCTTTCTGAGGGGATTTTGCTCTCCACCTTTCCTCAGCAGGGCAAGAAATTTCCGCAAGCTCATCTCAACTACGGGCTGGATGGACGCTTTGATCTCTTTTCTCACCACGTCACCCGCATCAACTCCCAAAAAGGAGACTTGCCGCTTTATGCAGGGGTATTGCTGTACAACCCTGGAGATCGCCCTGTTAAAGTTTTAGTCCTGCAGGCCAATAGTTATCTCAGCGCATCAGATGCTCCCTTCGTTGATCTACCAGACCAAGTCGAGAGCCGAGGGGGTCGCGTCTATTCAGGTCCAGGCAGCCGCACTGCTAGCGATGTGCTCCGCCGCACCAGTCAGTCGGGTTGGTCCACTAGCATTGTGATTCCTCCTCGCGAGAGCAAAATGCTCATGAATCTGAAGATGCCCGTTAGCAATAGCCGCACAACCTGGATGCGTCTTTACAGCAGCGGCAAGCTCTACGTGGCAAGCATGGCTAAATTCGCTACGGCACGTGACTATAAACCCACCCTCAAGGAATGGCAGGAACTCTTAGCAGCGGGAGACTTAGTTCAGCCCAGAGATCGTGCGCCCACGCCACCGAACAATAACGAAACGCCCTTTCTCTATGGCCGAGTCGCAGGGATCTCTCAGGGCGCTGAGTGGCAGGCCACCGTCACGGATAACGGCAACTCACCCACACTCACCATTCCAAAGCCGGGACAGGCGTTCTCCTATGTGATCAACACGTTAGATCGAGGCACATTAGGCACAGGGCAGGTTCAAAGTGCCCCCATGCTGGCTCGCTATCCCGATACCGCCTATCGCTCCCACGGCAACTATGGCTTGAAGTATAATCTGAGTCTGCCACTCCAGAACAGGACCAATGCACCGCAGACGGTGACCCTTTCAATACAAACACCTATCAAAGAAGATCAGTTGAGCAAGCAAGGGCTTCGGTTCTTCTCTCAACCCACTGGCCCCGCATTTTTTAGAGGAACCGTAAAGATCACCTATACCAATGATCAGGGAAAAACGAAAAAGCAATTCTTGCACCTCGTGCAACGACGAGGGCAGCGAGGTGAACCTTTGATGAACCTGACGATTCCCCCCGGAGGACAGCGCCCGGTGAGCCTAGAATTTCTGTACCCACCTGATGCAACACCGCCACAGGTGCTAACGGTGCAAACGCTGCCTGATGCGAGAGCCTCTTCAGCGCCCTAGGACGCAACGGGACGATACTTGAGAGCGGATTTGAGCGCGATTAGTTCATCTCGGTGGGCGGTGACGGTGACGCGCGTTTGGTTCGGTTCAGCCACTGGCTCTACTTTAAAAGTGACTTTCTCAGGACGCTTAGCCCCTTTCCAATAGAACCAGGCGGTCAGGGGCGATAGCGCGACTAATGCGGTAAAGCCAAGGCCAATACTGGGCCACAGCGTTGAAAATACTAGGCTTAAGCACAGTAGGCTAACGGCGGCGAGGGTCATCAGAAAAAGAGCAAGAACTACACTGGGGCGCACCATGCCTTCAAAGGTGAGCTGGGCTTGCTCACGATTGATTTTGACAAGCTGGTAAGCACGCTGCTTGAGGTAGCCCTCCATTTGATCGAGAATAATCTCTTCTGACGCGGGTGCCATCAACGTCACTTCTTCGGTGCGATCTTTGAATGAAGCTCGAATGAAGAAGAATAGACCGATCAGCAATAGTAGGGTGATAAAGAAGATAGACGGGAGGTTGAGAGTGCTAATCATGGCTGATGTCAGGGTTTAACCGCAGGATTTTGGAAGGGAGCGTTAGGGACAATACGGTCCATTGCTTTAATTTTACTGTTGATGCTGAGTATAGGGGGAGATCCTTGGAGGCTGGGTGCGCGAGGAAAAGCGATGGTTTTAATTAATATCTTCATACTGAGGGTAGCCCAACCCTTTCTAGCGGCTGTGGGGTCTTCTGCTACAGTGAAAAAGCTTTTTGAGCGTGACAATAGCTACGCTTCGTCGCCTTTGACGTTTCAATCTTGCGGCTCTATGTTCATTACCCCTATTTTTCGCTGAGAAACTTCATGAGCAAGGACCGTCAGCTTTACACGCTTATCCTAAGTATTTTATCCGTGCTGGTGGCGGGAATGATTAGCCTCCAGCTTTTGAGTAGCTGGACCCAACCCCAGGCCCAAAGCCAGCTCAATCTCTATGAAAGCGATCTGCTACTGCAGGCCTCCGCTTGGCAGGAAACGAATCCTCAGCCCGGATCATCGCCGCTGATTGAGGGGCTTTGGGGCGATAGCGATCCGGTGGAGCAGGCGCTCAAAAACTACCGCAAAATTAGGGAGTCCTCAACGGCTCAGAGTGTTTCTAAGACCAGTGGGGGAGTGGGGGCGTTTATTGACGAACTTGATTTGCGCCTGGGTCTGCTCTATGCAAAGCATGATCAGGTGGATGATGCGATCGCAACCTGGACCCACCTCATCAACGAGTCAAAATCGACGCAGAGCGATCAGCGCGTCAAAACCGCCACCGTGCTCCGGGAGCTGTGGCGTGAGTCTCCTCAGATGTTGCCCCAGGCGGAAGAGCAGATCCAGAGTCAGCTCAAGGGCTGGTTTCGCTATCAAGGACTCGCACAACTCAAACAGCTTCAGCAACGGCCAGACGATCTGACGGCGCTGCGGCTTCAAGAACACACCGAGGCAGAAACGGCTTTGACGCGTCTCATTGCGGTTCAGGTTCTGCCTGCTTTTGGGGGCATTCTCGGCCTTGGGATTTTGGTCTTTTGGCTGGTGCAAGCCGTGATCAAAAAACGACAGGGACTTGGCAATGGGTCAAGCTCTCTGGAGGGGGCAGCTCCCCCTGCAAACGATGGCGATATGGCGGAGGATACCGCTAACCCCAGTGATGGCTTAGCGGCGTCAGTAAGCTGGCCCATCACCACCATTTGGCAGGTGATGGTGGTGTGGTTTACGGCATTCTTTTGCGTCAGCTTTATTTTGCCCGTGGTGCTTTACATCATCGGCGCAAAGCCCGAGACCTTTGGCGCACGCGGGCAAGCCTATTTAGCCTTGGCCCAGTACAGTCTATTGATGGCTGTAGGATTTTCGATTCTTTATCTGAGTTTGAAGCCGTTCTTGACTAAACCGATAGAATGGTTGCCGCTGCGACTTCAGGGACCGTGGTTGCGCTGGGGCTTGAGCGGATATCTCGCGGCGTTGCCCCTGGTGGTGGTGATTTCGCTGCTCAATCAAAAGCTGTTGCAAAATCAGGGTGGCGGCAACCCCCTGCTAGAGATTATTCTCAACAGCCACGATTCTTTTAGTATGGGGCTGCTGCTGTTTATGGTGGCGGTGCTGGCCCCATTATTTGAAGAAATTTTGTTTCGGGGCTTCTTTTTAACGTCTTTGACCCGATATTTACCGACGTGGGGAGCGATTGGGCTAAGCGGATTGGTGTTTGCAATAGCACACCTCAATCTCTCTGATATTCTGCCCTTGACGGTGCTGGGCTGTATGTTGGGCTTTGTCTATACACGCTCTAGAAATTTACTAGCCTCGATGTTGCTACACGGTTTATGGAATAGCGGCTCGTTTCTAGGGCTAATTTTGCTAGGAAGTAGCGTCGGTTAATTAGCAATACTGGCTAATGTCTTCACCACACTGATCTGCGAGGTAGCACATGGCCCGAAATCTGAGGGCAACCACTTCTTCGTAGACGGGGTTGAGTTTACACAGGGGCGGGATATGGAAAAGGGTGCGTCCTAGAACTGAAATATCGCGTTCAAAGGGACATTGGGCCGGAATGAGGCGACAAATACGGTGGGCTGTTTTTGGGTTAGTCAACGGGATGTTGTCAAAGACAGGGTTAACGAGACGATGGAAAAGCCGATTGAATAAAGACACAGTTCAACTATTGGTAAAGGTTGAGGGTCAAGGCAGGAAAGAAGGAAAGGGAGAAATTAATTTAAGTTTTCTTCTCGAAGTAAATAGTATCCAAAGGCACAGGAGATGGCCCAAAAGCTAAGAAGTTGTGTCATTAAGAATTCCAGCATCGGTATGGCTCCATTCGGACTAACTGAGTAGAGATAGGCTTTCAGCTCTGTTCTCATACCGTTATTATTTACCTTTGCTCTTTGAAATTCTTCGGCGCAACCACTGAAGTTTGATGGTAAATGTATCCAGCGAAGATGTTCTGCGTAGGTGATTGCTCGGAGGCTCTAAAATAAGTCCGTACATCTACTGAAGCGTTGCGGTCACCTTGTGTAACATCAGTCCGTAATTTCTCTGAAAAGGTTCCTTAAGGGGGGCATTGCGGAACCTTTGGTGAATAGATACATCAAATGACCCATGATCTGTAGGGGGTTCACTGGTTGGAAAATTTTGATGACGCCCTACCACTAGAGAGGTGATCCTTGTTAAACCGAGCTGCAGGACTGAGTTGGTGTCTTGCCATTGCCCTTTTTGGAGGTACTGTGCAGAACCAAACGGCCTTTGCTCAAGGATCGAGCCAGAGTTCAACCTCGGCTGTAGACGCTACGATTGAGCAGGCCCACCGTGCCTTCAAAGAAGGGCGATATGCTGAAGCTGAAGTTCTATGGCGAAAAGTTTTGGAAGAACAACCTAATTCTGCGGAAGCCTTTTATCAACTTGGCTTTAGCCTGCATTTACAGGAAGAGATTGGCAGTGCGATCGCAGCCTATCGAAAGGCGATCTCACTCAAGCCTGACTATGATGCCCCTCACATGAATCTGGGGCTGGCACTCATTGAGCTACAGCAGCTTGATGAAGCCGCTCAATCTTTTGAGCGTGTATTGGCACTGCCCGACCAGCCTGAAACACCGGCCTCTACCCATGCAATGGCAAACTACAACTTAGCCATTATTCATAAGCGTCAAGAAAAGGCAGAGAAGGCGCTACAGGAGGTGGATGCCGCCCTAAAAATCGCCCCTGATTTCTCTGAGGCCCAAGAACTCCGTTTGCAGCTCTTGGACCCACAACAGCAAGAGGAATAGATCATTTCCCCTTTGCCATAACCCTTTGGCGCATCCGCACAAGCACTCTCACCCGACGCCTAAAGTTTTCTAGCTCTAGCTCAGTCATCTGCGTTTCTTGCCAAGGGGCACGTTCCATTAAACGGGTCTGCCACTGCTCAAGATTAGGATAGAGCGTAAGGGATACTCCCAAAGCTAACGTGAGTTGAATAGCAATTCCGGCCACAATATCGCCTAGGCTCAAGAACTCGCCGCCCATGTAAGGGCGATCACCCAACAGCTCTGCCATAAACGCCAAGGGAATCTCTTCTTGGGCCTGCTGCCATTTTAGGGAATCATTTTCTTCGCAAATCAAAGGAATCACCTTTGGAAATAGCTCATTAGCGGTGACCAACTGAGCCATGCGGACCCTTGCGATATCCCTTGGCTCAGTCGGCATCAGCGCTGGTTCAGGATACTTCGCTTCTAGGTATTCCATGATGGCGATGGATTCAATGATCCGAAAGCCATCCTCAACCAGAACTGGAATATGGTGAAAGGGGTTAATCTCATGAAAGTCGGGCTGATGCTGATCGCCATCTAGCTTCATGATCACGGACTCAAAGGGAATTTGCTTTTCGAGTAAGGTTAGCCACACGCGCCGAGCATTGGGAGAGAAGGGATTGTAGTAAAACGTCAGCATAAATATCTCCTGAAGAACAAATAAAAGACCGTTCGGTCTGTAAAAAGCCAAAAAAACTTGGGCTAGGGCTTTAGCTGTTCATTGATATAGGTGGTGAGGTGGGCGATCGCGCGCTCTAGATGCACCGGGTCGTCGTAGAGCTTGCTGATCATAATGGAGCCTTCAATGGTCGAGATTAACACCGTGGCAAAAACATCTGAGTCAACGGTGGCTCGGAGTTCTTCTTTGGAGATGCCGGTCTCTACAATATGGCGGATCAACTTTCGCAGGTTGGTCATTGCCCTTTGAGCACGCGCTTTTAAAGCGGGATGGGTATCATCCGCTTCAATGGCCGTGTTCATGAGTGGACAACCGCCAGCAACGGGGAAGGTGTTGAAGACAGCCATGATGCCCAAGAGGCGATCTGCGGCGTGGTGGTGCTGGCGCAGGACGGCTCGATGGTGGTGGGCTAGGGTTGCGATCGCATAATCAAAAGCCGCTAACGCCAGCTCATCTTTACTCTCGAAGTGGTTATAAATTCCTCCCTTTTTAAGGCCCGTCACCGCCATCACGTCGGCCATCGAAGACCCTGCATAACCTTGCTGGTTAAACAGTTCAGCGACCTGCTGCAGAATTCGAGTTTTTGTCTCTTGCCCCTTATTCATCTTTAAGGCCGATTGGTCTTTTCTAGGGTATGGGACGAGCGATTGGCTTGTCAAGAAGCCTGTCAACTATTGATGGATAGACGTTCGAGTCGATGATCTCAGACACGCGTCGCATTTGCCACAATCATCAAAGCAGGATTCACTGCTGCTTTATAAAGTTGCCCCCCTGATTGGGGTTGAAGCTAAGCGGCAACCACCGCTCGATAGCGAGCTTTACCCGCTCGGACGTGCTGAACCGCCTGATTGATATCTTTGATCGCAAACTGCTCACACATCGGCACAACGTTGTGATTAGCGCAAAATTCCAGCATTGCCTGAGTATTAGAGGGTGATCCAGCCCGACCACCCCCGACTTTCTTCTCACTGGCAATCAGCGGAAAGGGCATTAATTCCATCGCCCCATCGGGAACCCCACAAATGATCAGCGTCCCTTCCGGCGCGAGGGCATCGATGTATTGATTCCACGGCACGTTGGCTGAGACGGTGGAAATAATGTAGTCGAAGCGTCCAGCCGCTTTTTCCAGATCCGCTGGCGAGTCTTTGGTTGCAATAAAGTCGCTAGCTCCCAGATCGCGGGTTTGTTGTTCCTTGGATCGAGTTGTACTTAACCCTGTCACCTGGGTACCCATTTTGGCGAGGAATTGCACCGCCAAGTGGCCTAATCCACCCACACCTAGCACCGCCGTTTCCATCCCAGGTTGAACGCCATAGTGACGAATGGGAGACCATACCGTAGTTCCGGCACACATCAGTGGTCCGGCTAGCGCAGGGTCCAATGCATCAGGAATGGGAATCGCCCAGTTGGCTTGCGATCGCACCCGCTCTGCCCAAGCGCCATGGCGACCGATAATGGTATTGCCAACTTCACTGGGGTTTAAGCACAGCGACTCTTTGCCCACCCCACACTTAGGGCAGTGGTTGCAGGAGCGAGACTGCCAGCCCACGCCGACTCGTTGACCGATACGATCTTGAGACACCTGAGTCCCAACGGCCACAATCTTGCCGATGGCTTCGTGACCTGGAATGAAAGGATAGCTGGACATGCCCCATTCGTTATCGATCATGGATAGGTCACTGTGGCAGATACCACAGAACTCGACCGTGACCTCGACTTCATCAGCACCTAGCTCTCCTGGATCGTACTCAAAGGGTTCAAGCAATCCGCCCTTCTCTTGGCAGGCATAGCCTTTAATCACAGTCATTACTCCTTTTGAGTGAATTAATAGATATTTTAGACTCTACTGAAGCCTTCTTTTCTTCTGAGCCAATGGGGCAACCGCTAAGGTAGGCTCTGTTATGACCTCTTTGTTCGTGCGGAATGATTAATGGTGGCTCCCTGTTCATTGCAGACAGAAACCTGCATTATTTTGTTTGTCAAAGATCCGCAGCCCGGTCAGGTCAAAACACGTCTGGGTCGCAGTATTGGAAACGAACAAGCCGCCGAACTATACACCTGCTTCGCCCAGGATGTTCTCACCACCATCCAGAAGCTACCGGCGACACCGCTTATTTTTTTTGCTCCCCCTGATGCCCAGCCCCAGATAGAGCAGTGGCTAAGGGGCCAGCAGTATTACCCCCAACAGGGGAATGCCCTAGGAGGGCGCATGTCCCATGCCTTTTCTCAATGCTTTACACAGGGATACAAGCGCGCACTAATTGTCGGCAGCGATAGCCCCGATCTACCCCTAGGCTATCTAGAAGAGGCGCTCCAGCAGCTCGCTGCCGAGCAGGTGGTAATTGGCCCCAGTGAAGATGGCGGCTACTATGCCCTGGGATTCACCTTCGCCAACTACTGCCCCGACGTTTTTGACGGGATTGCCTGGAGTACAGAGGAGGTGCGATCGCAAACCCTAAATATTCTGGCAGCGCATCAGCGCTCGGTCCACTTGCTGCCGACTTGGTATGATGTCGATACATTGAATGAGCTACAGCGGTTTTATCAGCACAACCAGAGAAAAACATCTCTGAGCATGGCGTATTTGAATCAACATCACCATGACATCTTCGACCGCTGCTGCCCCTGATCTTTCGGTTATTATTCCTGTCCTCAATGAAGGCTACGCCATCCGGGCAGTGCTAGAGCAGTTGGCCGCTATTGCAGAGACCGTGACCTACGAAGTCATCGTGGTGGATGGCGATCCGCAGGGGGCTACGCTAACGTATTTACCCCTGAACTCTAACCTGCAGGGCATTCTCGCCCAGGCCGGACGAGGTCATCAAATGAATGCTGGGGCCGCCCTCGCCAAGGGAGCTGTGGTGCTGTTTCTCCATGCCGATACTGAATTGCCCCCCCAGGCCTTCTCTAAAATGCTTGACGCGATCAGCACAGATGCGGTGGCCGGTGCCTTTGACTTTGCGATTCGGTCGCCGAGCACTAGCCTCAAGTGGATTAGCCGCTGGGCCTGCTGGCGATCACGCCTAACGCGCATCCCCTTTGGCGATCAGGCCATTTTCATGGCCCTTGATACCTTTAATGCCTTGGGAGGATACCAAAATTTCCCCATTCTAGAAGATGTCGATCTCATGCGACGGCTCAAACAGCAACAGCAGCCCGTAAAAATTCTGTGCGATCGCGTCACGGTTTCTGCACGACGATGGGAGCAAGAGGGCATCCTATTTTGCACCCTCAGAAACTGGTGGATTCTGTCGCTCTACTACCTGGGCGTGAGTCCTGAGTACCTCGCCCAGTGGTATCGTCCCCTATCAACTTCAATCCCCAAAAAACAACCGGCAAATATTCAATTCGGGGAAGAAAAATGACTAAGCAAAAATACTCAACAACGATCTCAGGAAAAATATTAATGGAGTAGAAGACCTGTCTTTCGTTGAAATACGAAGCTTCGTATCGAGATCTGAGTAATTGTAACGATTATACCTGTATTTATTCCTAGAACGAGGACAATGGACAAATAGAGTTAGGTCAAGCACTTAAGCACTCCCCCGCTCTTAATTGGCACAAAGACAAGCATTTTGAGCTTTTTAAGCGGCCAGCGTTCCTACTTTTTCTTCTCTGTTTCAGTTATAAGCACCCTGTATTCTGCGCCCTTTACGGTTTGCTTTTTTGATTAAATGTTTTTCTCGACCTCTCGCATCCATACTCTCGGGCCATCTATCTCTACCTCTTTCATTAAAGGAGCGCTTCTGCTCTCTTTGTTAGGAGCAGGATTTGGTTTACAGAGTGTCTCTGCCCAGCCAGAGCAGTCTCACGCAGCTCAAAGTAATGTGGCTGTCTCAGTAACCTCTCTCGCAGACGGGGTTTATCTGTATGGGAAAAAGCCAGAGGCGGGGCAAGCTCAAACAGAGTACTTTGTCTTTAAGCTTCAAAACAAGCGAGTGGTTGGCGCGTTTTATATGCCCCAGTCTTCCTATGATTGTTTTCGGGGCGACCTCAATGCGAGTCAGCTCAATCTAACCGTTATGACCAGTTATGAAGAGCAGGCCTACGATCATAAGGTGAGCCTCACTGCATACCATCCGATTACTCAGGTCAGCGACAATGACCTGCAGATGGTGCAGACCTGCCAGACGGATGCAAGCTTACTGGCGTTAGATAAGTGAATGGCTCCAAGCAGGAGAGCCATTCACTTTGTTCAAAACCCCTAATTCAGGAACAGATCAGATTCTAGGTTCAGATTTAAATCGGTTTTTGGGTCAATCACTCTGACCTCTGCTTTTTTGCGACCGCTCAAGAGATAGCCTCCAAGCGCGCCTGCACCGGTGCCAGCGAGCACCTTAAAGATACCTACTTCACCAAAAATCTCTGAGATGACGGCGGCGGCGGCTCCGCCTACCAGTGCGCCTTGCCAAACGCGATCTAGGTTGCGGCCCCGCTTCACTTCTTCGGTGCGCGTAATAATATCTGAAGAGGCTTCAATATTGAAGCGAGTCCCATCTTTGAAAATTAATGTATCTGCAACAAACTGGGTGCCATCTTGCTGTGGTTGAAGCTTGCCTTCAATGGTGCTGCCCCAAGGGATAAGAATCGTACCGTTTGCAGATCGTACCGCGCTTGTTGTGGTTAGCGTTAGCGGTAGGGTCTCATCGGGCTTGAGAATGATGCGCTCTGCATCTTCGTAGGTGGTTTCAATGATGGTGCCTTCAGCAACACGAACTCGGCGAGAGGAGCCTGGGAGAAGCTGAGCCGTTGCGGGCTGTGGCGTCAAGAATGGTGTCAGACTCCCGGCGCTCAGGCCGAAGGCCAGTAGGGTAGCGAGTCCGGTTTTTGATTTGAATTGCTGTTGTGTCATGGGGATATCCTCAATGCCAGTTGTGCGGGAGTACCTTCAAGACACTCCCGAGGTTCGTTTTACCTATCTGAGACCCACTTCATTCTGTAAAGTTCCAACCCTCAAAAAAGCTCCAGGAGGTCTTTCCATGTTTCGACTTCGGGCGCTTTTTACGCCTCACAGGATTTAGAGTCTCTGGATGTTTTCCAGAGACAATGGATAGGGTCATACCTTACTAATGTGTCACCCAGCATCGTTCTTTGATCTGGCCTTGTTCCAAATTGTCGAGTACCTATTGATTGCTTTGAGTTTGCAATACATGGGCCAGTTCAATCGCTTGTGCCGATGTCTTAATTGTTCCATCTGCCTGGGCCATTTCTAACGCCGTGATCAGTGTTCCAATGTGAGGCCCAGAAGGTAAGTCAAGTGCCTGCATCAGTGTTTTACCAGACACTAATGGTTTCGGATGAGCAATCGGGCTATCTGGATCTAAATAGGCTTCGATTAAGGGCTGTATATCTTCTAAAGAATGCTCTATCGCCATCAGCCACAAAACTAAAGCTGGAAATGCCGAATCTACCTGCTGAAATAAAAAATACTGCTCACGCCGCGAGAGTTGACTGAGCGGTTTTTTCAAGACAACATCCCAGCCCTGCAGCAGCGAAAGCACCAGGTTCATGTCGGTCCGCGCATACTTGAGTTTGCTTAATGTTTGCTTGGCAAGCTTTAGGTCGGGTGCCACAAGACCCAAGAGCTTAACCGAGCTGATTAACGTTCGCTGAGCGGCTTCATTGCCCTGGGCGCGATCGCAAAATGGCTTTGTCAATAACGGCAGCACATCGGGCCAGATGGCCTTCAGCTTTTTCACCGCTGGGTCAATGGCCGCAATGCAGTTGAGTCCTGTATCGGTTGCATGGGGAAACCAATCTGTGAGTAGCCCATCGTGCCAAAGCTGCTGGAGCCAAACTGCTCCGTTGGGGTGAGAGAGTAAATACCCCAGCTCGACACGAACGCGCTCTGCCGACATTTGCTTCAGGAGGGGCGCAAGCTGACGAATGGTGGCTTGGGTCTGAGCCTCTAACTGAAAGCCGAGTTGAGCGGCTTGGCGGTAGGCTCGCAATAACCGCAGCGGATCGTCTCGAAAGTTCTGGGGCGCAATCATGCGCATGATGCCCTGATCGATGTCTTCAATGCCTCCGGTGGGATCGGCGAGATCGTGGGTGTGGGGGTTAGATGCGATCGCATTGACGGTAAAGTCGCGCCGCAATAAATCATCGGTGAGCGTCTCCCCCATCTGCTCAGCAAAGTCTGCCGTTGCATGGGGGAAAACGACACGGGCAATGTGACGTTCGGCATCGAGCAAGACAAAGCCAGCCTGATAATGCTGGGCAATGGCCTGGGCCGTTTCTATGGCTTGGCTGGGCAGGACAAAATCTAGATCTAAATAGGAGGGCGACCGGCCCCGCAGGATATCCCGAACATAGCCACCCACCAGGTAGGCCGAATCAGGAATCCAGTCCAAATCGAAGGGCCACTGGTGCGTGGCAAACTGGGGTTTGGTGAAACTCAAGATTAATGATGTATAAAAATGGGCGAGGAGAGACTCGAACTCTCACGACCGAAGCCGCTACATTTTGAGTGTAGTGCGTCTACCATTCCGCCACTCGCCCAGGCGTAAAGCTTAATCATTATACCTAAACTGGGTCGTTCGTCTGCCTGAACTGCAAAGTTTGTCGATGGAGCCAGATATGATGCAGAAACGCGGTCTGTTATCTATTTAAATCTCTATGCACTGGCGACGATTGAACGGCCTCTGGCAATTTGCCCTTTTAGTTGCCTTTACCTTGGGAATGGTTTGGATTGGCAATGCGCAAGAATCGCCCCAGGTTTCTAATGATGCGATCGCACAGCAGGCTCCCTTCAATCGGCCAGCCTACTATCCTCTCAAGCAGGCGGTAGACCCCACACTCTACCAGCCGGTTAGTGATTGGGTCGGTCGTCTCATTCTACCGCCTGCGCCACAGTCTCAAGATTGGGTCTGGCTAGAGGTTTACCACGCCCCCTCTCCATATCAAGCTTGGACCGGCAAACAGATTCGACTGGAGTGGGGCGAGGCGGCTCAAGGCGATGTAAATGCCACCACTCGAACCATTGACTTTTCTGCAGAAGCCAAAGCTAGCCAAAAGATAGGGAATGTCCATCCGGTCAGGCTTAACCATCGCCAAGTCGGTCCACTCCAGTCGCTAGCGGGGGCACGACCTAATGATGACGTCATTGTGGCGGTGGAGCCTCAGATCGTTCAAGATGGCGATCTGCCGATACTCAAAATCACCACTGATCCGGTGCAGGTGCCGGAGCGCTACTACACGGTGGTCAAAATTTTGAAGCCGGTTCAGAACCAAGGTGAGGATATTTCGCCCCCTTGTCTTGAAAAAACTTGCTCCCAAGAGCGGTTTGAGGTGCGGCACTATCGTGCTGAATCGCAGGCCTTTGATGGCCCTCAAGAGGTGATTCGGATCCCTCAAGTAACCGCCGATCAGCGCGGCGTTTACCGTTCAACGATTGAGCAGCTCGCACAGTCGCCTGCAGGGCAAGACGGTTGGTACCTCTATGGGGCTAAAAATGCTGATGGGATGTTTGTGGCGAAAGCGATCGCCCCTCGTTCTCTTTTTGAACTGAAGCCCACCGAGATTCTCACCGGCAAAGCTGCGACCTATCGCCAGCAAAAGATCGGGGCAAAAGGCACTGTCCATTCTGTCTTAGTTGCGGCCCGCGCAAAAAACGCTGATGCGGTTTTAGCCGACTGGGAGGAGGGGGATCAGGCGTTAGTTCTGCATCTATTTGGAGGCATCGGCGGTGATAAAGCTGAACCCCAAAGCGTCATCGGCACCGTCTCGGGGCATTTTGCCTTCGGCACCGCCCAGATTATTCGAGATCCGCTAACTCGCGATCTGCGATTCCAGATTGAGTATCAGCAGGTCTATGCCCACAATCCTGACGGTATTGTGGCGGGTCCAATCGATTGGGGTGAGTACATGGGCAACCTCCAGCGGGGATGGCTGGGAGATCGTCCGGTGACCGATGTGCTGGTGAAGCTACCGGCGATTACAGAAGACTATGACTTTGACGGCATTAATATTTCACCGATCACTGAACTGAAGCATCAGCTCCAGCTTATGGCCGCTCGCTACCGCACCGGAGACGGGACCGGGGCGGCTCTTGTAACCCCTGCCAAATCCTGCGTTCAAGATTCGGGTCAGGCGCTCTACACCACCATTAAGCTGATCGAAGAGCAGGTGAGCCGATCTGCGACGGTTCAAGCTTGGTTGCGATCGCATCCTAACCACCCTCAAAATCAGCGTTTTCAAGAACTGGTCGCGCTGGGGCGTCGCCTCGAAAGCGAACTCGCGCCCTTGGGCATTGTGAGATCAGACTGGCAACAAAATGCTGAAGTGCTGACAGGCATCCGTCCGCAGCGGGGGTTTGCCAATGAGGATAATGTGGTGACTCAAATTCTGAGCTGGCGTACCCTCATTCCCCAGGTAGCTCACCATCGGCTCACGACGCTGTTTCGAGCCTCCGGTGCCCAGCTTTGGTACCTAAATACCAACCAGGTCGGAGGATGGGATGCCAGTATTGCTCCTTTGGCTGCAACGCAACTGCTGGGACGGTGGCTCGTGATCCCCTATCTTTTCTCTCGGTTGATTGAGGCGCTGACGACCTGGCCGAGCATCAAGGGCTGGCTGATCTCTGGAGCCATTGTGGTGGCCTATGCTGCAATCGCCCTACCCTGGGGTTGGAATCGAGGATTTTTGCAACGGCCTAGCGCAGCAAAGCCCCATTCTCGTCACAATATTGTGAAAGTTGCGGCCTGGACTTTCTTTGCCCCCGCGCTCGTTGAAGAAATTGGTTTTCGGGTGTTGTTGATTCCCCATCCCACTGAATTTGTCTTGCCCCGAACAATGCTGCTATGGGTTTGTATTAGTCTTGGCTTGTTTATCATCTATCACCCCATCAATGCGCTGACCGCTTACAAGCAGGGGAATCCAACTTTTTTTCAGCCCATATTTTTGAGTTTGGCGACCCTACTGGGAATCGCTTGCACATCAATGTATCTGATCACAGGGTCACTGTGGCCCAGCGTGCTGCTGCATTGGCTTGCCGTTGTCATTTGGCTGCTGTGGCTCGGCGGCCTAGAGCGTTTGCGTTTAGTGAAGTCTAGAAGAGCACTCTAAGCAAGGTTTTTAAAATTATCTAGGTTAGACATAGGTGTTCTTTTGCCATTTTTTTCACGGTTGTGATACCTGGAATATTTTCCTTTCTTAATCTTTACGGCAAGCTGGGCACGGGTAATTTCTTCCCTTGTCTTGGTGTCCCTCAATCTCTAATATCGGCCTGTATCACTTTGAGACTTTTCCCAGTCGTGCCATTCGGTTTCCTAAATGTTTTTGTAGCACAGATATAGAGTGCATTTTCCTCTGCGATCCGGAGAAACACTAGATGTGTGATAACGAGAAGAAAATATAGCTTCCTTTACATAGCTATATTGGTCAATGTCTCCTTCACAGCATCCTCAAACTCTTGGCCTAGGTTTTAGGTAGAAGCACTTTAGGTGCCTCGATCCCATGCATTGACTAAGTTGGGAGTTCCTCTACATGACGAACAAAACCTTCGCCACCCTAGACGGCAACGAAGCCGTCGCCCGGATCGCCTACGCTCTCAACGAAGTGATAGCTATCTACCCGATCACTCCCGCTTCACCGATGGCGGAATGGGCCGATGCCTGGACCGCAACCGGGCAACCCAACCTCTGGGGCACCGTCCCTGCTGTGATTGAAATGCAAAGTGAAGGTGGCGTTGCGGGTGCTGTTCACGGAGCCTTGCAGACAGGTGCTTTAACCACCACTTTCACGGCATCCCAGGGATTGCTGCTGATGATTCCTAACCTGTATAAAATTGCCGGTGAACTCACCTCGACCACGTTTCATATTGCGGCTCGCTCTGTTGCGGCCCAGGCGCTCTCGATTTTTGGAGACCACAGCGACGTGATGGCAGCGCGGGGCACTGGCTTTGCCATGCTCTGTGCCGCTTCTGTGCAAGAAGCCCAGGATTTTGCTGCGATCGCAACCGCCACCACCCTAGAATCGCGCATCCCCTTCCTACATTTCTTCGACGGCTTCCGCACCTCCCACGAAGTCCAAAAAATTGAGCTGCTGCCCACCAACCATCTACGCGCCCTAATTCAAGAAGAGTCCGTGTGTGCCCATCGCGTCCGCGCCCTCAGTCCCGATCACCCCGTCATTCGCGGCACCGCCCAAAACCCCGATGTCTTCTTCCAAGCCAGAGAAACGGTAAACCCCTACTACCAGGCTTGCCCAGCGCTAACTCAAAAAGTGATGGATCAATTTGCCCAACTCACCGGGCGACAATATCAGCTCTACGAATATCACGGCGACCCAGACGCCGAACGGATCATCGTTCTCATGGGGTCGGGTTGCGAAACCGTCCACGAAACCGTCGATGCCCTCAATGCTCAGGGTGCCAAAGTCGGCGTCATTAAAGTACGCCTCTATCGCCCTTGGGATGTCGAACGCTTCATTGCCGCATTACCGAGCAAGACGAAAGCGATCACAGTTCTAGATCGCACCAAAGAACCCGGCAGCCTCGGCGAACCCCTTTATCTCGATGTCCTCTCAACCCTCGCAGAACACTACTCCCCCCATCCCCCCACCTCCCCATCTCCCAATTCCCAACTCAAAACCCAAAATATCTCCTACGGAGACGCTGCGCGAACAAAATTCCAAACTTTCCCCCTTGTTATCGGCGGACGCTACGGCCTCTCCTCCAAAGAATTCACCCCTGCAATGGTCAAAGGCATCTTCGATAACCTCGCGGCTGACCAACCTAAAAATCACTTCACCATCGGCATTAACGACGACGTTTCCCACACCAGCCTCGACTACGATCCGACCTTCTCAACAGAATCAGAGCAAGTCGTGCGGGCTATCTTCTACGGCCTCGGCTCAGACGGAACCGTAGGAGCTAATAAAAACACAATCAAAATTATTGGCGAACAAACCGATAATTATGCTCAAGGCTACTTCGTCTACGATTCCAAAAAATCCGGCTCAGTCACTGTCTCTCACCTCCGATTTGGATCTGAACCCATTCGCGCCACCTATCTAATCGAACAGGCCAACTTTGTCGCCTGCCATCAGTGGGACTTTCTCGATAAGCTCAATGTCCTGAAAGCCGCACAGCCGGAAGCAACTGTCTTACTGAATAGTCCTTACCCTTCGGCAGAGGTATGGGAACACTTACCCGCCCAGGTTCAGCAGCAAATCAATCAGAAACATCTAAAACTGTTCAGCATTAACGCCAATCAGGTCGCTCGCGCTGCTGGGATGGGCGGACGGATCAACACCGTTATGCAGGTGTGTTTCTTTGCTTTGTCTGGAATTTTGAAGAGAGAAGATGCGATCGCAAATATCAAACAAGCCATTCGCAAAACCTACGGCAAAAAAGGCGAAGAGATTGTCCAGATGAACCTCAAAGCCGTCGATGCCACCCTAGAGCAACTGTTTGAAGTCCCCATCGGCGAACCGAGCAGCGTAGCGAAAAGCAACGGACGCAAATCAACCATTCCCGACACCGCCCCGCAATTTGTCCGCGAAGTGCTTGGCTGCATGATCCAGCGCGAAGGCGATAGCCTCCCTGTCAGCGCTCTCCCTGCCGATGGCACCTATCCCACCGGAACCACGAAGTGGGAAAAACGAAACATCGCTCAAGATATCCCCGTTTGGGACCCGGATGTCTGCGTTCAGTGCGGTAAATGTGTCATGGTCTGCCCCCATAGCGTCATTCGCAGCAAGGTTTATGAGCCGCAGCAGCTCGAACAAGCCCCCAAAACCTTCAAAAGTGCAGAGGCCCGCGATCATGCCTGGACCGATCTCAAGTTCACGATTCAGGTAGCCGCCGAAGACTGCACCGGCTGCGGGATTTGCGTGGATGTCTGTCCCGCCAAGAATAAAGCTATGCCTCGCTTGAAAGCCATCAATATGGCACCCCAGCGCCCTCTACGAGAAACAGAGCGTCAGAACTGGGATTTCTTCTTAGACTTGCCCAACCCAGATCGTCAGTCGCTGAACCTGCACAAAATCAATCAGCAGCAGATGCAGGAACCCCTCTTTGAGTTCTCGGGAGCCTGTGCAGGCTGCGGCGAAACACCCTATATCAAACTGGTAACGCAACTGTTTGGCGATCGCCTTGTGGTCGCCAATGCCACCGGCTGCTCCTCTATTTATGGCGGCAACTTGCCCACCACGCCTTGGTCCCACAATGCAGAGGGACGCGGCCCTGCTTGGTCAAATTCACTGTTTGAAGACAATGCGGAATTTGGCTTGGGCTTTAGAGTCTCCATTGATAAGCAAACTGAACTGGCGAGAGAACTGCTCCAGCAGGTCGCGGCTGAGGTCGAAATCGAGCAAGACTATATTCAGTTTCTCGCTGACACTATTCTCAACGCGCCCCAAAACGACGAGGCAGATATCGCAGCACAACGTCAGCAGATAAGCATCCTCAAGCAGTGGCTCATCGATATTGAGCACCATATTGAGAATCACGCCAGTTTCGGGGACGGTCTTTCTCTGAAGGCCAAGGTGCAGCAGCTCAGGGCAGTGGCAGACTATCTGGTTAAAAAGAGCGTCTGGATTATCGGCGGCGATGGCTGGGCCTACGACATTGGCTATGGCGGCCTTGATCATGTACTTGCCAGTGGCCGCAACATTAATATTCTGGTGCTCGATACTGAGGTCTATTCCAACACCGGCGGACAAATGTCGAAGGCGACGCCAAGAGCTGCAGTGGCGAAGTTCGCAGCCGGGGGAAAGTCTGCCCCGAAGAAAGATCTGGGCCTCATGGCCATGACCTACGGCGATGTCTACGTTGCCAGTGTCGCCATGGGGGCTAGAGACGAACATACCCTCAAAGCCTTTCTAGAAGCTGAATCCTATGAGGGGCCATCCCTGATCATTGCCTACTCCCACTGCATCGCCCACGGCATCAATATGTCCACGGCCATGCACCATCAAAAATCTCTGGTGGAAGCGGGCCGCTGGCTTCTATACCGCCACGACCCCAGGCGGGTCGCCCAAGGCAAAAACCCACTGGTGCTAGATTCGCGCATCCCTAAAGTTCCCGTTACCCAGTCGATGTACAGCGAGAACCGATTCAAAATGCTGACGAGAAGCCAGCCCGAAGCCGCACAGCAGCTATTAGAAGAGGCACAGCATGACGTGAATACCCGCTGGCAACTGTATCAATATCTAGCGGCCCGACCCCCATTAGGCCACCCCTAACGACGGTAAACCTCGGTCATACCAATCCGAAATCGGAGGGTAAATCCATGAAATCTAAACTGATATTCAGGAGGTTGTTATGAAAAGGAACCTATGGAGCCAGGATATTATATTCCGACAGCTCTACGATCAAGAATCAAGTACCTATACTTATCTCATTGCAGATCTAAGAATCCATAAAGCTTTGTTAGTTGATCCAGTGCTGGAGCAAGTGGAACGCGATCTAAAACTCCTGAAAGAGCTGGGCTTAACACTCCGGTATTGCTTAGAGACCCACATTCACGCCGATCATATTACAGGAACGAACCAGCTTCAGCAAAGGACGGGATGCCTGGGGATTGTCCCCGAACATGCCCATGCCATCTGCGCGGATCACTATTTGCAAGATGGTGAACTCTTGACTCTGGGCGAAATCTTAATTAAAACCATTGCAACTCCAGGTCATACCGATAGCCATAATGCGTATCTGGTGAATGGAGATCGCGTTCTCACGGGCGATGCCCTTCTTATTCGCGGCTGCGGTCGCACCGATTTCCAGAGCGGTGACGCTGGGATGCTCTACGACTCGGTCACACACAAATTGTTTACGTTGCCCCTTGCCACCCTCGTCTATCCCGGTCATGACTATCACGGTCAGACGGTTTCTACGATTGCAGAAGAGCAGCAGTGGAATCCTCGGTTTAAGGGACGCGATCGCAACACCTTCATTGAGTTCATGAACAATCTCGACCTTGCCAATCCCAAAAAAATGATGGAGGCGGTCCCTGCAAACGAACAATGTGGTCGAGCCGTTGCTGTTGGATCAGTTTAGAGACAAGGAGGTTAGGTTATGACTACCGCAACGCATCACCTGCAAGACATTACACCCCTACTACTCAAGCAATGGATGGACCAGCACAAAGCTTTGCTGTTGGATGTTAGGGAGCCAAAAGAGTTCGCCCAAGAGCATATTCCGGGCGCTAAACTGATGCCGCTGTCTAACTTTGATCCGGCTAAAATTTCTCAGCCGACCACTCAGCGGGTTGTTTTGCAATGTCAATCTGGCAGGCGCTCAGCCCAGGCCGCTCAGAAAATGTTTGAGGCCGGGTTTACCCAGGCAACTCATCTCCAAGGTGGGCTACTAGCCTGGAAAGCGGCTGGATTTTCGACGGATATCGGTAACCCTTCTCACCGGTTATTCCCCATTCTCGTGGGTTCTCTGATTCTCTTGAGCACCAGCTTGGGGCCAATGATTTCACCTTGGCTGTTGATTTTATCGACGGTGGTTGGGGGCAGTCTGATTCTGGTGGGGGTCAACAAGAGGTGAATAGCTTTAAGTACGATAGCTATACATAAATTAACACTGCCTGTCTTCAATCTAAATTCAAACAATATTCCGAGATAGAAACTCAGTCTCGATACCCTAAAAGCATTGCCCGACAAGGAACACGACTGAATTTTAGTCCATGTCTACAGAGATTTAGAAAGTGAATTTCCTTTGTATCCAATGATTCAGGCGTTTACCCGGCACACTCGATGCAAGCGCCCCAAAGTCCTCAACGAAGAGATCCAGCAGCCTAAAGCAACTTCTCCATCGCAATCGGATCGAGGGGTAAATCTAGCACCTGATCACCCAAGACAAAAAATGGAGTGCCACCAATACCAACCTGTTCTCCCAGAGCCAGATCAGCTTCGATAACTGCTACTGCTTCAGGACTGTTGCGATCGCGATTAAATTGCTTCACATCCAATCGAAGCTGTTGGGCAATCTCAACATAGCGAGACTCCCCCAACTGATCCTGTTTTGCAAACAGGGCATCATGATAGGCCCAAAATTGCCCCTGCTGCTGAGCCGCCCATGCGGCCTGGGCCGCTGACTGAGCCTGATCATGAATACGCGTCAGCGGGAAATGCTTATACACAAACGTGACTTGCTTAGGGTGCTGCTCTACAAACTGACGGACATCTTGGGCCGCATCCGCACAGAACGGACATTCAAAGTCAGAAAATTCGATCAGCAAGGTCTTGTTAGCAGCGCCTTGAACTGGCGAGGCTCCTACCAGTGTCTCAGGGGGAATCTGCTGAAGGGCTACCTGCTGCTCTTGCTGCCGTGCCTGTCGCTGCTTCACCTCATAGGACTGCACCGACTCAAGAATCGCCTCAGGGTGATCGCGAATAATTTGCAGCACCTGCGTCTCTAAAGAGGCCGCTTCAGCTTGCAAAGGGGATGATAAGAATGAAAAAACCAGGGCTAAGAGGACCGCAATAACGCGCATTTTTTCCTTATGAGGGCAAAACAGCAGAGCCGTCCCTGCCAATGCCGTTTTGGTGCATCAGTTCTGCAGAGAATGGCTCTAAACCAGTCTAGATCGATTAGATCAGGCATAATATCCCCAGCAGTCTAAAAGATTGGAGAATATCGCATGGACCGTCGAACGTTTATGTCTTGGGTGGGCCTAGGGGCTATTGTGAGTAGTTTGCCAGTTGCGATCGCAGCCTGTTCTTCTGACACCCCTACCGCCGATGCCCCGACCGATGCCCCAGCAGCCGATGCACCACCACCACCACCGCCCCCTGGCTCCATCAAAGAGCGACCTGATGGATTTTTTGAAGTGGGCACCGTTGCCGATCTAGACGCCAATGGCTCTATCACCGATAAAAACTTCAGTGCTGGCCCCCTCGCAGTATTCCGAGACCCGACCAAGGCTGACGCCATCGTAGCCCTCGATGCTAAGTGCACTCACAACGGTTGTATCTCCGATTGGAACAAAAATGATGGCGTTTTACTGTGTCCCTGCCACGGCTCTAAATTCAAGCCAGACGGCAGCGTCGTCACAGGACCGGCGGATAAGCCGCTGAAGTTATTTGAAGCCAAAATTGAAGGTGATGTGGTGTTGGTTAAAGCCTAGCCCTTTCCGTTAGGGTTGCTCCAACGACACAAAAATCCGCCTGGAAGTCTCCAAGCGGATATCGATGAAGTCAAAAACGAACTCACTTCTAGAGCTGTGACGGTCTAGAAGTGAGCTAGATTAATTCCAGCTTCTCTAGCAAAGGCGCTCAGACCCTTCTTTTCAAGGGTTTTAATGGCTTTCGTCGATATCTTTAGCTTGACCCAGCGCTTACCCTGGGGCCACCATACCCGCTTAGACTGCAGATTAGCTTCCTGCAGCTTTTTAGTGCGGCGGTGGGAGTGAGATACGGCATAGGCATTGTTTGCCTTTTTACCCGTTAGCTGACATTTGCGGCCCATTGTAAATCGTCCTATTTAAAAGCCTTGCAGTATTCTGTGCAACAAACGGAGAGGGAGGGATTCGAACCCTCGATGAGGTTTAATCCCCATAACTCCTTAGCAGGGAGCCGCTTTCAACCGCTCAGCCACCTCTCCAAGTGAGCAGATCCAATCATAGCAGATCTCTTTAGATTGAGCAGTATCCTTTTCAGGCTTTTGGCGACTCAAGGCTGCAAAGAGACGCTTTTGCCTTTCTAAATCGTCCCTATAGACACTCAGCTCAACGCCGACTCTTCTAATTGTGCCTTCGCCGCATACAGGCCTTTCAAGTTGTACCAATTCAGAAAAATACGCGCGACTTCCAACGCCAATTGCGATTTACCTTGATCGATAAGCCACTGCAGCACGGGTGCCAAGGTCTTTTCATTTAATCTGCCCCCAATGGTGAGGCCACCCCATAGCAACTGGTGAATCCAGGTCATCTGAATCATCATGCGGACATTCCAACTGGGATGTTTTTGATAAAACAGTAGCCCCATGCGGCCCCGCTGCATCTCTTGGTCAATTAGCCCTGGAATATCACTCAAGGCAAAGGGGGGATGCCAATGATACCCCACCGCTTCTGGTGCTTTGACCAGCTTCAGACCCCACTTTTTAAGTCGGACGCCTAGCTCCAGATCTTCCCAGCCATATTGCTGAAACTGTTCGTCAAAAAGACCCGCTTCTTCGAGCCAGTGCCGAGCGATCGCAACATTCCCTGTTGCAAAGTAGGCGGCAGAAAAATCCGTCAGGGTATAGGGTTCAGTGGTTGGGTCATCAAAGTTGCAGGTATTAATCACCCGCCCATAGGTAAAAATGCGACCATGCTTTAATCGCGCCTGAGCGGTGGTGAGTGCCTCTGCATGGGCAGACAGAAAAACATCAGTGACCACTAAATCACTGTCAATAAAAATAATGGTGTCGCCTTTCGCGTTTTTGACCCCAAGGTTTCGAGCCGCAGCAGCCCCCTGATGAGCCTGTTCATAGAGCTGCACTGAGGGCCTCTGATGAAGTAGCCATTCCACGGTTCCATCGGTTGAGCCATCGTCAACCACAACGACTTCGTAGCGATGCTCAGCCTGTAGATCCTGATTGACCAATGCTTTTAAGCACTTTTGTAGAATCGGCAGGCGATTATAGGTGGGAATGACGATGCTAAAGAACAAACTCAAAGATAGGCTAAACTCCGCTTGCCCTAGGATATCGCAACCAATAGCAAAACCTTCATCTCAACCGCCATTTTCTGAAGCAGAGCTGAACTGATAAGTATGGCTTCGTGATGCAAATCTACATCAATAAGCAAACTGATTAAAGTTTTGATGTGCTACCCGATTTCACCAGCTTCAACAATTCGCTGAAACAGATACCCCGTCCCGCGCGCGGTCAGAATCAGCTCAGGATTGCTGGGGTCTTCTTCTAGTTTGGCCCGTAGTCGTGAGATATGCACATCGACCACACGAGTATCGACGTGACGCTCTGGAGTATAGCCCCAAACCTCTTGCAAGATTTCTGAGCGAGAGAAAGCTTCGCCAGAGCGACTCACCAGCAGCTCTAGTAAACTAAATTCCATACCCGTCAGCCGGATCCGCTCGTCGCCCTTATAAACCTGACGCTTGTTGGTGTCAATGCGGAGATTGGCAACGCCAATGACCCCAGAGCTAGGAATTCCGGGCGCACCATTCTTGCCAACGCGACGAAGGACAGAACGAATGCGAGCCTCTAGCTCTTTGGGAGAGAAGGGCTTGACGACATAATCATCAGCCCCTAGCTCTAGACCGGTGATGCGATCGGCCACGTCACCCAGCGCCGTGAGCATAATGATGGGGATATCAGACTCTTTACGCAGTTCTTGACAGACACCATAGCCATCTAGCTTGGGCATCATCACATCTAAAACAACTAGATCGGGAATGGCCTCATGAAAAGTCTCAATGGCTTCTTCACCATCGGCAGCAGTGACGACATCGTAGCCAATCATAGAGAGACGAGTTTCCAGAATCCGGCGGATGCTGGCTTCATCGTCAACAACGAGTATTTTTTCCTTATTAGAATCCAATGTAGTTAATACTCCTTCATCTCAGGTTTTATCGAATGGTTAATTTTCATATTCCTTTCCCTAAGTTACCATGACGTTAATGTCAGTTAAAAACGATAAAGCCCTCTCGGCATAGTCGTTTCAGGAATATTTAAGATTTTATTTTTGTATTGCAAAGTGTATGGCTAAGTCCCGCACACAGTTTATTTGTCAAGATTGTGGTGCCTCGTCTCCGCAATATTTTGGTAAATGCCCAAGCTGCCACGCCTGGAATACCCTTGTAGAGCAAGTGATTGCGCCGACGACGCCGACGACGGATGGTGCGCGACTTGTGAATCAGCGCTCGACGAAAAAGATGCGATCGCAAACTCCACCCGAAGCCATTTCAGCCTTAACGCTCTCTCAAATTGCCGATCATCCCACCCAGCGATTTAGCTCAGGCTACACCGAACTCGATCGCGTTCTCGGTGGCGGCATCGTCCCCGGCTCTCTAGTTCTCGTCGGCGGCGACCCCGGCATCGGCAAATCCACTCTATTGCTGCAAATCGTCAATCAGCTCAGCCAATCCCAGCGAGTCCTCTACGTCTGTGCCGAAGAATCAGGGCAGCAAGTAAAGCTCCGCGCCCAACGATTGGGTGTACAGCCTGCAGATCCAGAAAACGCCCCAAGCTCAAAACTCAACGCCCACAACTCCGAATTCCGAACTCCAAACTCCGAACTCTACTTACTTCCCGAAACCGATCTAGAAACAATCCTCCAAGAACTCGACTCCCTCAAGCCCCAGGTGGCCGTCATCGACAGCATCCAAGCCCTTTATTTTTCAACCCTCACCTCTTCCCCTGGTTCTGTAGCTCAGGTGCGCGAATGCACCTCAGCGTTAATGCGGCTCGCCAAGCAAGAAAACATCATGCTATTCATTGTGGGCCACGTTACGAAGGAAGGTGCAATCGCAGGTCCAAAAGTTTTAGAGCACTTAGTTGATACCGTCCTCTACTTTGAAGGCGAACGCTTTGCCAATCATCGGCTGCTCCGATCTGTAAAAAATAGATTTGGTGCGACCCATGAGTTAGGCGTCTTCGAGATGATGGATCGAGGCTTGCGAGAAGTTCCTAACCCTTCCGAGCTGTTTTTAGGCGATCGCGATGAAGTTGCACCCGGTACCGCCACCATCGTCGCCTGCGAAGGAACACGGCCCATTGTTGTTGAACTCCAAGCATTAGTCAGCCCCACCAGCTACAGTTCACCACGTCGTTCGACTACGGGCCTAGAATACAACCGGCTGCTGCAGATTTTGGCGGTGTTAGAAAAACGGTTGGGTATTCCGCTTTCTAAGCTAGATGCCTATGTGGCGTCTTCTGGCGGACTGAACGTGGGAGAGCCTGCGGCTGATTTGGGAGTTGCCATTGCAGTTGCCGCTAGCTTTCGCGATCGCCTCGTCGATCCGCTGACGGTGATTATTGGCGAAGTGGGCTTAGGGGGACAGGTGCGATCGGTGTCGCAAATGGAGCTACGCCTCAAGGAAGCGTTGAAGCTGGGTTTTAAGAAAGCGATCGTTCCCAAGGGACAAGCGTTTCCAGAGCTTGATATTGAGATTATTCCCGTGTCAAGGGTGGCCGATGCGATCGTCGCAGCGCTGAAGTCAGCGCCTCAGATTGAGCCTGAACCAGCAGAATGAAGCTGAGAATACAAAGTCATCGCAAAATATTTTCTGGATAGGATATTCAGCACCATGAATCTGGGTTGGCATTATGATTCCCCGCGTATGTCTCGTAGAATGCTCTCAGATGTGAGGGTCAGCGTTGGTAGTGTCTGAGAGTGAATGACTTCAGACTCAACAAAAACCTGTTCCTCATACCATCCGTCTGCCAGCGTTAAGATTGTCACCGTCTCAGTCAGGGGATTGACAATCCAGTACTCAGGGATATTTAGAACACTATACTCAGCTCGTTTGGCTCGGTAGTCTGTGTGCTGAGTGGATTCGCTCACGACTTCGACCACAAGCACCGGGGGCGGTTCGTTTAATCGAATGATGGCTTCTCGCTGCTGCAGCTCTCGCCACTGCTCTTTTTCAATGATGACCACATCAGGAATACGTGAAGTGTCCCATCGCCCCCCTCGCGGTGACTGGAGGCCATTGCTTCCCTGCGATAACGCCACCCAGTCCTGCTGAAGGCGCTCAATTTCTGAATCAAATTGGCGCTCTAAGAACTTGATGATGGCCCCATGCTGACCGCTGCCTAGGCCCCATCGGAATCAATTCTCCGTTCACCAATTCGGATCGGGTATCGGTGCCGTCATCGTAGGCAAGATAGTCTTCTAGCGTGAGTTTTTGCCCTAGATCAGAGGTGATCAGCATTAGTGACCTAGCTTGATGAAGATGCCCCCAGTGTAAGACAGAATTTCTGCATCAGCCTCAGAGCGATCGCCATTGTGGTTGTGCTCATGCGGGCTGGGTTTCAATTTCAAAAAGTTCGAGCAGTAGGGCCGCTTCATTAAAACGCTCTAGGACGGCGATAGTCTAACAAGCTAGAATCTGAGGCACAGGCTACACAGAAATATTTTGCCCACTAGAAAGCGAAAAGCCCGCAATCGAGGATCTGATGACCACCCTCACCCTTACCCTAGACCCTATCGTTGATTTAAGTGATGAACAGTTCTATCAGCTCTGTCAAATCAACCGAGATATCAAATTCGAGCGCACGGCTGCAGGAGCATTAATCATCATGCCACCCACCGGATGGGAAACGGGTAAACGGAACTTCAGTCTTTCTGGTCAGCTATGGAATTGGGTCGAAAAAAATAAACTCGGCGTCGGCTTTGATTCCTCCACGGGTTTTACACTACCCAATGGCGCAGATCGCTCTCCTGATGCAGCTTGGGTGAAACAGGAAAGACTAGAAACGCTCAATCCTGACCCAGCAAAATTTCTGCCCTTGGCCCCTGATTTTGTCATGGAATTACGGTCTGCCACGGACAATCTCACCACCCTCCAGGCAAAAATGGAGGAGTACCGAGCCAATGGCGTGCGTTTGGGTTGGTTAATCAATCCTCAAGATCAACAGGTAGAAATCTATCGATTAGATCAAGACACCGAGATTCTACAATCCCCGGTTCGGCTGTCGGGGGAAGAGGTGCTGCCAGGATTCACGCTGGACTTGAGTTCAATCTTGGCATGAGAGCGGATCTTCTCTCTACCCTAGAGCCGTGCAGATAGAGATATTAGAGCAATGCTCATGCTAGGCAGCGCTATCTGGATTTTGCTAGCAGGATTTTTCGGAGGGCAACTGGCTCGGCGGATCGGTGCGCCCCCGCTCATCGGCATGATCTTAGTGGGTATTGGACTCGGACCAGAGCTAGGAAACGTAATTGATACAAGCGTTCTAGACGGTGCCGACGATCTCCGCACCGTTGCTGTGATGGTGATCTTGATGCGGGCAGGCTTGGGTCTAGATCGTGAAAAGCTACAGCAGCAGGGAACCGTCGCCCTCCGCCTCGGATTTCTACCCGCCATCGCTGAAGCCATTGTGGTCATGATCTTGGCGATGGTGCTGTTTCAGTTTGACTGGATCACGGGCCTACTGCTGGGCTGCATCGTTGGGGCTGAATCCCCTGCCGTGATTGTGCCCGGTATGTTGCGGCTCAAGAGTCTGGGCTATGGCGTGGCTAAGGGTATTCCTGATGCAATTTTGACCGGTAGCGCCCTCTCTGATGTGCTGATATTGCTGGTGTTTAGTTTGCTGATGGCAATGCTAACCCAAGGGAGCGGAGTCGGAGCAGTTTGGTTGATTCCGGTGCAGGCGATCGCACAAATCACCTTCGGTATTCTGCTGGGATATTTAGCGGCTCGGCTACTTATTAGGCTCTTGGTGCGGCAAAATTGGAGTCAGACCGCAGTTCATGACTTACTGATTACCGCCAGTGTTGCGCTGCTGATGGTGTTGATGGCACAGCAGTTCCCTTACTTCTCAGGTTATTTGGCCGCAATGGCCCTGGGCTTTTTCTTAATTGAGTTAGATCCGCCGTTAGCACGTCGTCTGCGACTGGAATTCAACAACCTCTGGAGTATTGCTGAAATTGTTCTATTTGTATTGATGGGAGCCAGCATTCAAATTCGAGCGCTAGAGAATACGCTGTTGCCAGGATTGTTGCTGTTAGCGGTGGGATTAATAGTGGGACGTTCGATGGGCTGGTACCTCTCCACTCTAGGCAGTAACTGGACCCTGAGAGAGCGATTATTTCTATTACCTGGAAATTCTGCGAAGGCAACGGTGCAGGCAGCCATCGGGGCAGTTCCACTCAGTCAGGGGGTTGAGGGAGGAGAGATTATCTTGGCGATCGCAGCCCTTTCCATCCTCACCACGGCCCCTTTCGGAGCTTGGGCCATCCCCACCTTTGCCCCCAAACTTCTGTCACAAGATCCGGTGGATCCCACTAAAGTAGCCGTTCAGTCCCGTCCTCTTCTGATGGCTGCGGTTGATACCTCGTCCCTAGCCGCTCAGGTTTTGACCAAGGTTGCGGACTTAGCTCGCCGCAGCGATGGCGAGGTGATTGTGCTGCATGTGGCACAGCTTAATGAAGAAGAAGAGCGCAAAATTCTCCAAAGCCTTAGCCAACGATTGTTACTAGATATTCGTCATCAGTTTGTGATGGTAGACGGTCCGGTGGCAGATGCGATCGTGCAGGCGGCGCAGCAGTATAGCGTTGACGATATTGTGATCGGCAAACGCGGGCATCAGGCATTCAAGAAACTTGTGGTGGGTTCTGTCTCTCAATCTATCTTGGAGACCAGTTCGATTCCGGTGATTGTGGTGGAACCGACTAATCTTGAGGATAGACAGTGAATTTTTAACCCTTTACCGTTGCTCTGCCGTTTACTCATGTAAGGTTTTCACTGAGTCCATCTCTCCCACCAAGATTCTTTTATACTTGGAAATTTCTGAGCTGCTTTTGTCATTAATTCACTCATGACAGCATCAATCGGAAAAGCGCCATCAATAGTCATTACATCTTCTTCTAGGCCAATTGCTTCAAATGTAGCTATTTGGCTATCAAGCATTTCGAGTTTCATGTAGTGATTTCGTCTTTCGCCCAGTCTTTTCTTTAGTAATAAGATAGATACATCTAGCCATACTAATTGAACGCTTCCCAAAGATACGAGTTGTTTTCTGTGGGATGCTTTGAGAGCAGAGCAAGTTATTACAGTCTCCCGATTTCGATCTATTGCTTGTTGAATGTCAGCCTCTATTTCCAAAAGCCACGGAAGGCGATCTTCTTCTTGTAGAGGCTGCTGCGAAATCATTTTGAGAATGTTCGAGAGGGGGTGCCGTCTATCACCTTCTAGAAAGTCGCACTCTAGCTTCTGGGCTAAGCGCCGACCAACAGTCGTTTTACCCGATCCAGATATACCCATAACTATCCATACTATTGGGTCGTTATTCACTGCATGTAGCTCCAATTTTCTCAATAGGTTGCTCAAATCCTTCTAACGGTGGAACTGTTCTAATGGCTTAAACTGTAGCGAATTTGGAGAACGAAATGACTCAAAATTTTAACTGTCCCCTGAAGGGTTACCATACACTTCCTTACCAAAACCAGATACTAGCGTAGATATTTCAAAAATATCCTTGAGGGTTCAGACATCGATAGACGTCGCTTCAGGACAGGAGAGCACTTTAGCCTGGTCTATACTAAAAGAGTTTTACCGGAGCGTCTGCAATGGTTCGTCTGGATGCCAATCCTCATCCATCCGTCAGCGAAGATATTCCTGACGAGCTAAAGTTGCCCACCAATCTATACAGTGACGAGCCGCAATTGGAAACTGATTTTCACCGTTGCCAAATTGATTTGCTGATTCGATTGCTAGAATTCTGGTGGCAAGATCGCTCAGACTTCTATATCTCTGGTAACCTGACGGTGTACTACAACGAGCAACAGCTCAAGAAACGAGATTTTGTCGGGCCAGATATTTTCGTCGTGCTAGGAGCCGAAAAGAGGAAGCGTCGTAGTTGGGCGATCTGGGAAGAAGGCGGCAAATACCCCAACATTGTCATTGAGTTGCTCTCTAGCTCCACAGCAGCGGTGGATAAAGGTAAAAAGAAAGATCTCTACCAAGACGTATGGCGCGTGCCTGATTACTTCTGGTTTCATCCGCAGACGATGGAGTTTGCCGGATTTCATCTAGTAGATGGCAAATATGAGACTATTCCTGCTACCGACGGGCGGCTATGGAGTGGGCAATTGGGGCTTTATCTGGGTATCCATGCAGAACAATTGCGATTGTTTACGGCGGAGGGGCAACTGATTCCACTACCAGAGGAACAGGCTGAACAGCAGGCTCAGCAAGCTCAGCAACGAGCAGAACAAGCTCAGAAACAAACAGAGAAAGCTCAGCAACGAGCAGAACAAGCGGAACAACAACAGGAACGGCTAGAAGCATTTTTGCGATCGCAAGGCATCGACCCCAACCATCTGCCTGACGCTGAATAGAATCATCAGACTAACGGGTCCACCGGACTACCACCCCCAAGTCCCCATCCCGCCCTTAAATGGACCCACAATATCTTGGGTAATCCAGCCACCATAGAAGTCTCCAGGTTGAGACTGAACTATTTCACCATCGACATAGCAAACATCCATGCGGCTGGGATAGACCGCCACATAGTTTTGAATATCTGCAAAGGTTTCTGTGGGATTGGGATAAAACCAGGCAGCATTTTCAGCCGTGCGATCGCCCACCGCAATCGTGTAATAAGACGCCGATCCCTTCCATTCACAAAAAGTCGAGCGACTCGTCTGCTGCAGATACTGCTGCTGCATATCTTCTAGCGGAAGATAGTAAACCGGCGGATGACTCGTTTCTAAAACCCGCTTGGCGCAGCGAGTATCTGCAATGATCACACCATTAAAGTTCACCTGAATATGCTTGTCAGACGCTTCTAAGCGCGGCGGACGTGGATAGCCCCAAACCGATTCTTGACCTGGGCCGGGTTCAATACGGGCAGCGGGCATAGGCTCCTCTTTCCTCAATAGCATCGCCCTTAAATGATACAAACAGAAGCCAAAAGATTCTCTAGGCCGCCTGACTGTGACGGAACTGCCCCAATGCATAGCACAGCTCAACCTCAAGATCTTGACTGCTGCATCGCGTCACAGAGATCTGGTCTTCATGCTTAAAAAACCATTCGCATTGCCAAGATTGACGCTGACAGGCCAAGAGCCAGCGCTTCCCTTCAAATTCAAAGTGGGCGACAAATCCAGGTCTTGCCAAGTAGCGATCGTCAAGGCTAATGACGATACCTAAGCCGCTCTGTGTTTTGGACGGCAGTGCTTTATCTAATGCTTGACGAAATAGTGCCCTTGCTCGAACCAGTCGCCGCCGATGTCGCAGCGCAACCTGCTGCCGCTTGGCGAGGTGCAATTGTCGGTTGCGGTGATAGACGTGATTGATCTTGGCACATACATAGTCTTGAGGGGTTTGTTGCTGTGCAATACTGGCCTGCATGATTATGTCTCCGTCATGTTGAATCTTTGGCTAAAAATTAGTACATGCGTACTTTATCAGTACGAAAGTACTCTGTCAACACAAATTTGTGTTGATATTACGCTGAGGTCTTGAGGGGGTGCTGTTGTGCAAGATTTAGGGCTGATCAGGGCCAAAGTCTGTAATCAGTCGGGTGAACGAAAAAAAGTGCGCCCTCCAGTAAATGGTTCGCTTGCATAAATCTGCAAACGCTTCTGCGTTGGCCCCCCCCAGCCCCCCAAAATTGGGGGGAGAACGCTTTTATGTTTTGCTGCTTGGACACGCACCCTAGTCAAAACTCACCGGAGTACAGGCTCCATTGTCACTGAGATACCAGTGACAATGGTTGGATTGTGAACGTCCCTGTTTGCTCGTTGCGCCCATGACTGAAACGTGTCAAGACTCTCCCCCCAAAGTGTTGGGGGCCGGGGGCCGTGCAACGGCTTTGGCACTTTAGTGCAAGCGTCCCGCGCTTTTTTCGTACACCCGTGATCAGTCTCTATGGGTGGGGGCAGACTCAAAACCGATTAAGATAGAGAACAGTTTTGCTGTAATTTCAGAGCTGACTTGAGCGTATGCTAGACACGCCAACAACCAATAAAGTGAAGCCAGATTGGGCTGGCGAAGATTGGCTTTCAAAATTTGTCAACCTTCTTATTCAGACCAAACCCATCTATGCCGTCATGAAGCAGCAGGCTCGCCGGGTGCTGATTAAGACGGCTGAGACGCACGGTATTCCTTGGCGTAAAAGCTATCAAGCGCTAGAGGCATCGGGCGTTCAATCTCTGCTTGATCAGGTTCAGCAACCCGTTACCTACCCTGACTATTACCAAGTCCCTTTCCATGCCTATGCCGAAGGTAATCTATGCTGGCCTGCCGCCTTTGAAGCGGAATCAGCCACATACTCTATGGCCCTTCGAGTCTGGCCGCAGGATGAACTCACCTGGCAAGTCGCCCAAGACCGATTGCGATCTAGTTTTCATCAGGTGCTTGCAGAGTATGGCCCCAAGGCAGTCCAGAGCATTCTCGATATAGGATGTTCAGTGGGTCTATCGACGTTACCTCTTCATCGTTTTTATCAGCAAGCTCAAGAGACTGTGGAGACAATTGGATTAGATTTGTCTCCCTATATGCTCAGCGTGGCGAAGCTACGTGATTCGCAGGGCGAAATTTCTCAATGGAAACATGCGAAGGCGGAAGAAACTGGCTTCGCAGAGCAATCCTTTGATTTGGTAACGCTTCAGTTCGTGATTCATGAGCTGCCCCGTGCGGCAACGCGAGAAATTTTTGTAGAGGTGCTTCGCATTCTCAGGCCGAGGGGATGCATTGCTATTGTCGATAATAATCCCAAGTCTGACGTGATTCAAAATCTGCCTCCGGCTCTATTTACGCTCATGAAAAGCACAGAACCCTGGAGTGATGACTACTACACCTTTGATGTGGAAGCTGCGCTGCAAGAGGTTGGCTTTGAGCATCTGGCAACGGTGGCTAGTGATCCTCGCCATCGCACGATCCTCGCCCGTAAGCCGTAGAGGATATTGCCGCAATTATCCATTCAGGAAAGCTTTTAGAAGTCTTGCGATCGCACATTACCCTCTTAAGAATGATCTCCGCTACAGGATGGGCCAGAAGCGGTACCTCTAACCCAGGCTGCAGATTACTATAAAGACAGCGTTATACTCTGGACCCGTCACGGATGGCTCAATCCGACCCCAACAAAGTACTTCGACTGCTGCCCATTGTGGTGGGGGGCTTAGGGGAATGTCTTCTACTGCTCAATCGACTATTCACCCCTGAACTGCTCAACTCACAGTCTCGTTCAGATGCCCTCGGTGTGATTGTCTGTGCTGTTTTAATTCTTGTGGGGTTGCTGTGGCGGCAAGTTCAGTCCATCGCCCCTGATGCCGTTGAGCTAGACGGTGAAGCTGGGTTTGAGTTAGATGCGGCATTGCCCGAAGCCGTCAAAACAGAACTGGCCTGGGCCTCTCATATTCTGCTGACCAATACAGTGACAAGGTCACTGGTGATTTACTACCGAGGCGAAACCATTCTGCGGCGGGGAGTGTTAGGACCGGAGGCGAAGGTGAAGCCGGGTGCCATTGTTCAGCGGGTTCTAGACCTGCAGAAGCCGGTGTATCTAGTGGCCTTAAAGCTGTATCCCGGTGGGGTGGAATTTGACTATCTGCCCGAAAATACCCAAGGTGTCATCTGTCAGCCCATCAGCTCAGATGGGGTTTTGATCTTGGGAGCCAATGCGCCGCGCAGCTATACCCGCCAAGATGAAGCTTGGATTGATGCGATCGCAAACAAACTCGACCACACCCTTAGCCAACAACCTCGTTCAGCCCTCGAAATATCAGGATAACCTCAGTGGATGTAACCTTTGCTCTCAAAGCACCCAACTGGATCACGGCGTTTCGCTCTAATCTTGTGAGCTGGTACGTTGCATTGCAAACTCACATCATCGATTGGGTGACGGCCCTACAGGCACAAAGTGCCGATTGGTTCGCCTCGCTACAAAACGACACCATTATCATTTACTGGCTACTGGTGGTGGTGATGGTGGCAGGCGTGATTGGGTCTGTGGTGCCAGCGGTACCCGGTGTCGGCCTGATTGCCGTCGCGATTCTTGTGTGGGGATTGATCAAGGGCTTTGGTACGGTGGCGATTTCTTTAGGCGTTGCGATCGCAGTGCTTCTGCTCGGTATCGGCGTCGATTTCCTGGCGACGTTCTGGGGCGCAAAAAAGGCTGGAGCCAGTCGCTGGGGACAAATTGGAGCCATTGTTGGCTTAGTGGCTGGTGTTTTGGGCTTGCTGCCAGCCCTTCCCGTCGGTGGACCCATTTTAGGACTGCTGATTGGTCCTTTTCTGGGGGCATTTATTGGTGAACTGCTGCATCGGCGTCAGCCCATACAGGCACTGAAAGCTGCTTTAGGTGTTGTGGTCAGTTCTTTGATTGGTAATCTGATTCAGGGCTTACTTGCGATCGCCACCGTCATCGTATTTTTAGTCACCACTTGGCCTGTCTAGCTGCATTTTATAAAAAGGGTTCCAGCCAATACGACTGGAACCCTTTTTCGTCAATCAAGATGAAATTCCTAAGACTTCTCACTCTGTTCAGATTGATGAGCGCTTAGTCTTCTTCTGATGCCTTAGCTTCCGCAGGAGCATCCGTCTGGGCAGATGGTTCAGTCTCGGCTTCCGCGACAGGCTCTGCCGGTGCCTCGGTCGCTGTTTCAGCCGTAGCCTCTGCCGTAGTCTCTTCAGTCTCTACGACAGCGCCTTCAGCTTCTACTGATTCTGAAGTGACCGCTGCAGCCGTTACCTCTTCTGGTTCTGGTTCTGCCGGTTTCGCGCTAGGCCTCGGACCACGCATGAGCGCCGGTGAGATTTTGGGCTTCCGCTCTTCACGGTCTCCACGACCCTTGCCGCGCCCCCCTTTCTTGTCCTTGCTGGGGCGATCGCTCCGCTTCTCTTCATCGCCTCGCTCAGCGCGTTCGGACTTCTTAATGGGTCTTTCAACCATGATTCAACAATTCTTAACGCCTTGCCAATCCTACCTTGAAAGGCCGTGTTCTCTACCTTGAATTATGGGCAAGCATCTTTCTAAAAGGACAAGTGTTCGAAAAGATAGACTCTGCGAACACTTGGTTACGAGCGAACGTGGATGTTACTTAGTAACGGCTGACTGAAAGTTACCGCGATTAGCAGACACAATCTTCTGCATCAAGATGTCCAAGGCCTTAGCGTATTGAGGATCGGCCAATGTTGCGAACTTCTCACGGGTCCGTGCTTCAAGCTGTTTCTCAGTCAGAATGACCTTAATGTCAGGCTCAATTCCTCTCTTATTAATATCTCGCCCGCTGGGAGTGAGATACTTGGCAATCGTGACCGCTAACCCTGAACCATCTTCTAAGGGGTGTACCGACTGTACTAGCCCTTTGCCAAAGGTTTTCTCGCCAACTAGAACCGCTCGCTTATTATCTTGCAGTGCCCCGGCCAAAATTTCACTCGCACTGGCAGAACCGCCATCCACCAAGATAACCAGGGGCTTATCGGTGAGTTTGCCGCGACTTGCCGTGAGTTTATCGATGGCACCCCGACGGTTGACTGTGGTTACGATGGTGCCGTTGTCCATCCACATCCGTGCAATTTCAGCGCTGGAATAGAGCAAACCGCCTGGATTGAGGCGCAAATCTAAGATATAGCCTGCCACGTTTTTCTTATTGAGATCGCGGATTGCAGTTCGCATGTCAGCCGCTGCATTACTGCTGAACTGAGTCAGGCGAATATATCCAATCGAACCAGAAGCAGAGGGACGAACACCCGACTCAACGGCCTGAAGTTCAATGCGCTCCCGCTTGATCGTAAAGTTGAACTGCTCATTACCGCGTTTAATCGTGAGCGCGACATCCGATCCAACCGGACCTCTGATTAAACCGACCACGGCGTTGATATCAAGGCCTTTGGTACTTTTATCACCCACTTTAACAATGACGTCCTTCGGCAAGATGCCGACTCGAGACGCCGGACTCCCTTCAATCGGAGAAATAACGGTAATATCTTTGGTCTTTTCGTCCTGGGTAATTTGGATGCCGACCCCGGTGAGTTCACCAGAGGTATCGATCTGCATACTCTTGAACTGTTCTGGGTCTAAAAAGCGAGTGTAGGGATCACCTAGCGGCTCCAGCATTTCGCGCACAGCTTTGTACGCTTCTTCATTGGTCGTATAGTTGCGCTTCAGATATTTATTGCGAGATGAACGCCAATCAACACCATTAAAGTTACCATCCACGTAGTCATGGTTGATGACCTGCCAAACTTCGTCGACAATCTCTTTGGGACCGTCTGAAAATAAGGCCCAGCTCCTTGAAAAATGGAGACCGGCTCCTGTGAGCACTATACTTGCACCGACAAGAGCAGTGGCACCTAAAACAAGACCACGCTTTGAGATCACCATAGACTTACCCGGATTATTGTTGAGTTACGCTGACGCCGCGCTTTTCCTGTGACAGAGGCACAACCAAACTGATCATACCCACTTTGCCTTCAAAAGTACGCCTACTCTAGCATAACCATTTTAGATCTAGCTGATCAGGCTGAGAGGTTCCTGAGATATCTGGTTGGGGTTCACCCAACGTATTTATGTCTTGATGCTTTCGTGAGTCTCTTGATGCTTTACTGAGTCAAACTGTTCCGATAGAGGGCAACAATCTGCTCGGTTACTTCAGTAATACTAAGGCCGTCAGTATTCACCTCAACGGCGTCATAGGCTTTACATAGCGGAGAGATTGCTCGTTGACTATCTTTTTGATCGCGTCGGGCAATTTGCTGCTGCAGCGCTTCAAAGTCAATGGGTGCCGCCCCTCGTTGTGCCAAGTCTTGCTGACGACGACGGGCGCGTTCAGCAATGGAAGCCGTTAGAAAGATCTTTAGACCTGCATCAGGGAAAACGTGGGTGCCAATATCTCGCCCCTCTGCAGCAATGCCGCCTGCTTGGCCGAGGACGCGCTGCTGCTGCACAAGAGCCTGACGCACTGCGCTCTGGGCCGCAATGGTAGAAACCGATTGGGTCACTTCTGGAGTACGGATCGCCTCTGTTACATCTTTTCCCTGCACCCAAACGCTGGGGAGACGCTCAGGGTTGGCATCGAGCTGGAGCTTAATGTCACTTTGGCTAACGAGATCGGCGATCGCAAGTGAATTATCTAACTTAATTTGAGACTGCAGGACCAGCCAGGTAATCGCTCGATACATTGCGCCGGTATCGAGATATTGAAGCCCCAATGCTTGGGCACACAGGCGAGTCACGGTAGATTTACCGGCCCCAGCAGGGCCATCGATGGCAAGAATGGGCTGCCGCGCGTCGAGAACAATGTTATCGATGAGGCGAGTGTTGTTGAGGTGGGCTGCGATCGCAACCATTCCTACCCCTTCAATATCCGCCAACGGCTGCAGCGTCACCGGATCGACTAGCTCTGCATACTCAAGGGTGACATCCGGTTCTTGAGCAAGGGTGTGGCGTATTTTTGTGAGCAAGGAGTTGCGATCGCGCATCCCTTCTTGAAAGCACCGCTGTGCCGCCTGCAGGCTGTCGTGCAAAATCGTCGCCGTCTGCTGTTGGGCCTCGTCTAAATACTGGTTACGAGAGCTAAGGGCTAAACCACTCGCCTCCCGCACAATGGGGCAGGGCACGATCTCCACCGGGACATTGAGATCTTTGACTAAACGCTGAATGATGGCGAGCTGTTGTGCATCTTTGCGACCAAAGTAGGCGCGGTCAGGCCCGATTAGATTGAGTAGCTTTAAGACAATCGTGGCAACCCCCTGAAAATGTCCAGGGCGAGACGCACCGCAGAGTCCTTGCGTGAGCGAGATCGGCGGAACCACTGCCGTAATTGTGCCCTCCCCCAATAGTTCGCTGGGCGAAGGGGCAAAAATCGCATCGACGCCAGCCTGCTCACAGAGCTGCTGATCTTGCTCTAGCCGTTGGGGGTAGCGGTCTAAATCTTCGGTGGGCGCAAACTGGAGCGGATTGACAAAGAGACTGACCATTACCCACTGGTTCTCGTGACGCGCCCGTTCAATCAGGCTCAAATGTCCGCGATGGAGCGCCCCCATGGTGGGAACTAACCCTAGATTTGCCAGCGCGTTCTTTGGCTCTGCCGTTGACGAGGCCTGTGCTAGGGTCTGCAAAAAACTCTGTACACCAGCTACAGTTGTAATAATGGGGACTGCCATTGCGCCTCCTATTCCGTTCAGCGGCAAGCAAATTTAAACACCAAAAAGGGCATCGACGACTGTCCGTGTTTCGTCTCGATGCCCTTTTTGAGATGTTCGCTCCTCACACAGTGGCGATTATCAAGAATTAAGGCCCACTTGTCAAGAACTTTTTTCCCTCAACAAATGGGCACAGATTAATATTCAGTAGTGATGCCTTGCCTGACGGGTTAGACCGCTCAAAGTTCCACTGGAGCTACTACGTGCAGCAAATCCTGAAGCAAAAAGGCAAGAACCCGCTGGGTTGCTAAGACTAATCCCAGTCGAGCTTGGCTGAGTGCAGGGGTTGCTCGACTGACGTCACCCAATATTCGGCAGTCTTGATAGAACTGTAGGAAGCTTTCGGCCCATGCTTGACTGTCGCGGAGTAATGTTTTTGTAGGCACAGGCCAGAGGATGGAAACCATGCTCTGTGGACACCAGCGTGGAGTCGAAGGGCCAAGGCGGTTCGGGAACACCAACAGGTTTTGAATCAGCGATCGCTCTGCCGGATGCTGGAGCCGCAGGTGACCCTGTTTTGTGGTCCACGGAATCGGTGTCGTCACGGTGAAAGACGGCTCCTGTCGATTTGTCTCTAACTCAATGAGTCCTTCCCGCTGTCCCAAGCGGAGCAGAGCGCAGCAGCGGGCATGGGCGTATTGCACTAAAAAGAGCTGGCGATCGCTAAGGCTCTTGTCTAAGACAACCTGGGTCGGCGCTTGAAGCTGGGGCGATTGTTCAGTGAGCTGCTGTAAAAAAGATGCGATCGCACCCTCTAAAAACTGCCCATAGATCCAGCCCGGCGGTTTAACCCATAGCTTGAGATCAGCAGAAGGCGGTACCAAGGCCACCAGATCGGTGGCGACGTCTAAAGGCGATTGCAGCTTCATCGCAAGCTGCAGCGCAATCGGAGAAGTAAAAGTGCCTAGGGGGAAGCGAACATCAAGCTGGAGCGGAATCGATAGTCGTGAGAGATCTCGCTCAGCATTTTCTACCGTCGTCTGAGGGCAATAGGACGACATCGCCACCGCCTCTATCAACGCATTAGCGAACCGCTGCTGCAGGGACGGATAGCGAATCAACATATTGGGCTGGCCTGCTACTATCTTGCCAACGCTCGTCGCGTTCTAAACGCGATCGCAGTGTCTGCCAAAACTAACCTCAGCACCCATCATGACTCAAAAGTGGCGGCCCCATCCCTACACACTGCTGATCGTTATTATCCTGCTGTTGGGCGTGTGTCTCAGATTTTATAACCTTGACCACAAGCTTTATTGGCATGACGAGACTTTTACCTCTCTGCGAGTCTCAGGCTATCAATCGCAGGAGTATTTACAGACTCTCTTCGATGGTCATCTGGTGAGTGTTGCAGACCTACAGGTCTATCAAACCCCGCGCCCCAATGGCAACCCCGGAGACGTTATCAAGAGCTTAGCCATCGAAGATGCTCAGCACCCACCCCTCTACTACCTACTGATGTGGGGATGGGTGCAAATATGGGGCCATTCCCCGACCATCACTCGCCTGCTCTCAGTCTGCTTGAGTTTGTTGGCCTTTCCCGCTCTGTACTGGCTCTGCATTGAACTCTTTGCCGCCCCCCTGATCGGCGGAGTCGCGATGGCATTAATGGCTGTTTCGCCGCTGCACCTTCTCTATGCCCAAGAGGCCAGACAGTATAGCTTCTGGGTGGTGTGGATTTTATTGTCTAGTGCAGGGTTGCTGCGGGCTATCCGAGTCAAGACGGCTACGGCTTGGGGATTTTATAGTGTCACCTTAGTATTGGGCTGCTATACCTTTCTGTTCAATATCTTTGTCGCCCTGGGACACGCCCTATATGTTGTGGGCCTCCGTCAGAAATCTATACTGAAGCCCTATCTATTAGCCTGTGGATTGGGGGTTATCGGTTTCTCGCTTTGGCTAGTGGTCTTGCTCACGAACGCTCAAAACGTGCAAGCAACGACAGGATGGACGGCAAGACCCTTCGATGCAGAACTTCGCACCCAATTGTGGGGCTGGAATCTGAGTCATCTCGTCTTTGATATTGGCCTGCAACCCGACGACCCGATGGCTGTTCTTAGCGTTGTGCTTGTTTTAGCACTGGTGATTTCTGCCGTTGGCTATCTCTGTTACCAGACTCCCCTCCGTGCTTGGTTAATGGTGATCGGGCTAATGGGCATGACCCCCTTCGTTTTGTGTTCCCTTGACCTATCGATGGGAGGGCTGCGCTCTGTTTCGGCTCGCTATTTTATGGCAACCTACGTAGGGATTGGCATTGCGATCGCCTATCTGCTCGCCCATCCGTTGACGCTTGTCTCTACCAAGCGTCCTCTTGCTTGGAAAGGGATGGCTGCCGTTTTATTTACCCTAGGGCTGACCTCTTGTTTAGTTATTTCTCAGTCAGATACTTGGTGGATTAAGGCGGTGGCTGCAGATAATGCCAAGACGGCTCAAATTATTAATCAGGCTGAGCGTCCCTTAGTGATTAGCTCCCAGCAAGAAACGAATCCTGGCAGTTTGCTATCGCTCTCTTATTTACTGGAGCCACGAGTTAGGTTTCAGCTCATCGTCGATCCCAAGGTGCCCGATATTCCGAGCGGTTTTAGCGATATTTTTCTCTTTAATCCCTCGGCGTCTCTTAAGAGCGCGTTGATGGGGACCGATCGCGGTGAAATCAAGCCGATTCCTGACAGTACGCTATTGAGGCTCACTGGCGCTGACCGGATGACGTTGAGGAGGGCGAGGTCTAGGGTTGAGGGAAGTTTTGCGAACGCCGGGGGCGAGGACAGGGTTAAGCAGAGAGTGAGGGTAAAGCCTGGGATCTAGGTGATCGTCTGTGAGGGCGGCTTGGATGCCGTCGGCGACGAAATAGCGGGTGCCGTTGATGGTTTGGACGTTGCGATCGAAGGCTTGGTGGCCTTCAATGAAGCCTGCGAGGTGGCTGGTTTCGTGGAGGATGGCGGTAAGAAGGTCATAACGACCATAGGCGGCGGAGTCTGGGGTTGCTATGGATGAGAACTCCGAACTCTGAACTCCGAATTCTGAACTCTCCCACGGGGTGGTGTCGATGAACCAGCCGAGGCCGTTGGCGTTGTGGTCGAGGGTGAGGGTGCCTGCGGAGGGGAGGCCGTTGGTGAAGTTGGTGATGGTGGCTTCGGCGAGTTGGCCGGTGGGGAAATCGGTGATCTCGATGTTGAGGTTAAATGGGGTTGTGGTCTGGAGCAGTTGTGCCCAGGTGGGGACTGTTGTGTTTGGGAGGTGTTGTTATGACTGCTGAGGAATTGTTGGAGCGATATGCTGCTGGAGAAAGAGATTTCAGGAAGTAGGGTGGGCACCGCCCACACCCTCTCAAAGCTATGCGATACAGACCTTACAGCTCATTCTCCCATTTCTGAATTCATCGCCTCAACCGCCAAATTGGGCCGCTGTCTCCCACTACACTGACACGCCCAATCCGGCTCATACCAACCCTGTTCAACCCATTTTCTAAAGCAGGTAGTAGCCGAGCAGTGCCATATTTAAAGCTAAACGATGAAAGCGTTAGCCAAACACCACCGTACGGTTTCCATAAACCAAGACTCGATTTTGCAAATGGAGCCGCACGGCTCTAGCCAGAACAACACGCTCCATATCTTTGCCTTTGCGGATCAGATCTCTGGCTTCATCACGATGGCTAACTCGAACCACATCTTGCTCAATAATCGGGCCTTGATCCAGGTCTGCCGTGGCGTAGTGGGCCGTCGCTCCAATAATTTTGACGCCGCGTTCATGGGCACGCTGATAAGGGTTAGCGCCCGCAAAAGCGGGTAAGAAGGAATGATGAATATTAATAATCTGAGGAAACTGGTGAATAAAGTCAGCGCTGAGAATCTGCATGTATTTGGCGAGCACCACCAGATCAACGCTGTATTGCCCCAGTAGCGCTAGCTGCTTCACCTCTTGCTCGACTTTGATTTCGGCTGAGATCGGAATGTGATGGAAGTCTATTCCAAATTGGGCCGCTATCTCTCCTAACTTGGCATGGTTGCTTATAATCACCACGATTTCGGCCTGTAGTTCTTTGGCTCGCTGGCGCAGAATTAAATCGTAGAGGCAATGATCTTGGCGGCTGACCCAGATGGCAATCCGAGGGACTGTGTCAGAAAAGTGCAGCTCCCAGGTCGCATCTAGGGGGTCGGCAATGGCCTGAAAAGCAGGACCAATCAACTCGCGAGGCAGCTTAAAACTCTCTAACTGCCACTCAATGCGAGTCAAAAATCGGTCCACCACAAAGTCTGTATGGTGATCGGCATGGATAATATTGCCGCCATTGGCATAGATGAAATTTGAGATCTTGGCGACCAATCCCTGCTGATCAGGGCAAGAAATCAGAAGTCTGGCGGTGGACATTACGGTGACGGGGTTGGGATTGGAGTTGGGGATGGCGTCAACGACTCCGGAGGGCTGTATTTCCATTCTGAGAGAGGACGTGCGATCGCATCTAAGAACGTCGTCGGCACCAAGGTAACGGCATTCTTTTCCGTCGCGGCTGGCGGGGGATCAACGAGGGCATAGACCTTTCTTTGGTTAAAGTCCTTGCCGCCGATAACCAGCGTGTGGCTTTTCTGGTTTTTGAGCGTCACGACCACCGTCGCCGTCGGCGGTTCCAGACCAAATTCTTTGAACTGCTGGGCAGAAGCCTCTAGGATGCGATCGCGCTGCGCCGTCGCTAACAGATTAACCAGAAATAGGACCGCAGCTTCATCGGCAGGGCTGGTTAAGGACGCTCCTAGGCTCCATGTAGAAGGACCACTGGTGGCTCTTTGAAACACTAGTGTTTGGGCCGGTGTGGTAATGCGTAGGCGCTGCACATCGTCTTCACTGAAGCTAAATAGCGGTGTCGCCGTTGCTGCTTCCGTCTCAGATTTCTGCGCCTGTTGTTGACGATCAAAGAAAAAGACGCCCCCCCCAAAAAGGAGCGCAATCATGACCAGAATTAGAGTATTAGACTTCATCGCTGTTCATAGATCCTATCGTCGCTGCCACCAGAGTGTGACCGCTACCCCCAACGCACTCACCGGCAGTAGAACCCCCAACGCACTCAAAAACTGTCGACGACGAGGGGTAATATCGAGCCGACGATTGGTCACCACCTTGGGTCGAATGGAAAGGGAGGCACTCTCGTCATCATCCCCTAGCCAAGTCACCGCATTGAGAAACAGATCGCCGTTCAGAACCTGCTTAAACGGCCCAGAAGAGGAAAAGTCAGAATCTCCAATCACCACCAGCCGCGCCGGAGATTGAGAGACAGGGGGCTTCGTCGGCTCAGATGGATTGGGGCTAGAGGCAGAAGAAGAAACCGGGGGGGGAGAACTAGGTGACGCCGCAGGGGTAGGTGGGCTGATAGATGCGGTCGGGCTAGCTGATGCGGTCGGACTGACAGATGCAGTCGGGCTAGCCGATGGAGATGCGGCTGGGCTGGGCGTAGGGCTACTGGGCGAAGAGATCGGCGGCGTTGCGGATGAGGGCTGTGGCGTTGCTGTGGGAGCAGAACTCGGTGTTGCTGAGGGAGCAGAACTCGGTGTTGCTGTGGGAGACGCTTTCTGCTCCGGTGGAGCTTTTTCAACGGCAACCCCTAGCACCAGTGGGCCTTGGCGATCGGTCTTGGGATCAAATTGAAGCTGTTCACTATCGGGGTTTGACTCTGCCCAGCTCCCTTCTCCGGTGCGGAGCAGCTCCGTCATCTCTTGACCGGGAATTTGCTGAAAATTGAGAGACTGAGCGATGGGATAGTACGTCAGCCCCTGAGCAAAATCTTTGGTAATGGGGTGGGGGCCATAGGCAATAACAATGGGAACGGCAGGCCCTAAACCCAGGAGTTGACCAGAGCCAGAGGCATCGACAACGAGGCGTTCATCCAGGGTAATTCCCCACTTTTTCAAGAAACCATCAAGGCTATGCTCTGTCTCAGGATCGAGCATGAATAACGCTCTGCCCCCCTGTTGCATATAGGCCTCTAAAAGCTGCACCTCCGCTGGTAAAAAGGCTCGTTTGGGTCCAGCCACGATTAAGACATCCGTCTCGGCAGGAATCTGCTTACGTTCAGCAAAGTTGAGAAGGTCAATCTTAAATCCCTGCTTTTGCATCGCTTCAATGGCATCGGCAAGACTGGCCTGGGCACCAGAAATAGGCATCTCGCCATGCCCTTGCATGATAAAGACTTGGGTTTTGCGATCGCTCACAAGTGCGGCGATTGCCGCCGTCAAACTAACCTCCGACAGGTCAGAATCTAAGGTTTTGCTCCGACCCGCAAGATCTAAGACGACCGTTCCAGCCACTTTAACCTTATATTTTTGGGCTAACCCTGGCTGCGCCTGTGGGTCTACAAAAGCAAATTCAAACCGGTTGGGGTTGAGTCGCTGATATTGCTCTAACAACGTTCTTTTCTGAGGATCGACAGCATTATTGAATACCATCACCTTAAGAGACTGATCTAAAGCCCTGACCATCTGCTTGGATTGGGGGGCTAACGAAAAAATCTTAGCCTCAGTCAAATCAAGTTTAGCGGGGTAGCGAACGGCGAGAAAATTAATCAGCCCCAGAATCACAATCACTGACGTTGCCGCAACGAATGCATTGCTGCCAGCTTGAATAGAGCGCCGTCGCCACCAACTCCCAGAAGATTGAGGGGAATATTGCCAGTGCAGCAGGATCCAAACCCCTAGAACCACAAGGCCACCGATGAACAACCCCACTGGCACGGTACTCCATGTGCCCGAAATGAGGCCAGCACACAGGCCCGCCATCATCAAAAATACCCCCAACCATAGCAGGAGTACCGCTAGCTTCGAGAACCCTTTAAGACGAGGCAAAGAACGTTTCACAGAGACTCTAACAATGAAGATGGACTAAAAAGAAAGACTCAGGCCGCAACTAGGAACGCTGAAACCTAAATAAATCAATGGACTGAGCTGTCAAAAATAGACCGAGGATAATGTAGCTGACAAACAGAATAATGCTGCTGCTCTCTAGTACCCCTTGGCTGAGAGTGGAATAGTGCTTCAAAAGGGATAGATGATTGAGGACTGCGCCTAGGGGACCGCCCAGACTTTCCCCTAGTAGATCTAAAATCCACAGCACCAGAATCACAGCAAAGGTTAAAATCGCCGCCAAAATCACGCTGTCGGTTAGCGACGAGATGAACAGCCCCAGAGACAAAATGGCTGCAGCCAGCAGAACAAGACCTAAATGACTTGCCAGCAAAAGTTCAAGGGGCAGCGGCGGACTCGCACTATTGAAGGTTAACGCCTCTAGCATAATAATCGGGATCACCAGAGTGATAAAGAAGGTGAGCACCGCCATCAGCTTTCCCAAAGCCACCGCCCAGTTTGTAATCGGTGAAGTCGCCAACAGCTCTAAGGTGCCCCGCTTCCGCTCTTCTGCATAGAGTCCCATGGAGAGAATGGGTAGAATCACCAATACTAAGGATCCCATTACCCCTAAAAAACTTTGCAGAATTTGTTCTGGTACGTCTATTGAAGGCGCGGGGTCATTGAGCTGGCTTTGTAGCAGATCAAACTTGGCGGTCTCAACCACGACGCTTTGCAAAATGAATAGAAAGAAAAGCCCCGCTAGCAACCAAAAAATTCCTGCAATCACATAGGGTAAAGGAGCCTTGAAATATCCCTGTAGTTCTTTGCGATAGATGGCAAGAACGTTATTCGTCAGCAATCTCATTAACTGTCTTCCTCGTCAAGATCGGCTTCATCGGAGGGCACTTGCTCCTCTGTCGTCAAGTTTAGAAAGATATCCTCTAGGCTTTTGGTGACTCGCCGCATTTCATAAAGTTCAATGCCGCTCTCAATCAAGGTGGCGGCAATTTGCGGACCCAGCTCTACGCCTGTGGTGGTGGTGATTTGCACCTGCTGCCTTTCGGTATTTGGCTCACCTAACTGCTTCATCATTTTGAGGCCGTCAAGATGACGAAGTCGGGTTCCGACCTCTTCTGGGAGTGCCTGCACCTCTAGGTCGTAGACGATGCCGCCGGTCCTTTGAGCCATCAAGTCTTCGAGGGTATCAACGGCGACGACCTCACCATGGTTAATAATCACGGCTCGATGGCAGGTCATACTCACTTCGGGCAAGATGTGGGTTGAGAGCAGTACGGTTTTATCTTCGGCCAGGGTTTTAATTAAATTGCGAACATCAATAATCTGGCGCGGATCGAGGCCGACGGTGGGTTCATCGAGAATAATCGCGGGGGGATCGTGGACGATGGCCTGGGCGATACCCACCCGTTGCCGAAATCCCTTGGACAGCTTGTGAATTAAAACGCGTCGTTTTTTGAGCAGATTACACCGTTCAATGGCGAGGGTCACTTTTTTGGTGCGTTCCCCGGCGGGCACGCCTTTAATTCGAGAGACAAAATAGAGATAGCCCTCGACGGTCATATCGAGGTAGAGGGGTGGGGTTTCGGGTAGGTAACCAATCCGCCGCCGCACTGCCATGGGGTTCTCATGAACTTCATAACCTGCAATGCGTGCTTCTCCCTGCGTCGCCGGTAGGTATCCGGCCAAAATCCGCATGGTGGTGGTTTTTCCAGCGCCATTGGGTCCCAGTAGCCCTAGAATCTCTCCCGGTTCAGCTTTGAAGGAGAGATCCTTGATTGCTGTCGTTGAGCCATAGGTTTTGCTTAGGTGCTCAACCTCAATCATTGCGCTAATCCTAATGATTACCAATACATAACCTAGGGTACATCCCTGGCGGTGTCGGCAAACGTAATAACGGTGCTGCCGGTAGAGAAAATTATCTGTCTCATGCTGGGACAGACTCCAACGCATAAGTGTAAGAGACTACACTGAGAAACAGCTTAGGATGCTTACAATTCGCAAGGATGCAGTCAGTCTGGGTCTAGTGTGATGCCGTTGGGATGGGAGGAGCCGGGGAAACAATGTTGGATGCGATCGCAACCCCGATTTGGCAACTCTCGCAAAGCCACCTGAACCAGCTCATCGAGTGCCCTCGTCAGTTTCAGTATCGATACCTTGAGCAGTGGGGCTTACCCACGGTGGCACTCCAACCGGAGCAGCAGATTCTCGGATCGCAGTTTCACCATCTTTTGCAGCAGCGATCGCTGGGTCTGAATATCCGGCCTTTTTTGGGCGTGAATGAACAACTCAGACAGTGGTTTGAAACCCTAGACCAGTCACCCCCACCGCTGATTGCCGGAGACTCATTGAGTGAACACCAGCAGTTACTCTCTTGGGGTGACTTCACCCTAGTGGCGGTGTACGATCGTCTAATTCAAAATCCTCAGCAGGCCCAGATCTTAGACTGGAAAACCTATACTCGTCCCCGCAATCTTGAACGGCTGCGCCAGAGCTGGCAAACCCGATTATATCCCTACATCTTGGTGGAAAACAGCAGCTATGCGCCGGAACAGGTTGCCATGGTCTATTGGTTTGCCCAAACCCGCCCTGGCGAATCCCATACCCTCGTGCTGCCCTATGACACAAGCCAGCACCAGCAAACCCACCAAGATCTGACCCAGATGCTAGCGCAGCTTTCAAAAGGGTTGGTCGCCTATGGTAACGGTCAAAATCTTGAACAGACTGCAATCTCGACCGGACGGTGCGATCGCTGCCCCTTTTTCACCCGTTGTCGAGGCGGCAGAGAGCAGCCCGAAACTGATGTGATGGAGCTTGATGACATTGCAGAAATCCCCATTTGAGGCCTGCCCTGTGAGACTAATCTCTTCTACTGGGGCGATCGCTGATTGAGTAAGCTGCTCCGTAAAGACATGGCGCGGATACCGTCTTGATCTTCACTAAAGTTCACCTGCTCTAATAGCTCAACATCCTCTGGCTGGGCAAAAATGGTGACCGAACATTGCAGGCCCGTACGTCGAATTTCTTGCTTGAGGCGCTGCAGCAGCATCTTCTTGATCTCTTGATCACCCGCAAAGCTTGGATCAACCACAAGATCCCAAATGGCTGCATTGAAAATTCCATCTCCGGTCACTCGCACAAAACCAACGACAGTATCGTCCTTAAGCACTTTAGCCGTCACAAACAACAGTGAGTGCGAAAGCGCCACCTCAAGCTTTTCAATATTTCGGGTCGGCAACCCAGCCTTGGCAAACAGTTGGTTTAGCACTGTCGCGTTCAGGCTTTCATCGTTTGCTTTTGTAATAATGCGGGGAGATTTAGCAGAGAACAAGGGTACAAATAGCTCAGAAGATAGGGATATAAATCACACGTAGGGATATGTATCAGGTCCAAAAACCTCAACACTAAAGGATCCCTGCTTATTAGCTTAATCTTAATGCTGTTTTTGGCTAGGAGATTAGCCTCTCCCTTCTGCGTCTAAAAAAATAGACCATTGCCTCAGTGAAACGAGTCCTCTTGCCAGAGCAAATAAAGAAAGTTATCCTCAATGCATTCTGCCTTGGCAACAGGGTAAAAAATACCAGGGGGAAGATTGCCTCGTCGATCAGCGGTATTTTTACATTGTATGGAATCAATGATGGGACCAAAGTGGTTCATTGAACCTCAGTCATTGATCTCGGTTCAGAATATAGCCGTAGGCAGCACCATTATTTTGGGATTCATTGACCATGGACACCTACAGGTGTGACATCACACCAGAGACATCCGCCGTACATCCTTCTGTTTTGCAGATGGGTCAAACGCTAACCATTGAACTGACCGTAGAGAATCAGGCCGATGACGTTGACCGCTTTCAGCTTGTCTGTGCTGGATTGCCAGAACGTTATTACACCATCATTTATCCTGATGTTCAGGTCTGGACGGGGCTGGTGGTCAAATTTAATAGCCTTGAGCTAGAGCCGGGGCAAACCGGGACAATCCAGGTACAGGTTCACCCCCCCGCGAATGCTCTGGTTCGAGCAGAACAACTCCTGCTCACCCTGCACTCTCAATTGGACACAGAGCATCATCAGGCCATCTATCTGCAGATCGAGCCAGCCTGTGATCTATTTATGGCCTTGACGCCAGCATCTCAGAGCGTCATGGGCCGTACGGGCCATTATCAACTGCTCTTAAAAAATGACGGGCCTGTCCCCCGAAATCTAGTGGTGCAGGCCCGCAGTCTGAGCGGTAGAAGTGCTGTCACTTATCAGATAGAGCCATCCAACGTTCGCTTAGACCCAGAAACGGAGGTCAGTGTTGCATTAGCGGTGCAGCGAACACACAAGCGATTTCAGATTGGGCAACCGCGTCAAATTCAGTTTGAAGTGGGGCTTGAAGATCAAGATGGCTTGCCGCTTCCCAGTCAATTTCCCCAGGGTGTCACAACTTGGCAGCGTTCAAGAAAGGTGCCTCGCCTCCTGTTACCCCTAGCGCTGGGTGCTGCCGTTGCAGCCGCACTAGGCTGGGTATTGTGGAGTCAACAGAGTTCCCTCCAACCTGAGATCACAGCGCTGCAGGCCACAACCGATCCAGAGGCAAGGGAGCAAGAGTCGGTTCGTCTCAATTGGGTGATTAAAAACCCACAGCAGCTTCAAACGCTCTCACTGGTGCGCCAGGGTAGTACCGGAGCGCAAATCATTAAGACCTTTGATTTCAGTAAGGGCATTCCGTCTGAACTGCAAGAGCCTAATGCTAAGCAGGGCTTTTGCCAGTTCGAGACCCAAGCTAAACCCCAAGCGCTGGTGTGTAAAAATATTTTAGCGGCGTTGCCGAATGCCCAGCTCTATCAGTTTAGGCTGCAGAGCTTCAGCCCAGCATCAGCGACCCGGCCCACCGACTCCAAACTAACGGATGCGATCGCACTGACTCCGAACCCCACGCCCAAGATTGTGGCTTTCTTTTCACCGAACACCCAATATGCCTCTCAAGAAAAAACGGTCGGCGTGTTGCAGGTCAAGACACCGAGTTCGTCCAAACAGTCCACGGGTGCGGCAACAGAGAAAAAAGGAAATAATACTGGCATCCTTTTAGACTGGGAAATTACCCATCCCCGTCAAATAAAAGAGCTACAGCTCCGTCAGTCCAATGGTCAGCTCCAGACCTATCCCTTAATTGCGGGTCAAGTCCCCAAAGATCTGCAGCCCTATTGCAAGGTTAAGCAATCCTTAGTCTGCAAGGGGGTACCCACTAACATCCAAGACCCAGGTCGCTATATGTTTAAGCTGGTTGTGCAGCCCCAAGGTCGACTCACGGCCGCGGCCCTGCCCCAAACAACCGGCCCCATTGAGGTGAAGCCTCAGCCTCTTCAGGTCGCTAGCTTTCGCATTAACGGTCAGCCAGTCACCGATAAATATATTTATGATGTCGCCAAGTTGGGGCAAAAACCCAAGCTCAATTTAGAGTGGACTGTCAAAGGCGGTAACGAAGTTAGAGCTGCTATTTACCCGGTACCGGGTGTAGTACCGGCCACGGGTAAAACAACGATCAATCTAAATCCTTCCTATCAAAAAGGGGTACTCCTGCTGCAGGCGGTTGATGCCAATGGGCAACAACTTAAACGAACCGTCGCCATTGAGCTACGCCAGCCCACAACCGCTGCTCAGCAACCCACACCAGCAAAACAAACATCGCCTCCAAAACCGATAGCGGCTCGTCCTGCCCCAATTTCGCCTAGATCACCTATCTCTAGACCACCTGCGCCTAAACGCACTGCCCCTGCAAAGAAGCCCGTGGTGGCAACACGGACAAAGACAAATGTGCCCCAAGGCGACGCGATTCAGCCTTGGGATACTTCAAGTGTCTCTGGTCAATCCCTAAGCGAAGCGAACGCTATCATGCGAGGGCTAGTTGTCGCCCGTAACGCGGGCAAGATTGTTCCCGACGGCCCGACTTGGCGCAAGACTCAGGATGCCGTCCGACTTTTGCGTCGTGGCTACAGTCGGTCTGAGGCTGCCCAGCGTTCAGGGGTACCCTTGTCAAAGCTAGATACCCTGGTGGCAATCGGGAGTCGTTAGTCATTGACAGATTCTCACCGCCAAGCTTTGCTATGGCGGGAGTCTCACGGAGGTTCCGATGATGTTAAATTAAAGGCTCCCATTCGCAAGTAGAGGCGCAACCGTGGCCCCAGTGGACCTTAAGCAAACACCACTCTTTCAGCAGCATCAAGATCTCAAGGCTCGAATGATGGGGTTTGGTGGCTGGGATATGCCCGTGCAGTATCAAGGCATTACGGCAGAGCATCACAGCGTTCGGCAGCAGGCGGGGATGTTCGACATCTCTCACATGGGTAAGTTTTTGCTCAAGGGTAAAGATCTGCGTCAGCAGCTTCAGACTTTGGTGCCCTCTGATTTGGGTCAGCTCGAACCGGGACAGGCCAAGTATTCGGTGTTTCTCAATCCCCAGGCCGGTATTGTCGATGACCTGATTTTTTACTATGAGGGCGTAGACGATGCAGGAGTTGAACGAGGAAAACTCATTGTCAATGCTTCAACGACGGATAAAGATAAAGCTTGGTTATTAGAACATTGTTCTGCAGAAGCGTTGGGTTTTCAGGATGTCTCGGCAGAGCGAGTGCTGATTGCAGTCCAGGGTCCAGAGGCAGTCAAGATTCTACAGTCGCTCACCCCCACTGATCTCTCTGTGATTGGAAACTATCGACACCAGTCTGGCACGATTTTAGAGCAGCCTGCTTGGTTCGCTCGCACAGGCTACACCGGAGAAGATGGCTTCGAGGTGATGGTGACACCAGCGGTCGGTCGTCAGCTCTGGCAGACACTCATGGATCAAGGGGTTGCCCCCTGTGGTCTCGGCGCTCGCGATACGCTGCGGCTAGAAGCTGCGATGGCGCTCTACGGACAAGATATTAATGACACCACGACACCGCTAGAAGCGGGCCTCAAGTGGCTGCTCAATTTTGAGGGTGATTTTATCGGGCACTCTGCCCTCAAGCAGCAGCAAGAGGCTGGGGTTTCTAAGCGGTTGGTGGGGCTGCAGATGGAAGGCCGTAATATCGCCCGCCATGACTATCCTGTCTGTGTTGACACAGAGGCTGTGGGAACTGTCACCAGTGGCTCCTTTTCGCCGACCTTGGGAGTTGCGATCGCCCTTGCCTACCTCCCCCCCGAATTCGCGAAGATCGGGCAATCCGTCACCGTAGAAATTCGGGGTAAGCAATGTGCTGCGACGGTTGTAAAACGGCCTTTTTATCGCCGCCCCAAATAGGCGAAAGTCGTGCACAATATTCGCTAGACTGGTTAAACCCGCACCACCGGAGCATTCCATGAGCTTTGAATATCCAGACAATCTCAAATACTTTGATTCCCATGAATACATTCATCTAGACGGGGATGTCGCCACGATTGGCATCACCGCCTACGCCGTCGATCAGCTTGGAGACATCGTATTTGTTGAACTCCCTGAAGTTGATGAGCAGCTCACCAAAGGTGAAACCTGCGGCAATATCGAGTCAGTGAAAGCCGTTGAAGATCTGTATGCACCCGTCACCGGCAAAGTCATTGAGTACAACACAGCCGTTGTAGACACCCCCGAAACCTTAGCGGAAGATCCCTACCAAGGTGGCTGGCTACTAAAGATTCAGTTGAGCGACCCCTCTGAACTAGAAGACGCCCTCTCAGTAGAGGCTTATCGAAGCCTGGTCGAAGGTCATTGATCGATTTTTACGGCCAACCAAGCAGCTCAGTTTTATAACCTCAGAGCAGCGCTAAAACTTACAATTCTTTACAGTGAAATACGTGACTTGATCGGAGTATCAAGGGATACAAAGTTTGAGCGTTGTAAAACTTTAACTAAAGTTGAGTTTTCTGTATGCAATCGCTATAATCAGGCCTAGTTTTGTAACAAGAACTACAGCTCAGTAGTTCCAAGGGAGGTCAGGCTTTGGCAAGAAGACGGAAGCGTAAGAGTCGTCGTCGTCAAGAAGGACGGAGGATTCTAGAGAGTATACCTCAGTTCAGTATTGAAAGCGGTGAAGACAAGCCCGTAACTGCTGCTCGAAAGTATATTCAGGATGTCGGTATTGTTCCTCCGGCTTTGTTGCTGGTCAAAAGGAATGAACACACCACCGACCGCTATTTCTGGGCAGAGAAAGGATTATTCGGTGCCCAGTATGTTGAAGAGAACCACTTCCTGTTTCCGAGTCTACGCTTTGAGGTAGACGAGATAGAGAGTATTCCTGAAGGTGCTGTTGCGGTTGCCGCAGGTTAAGTCTAGCTCCGAAAAATAACAAAAAGTGGAGGCTATAGAGTCTCCACTTTTTTATGGGGTAAACAGAGCTTAGGTGAGATAGTCTTTGTGCCTGAAGGTCCTGAAATTAGACAAGCGGCAGATCGAGTTGCTGCTGCCGTAGTGCGTCAACCGCTTCAGGAGGTTTGGTTTGCCTTCCCGCATCTACAGGGGCAGGGGGCGGCGCTGAGCGACAGCCAGATCACCGCCGTACAAACCTGCGGTAAGGCGATGCTGATTCATTTTGACAATGACCTCAGCATTTACAGCCATAATCAGCTCTATGGGAAGTGGATGGTGCGGCGGGCCTATCACTACCCCGACACCAATCGTCAGTTGAGGTTGGCTATTCATTGCGATCGCAAGTCTGCTCTCCTCTACAGCGCGTCTGACATCGAAGTGCTTGATAAAGATACAATTCTGTCCCATCCCTTCTTGAGCCAGATTGGTCCCGATATTTTGAGCACTCAGATGACTGTACAGACGGTAGAAGAACGACTCCGATTGCCCCAATTCCATCGCCGCCGTCTGACGACCTTGCTGTTAGATCAGCATTTTCTGGCTGGTCTAGGCAACTACCTCCGCAGCGAGATTCTATTCGTGGCTCGGGTACATCCCCAGTGTCGTCCGGTGGATTGCACCACCGCCCAGCTCCAGGCGCTTGCAGCAGCGTCTCTAGATATTCCCAAGCAGTCCTACCAAACCGGCGGTATTACCAATGATATCGCCTTAGCCAAGCAGCTCAAGACTGAAGGGGTGCGTCGGCGACACTATCGTCATTGGGTATTTAGCAGGGCAGAACAGCCGTGTTTTGTGTGCGGTACCCTCATTGTTAAAGAATTAGCCAGTGGACGACGATATTACTATTGTCCCCAGTGCCAACAGAGATCGGAGCCACAATAGCGACGAATGTTCTTGATGAAGCGCAGGCACGCCCCGAATTTTTCGCTCGATAGATAACTGCCCCATCAACGCAACTAGCTGAGGCGGCGGTACAGCAAACGCTGGATGCTGAAAAGTGCGATCGCATCAAACCCCGCCAACAGAATCAACGCCCCTCCCAAGCTCACAGAACCCCAAGGCGCGTCCATGACAATGCTGGCAAAGGTCCAGTCGCTATGGAGGTAGAGGTAGCGAATTGGCTCAATGGCAAAGCTGAGCGGATTCAGGCTAGACACAAACTGTAGCCAAGTGGGCATAAAAGCCAAAGGTACTAGGGCTGTGCTGGCAAACAACAGTGGTAGGTTTGTGACAAAGATAACTGCCAATAGCTCAATGTGGCCCGGCAGGGCAAAGGATAGCCCTAGACTAAGCGCGGTAACACCCAATACCAGCATCAGCACGATCGCAGCCATCACCCCTAAACCGGCTGCCCCAGGTAGACCTGCCCCCAGAAAAACGCTGGTGACCACAATCGCAACGGTTTGAATAAGGCTGAGCGTGGTGATAAAAATGGCAGAGGCCAGCACAATCGAAAATCGAGAGGCGAGGGGAGCCACCAGCAATCGATTGAGAAAACCAAACTCGCGATCAAACATCACCGGCAAGCCTGCGTTAAGCGCCCCACTAAAGGCCGTAAATACAATCACGCCCGCACAGAGAAACTGACCATAACTCTGGCTCGTGCCAAACAAGCCTGCAGGGACGTTCTCAAATAAAGCGCCAAAAAGAACTAACCACATGAGTGGCTGAATAATACCTGCAATCAGCGTTGTGGGTCGGCGTTTGAGCTGAATAAATAGGCGGCGGGTTAAGGCAAGGGTTTCTTGAATAAACTCACCAGACACAATCCCTGGCGTTGCCAGTAGCTCAGCGCGAGACAGCACGGGAGAAGAAGCGGTTTTGGGATCAAGGGTGGTGGTCATAGCAGTATTTAAGCTTGCAGATTAAGGGGACGTGTTAGGGGGACGTAACTGAGGCTTAGCGCATATTTTGCTTGCGTTCTTTTTTGGCATCTCGGTTGCCAGAGGCGGCTATTTCAGCATCCATTAAGGTTTGGCCGGTGGCGGCAAGATAAACGTCATCAAGGCTGGGGCGAGACTGGGCAATCCCGAAAACCGGCAGTCCGGCTTCTTTAAGGGCTTGCTGAATCGTCAGCAGCGCGTCGCTCTGTGGTGTGACGACTAGATTCAAAGAGTTACCCTGAGCGCCGTTGATGATCACATCCTGCACAAAGGGCATAGCTGCCGTCATCGATTTAGCTGTTTGGGCTTCTTCGTCAGAGGTGAACTCACGAATGCGGAGGGTGATGCGATCGCCCCCCACCTGATCCTTAAGCTCTGAGGGACTGCCTTCGGCAATCACCTTGCCCTGATCAATAATGGCGACGCTATCGGCTAAGGCATCCACTTCTTCAAGGTAGTGGCTCGTGATCAAGATAGTGGTGCCCTGGTCGCGAAGCTGGCGCAGAAAGTCCCAAATCACAACGCGGCTTTCAATGTCGAGGCCGACGGTGGGTTCATCAAGTACAAGTACAGCGGGCTGATGCAGAAGACCCGCTGCTAGGTCTAATCGCTTTTTAATACCACCTGAATAGGTTCCGGTTTTCTTATCTGCGAAGGCTTCCAAACTGAGCAGCTTCAGGGCCATTTGGATGCGCGCTTCAATGTCTTTTGCCGGAATATGGTAGAGCGCCGCCTGGAGCTGCAGCATTTCTTTGCCCGTCAGCACTTTATCGAGAGCAACGTCTTGGGCGACATATCCTAAGAGTTGGCGAGCCGCTCGTGGATGCTCTGGAACCGAGATGCCAGAGACTTCAATCTTGCCTGCATCGGGCATCGTCAGGCTACACAAACATCGGAGGGTGGTGGTTTTACCCGCTCCATTAGGACCCAGTAATCCAAAGATTTGTCCAGGGGCAATCTCGAAGGACACATCTTTAACGGCATCAACGGTGCCGTAGCGCTTTTGAAGTTGTTCGATCAGAACGGCGGGAGCCATGATATCCCTTCACTATGCAATTGACACACCTATTTAGTGTAGGTCGATTTATCCTGTTTGGGGATGGCTCTATCAGATTTGTAGGCAGTGGGCCGCGTAGACCTAGCGCAGAGCTTGTAAGGCTGTCAGCAGTCCCGTTACTAGGGTGAAAAAGAGCAGCACCCACAGGATGGACCCCGGTAACATTGATAAAATTGCAAACCCGCGCAACACATAAATGGCAGCGGTTCCGGCAAAGAAAAAGCTAAACCACTTCAACGCCCAGGACGAATTGGGTCTACTCACGGTTTTTCGTTCCGCAATGAATTACGTTTACAACCATAGCTCATTGCATAAAAAGCAGAGGGCCGCGCTCCCGATGGGCACGGTGAGATTGTCGATGCCGAATTTAGACACGGATTCTAGGGTTGCCGCAGCGAGGGCCACTGCGATCGCACTGACCCAAGTGTGCCACCCATTGCCCTGGGTAACCAACAAAATCAAGGCTACGACTAATCCGCTGACTACGGCCATGGTTAGTGAGCCTTCCCAACTTTTGTCCATGCCCCAAAGCTGATACTTATGCTGTCCCCACCTCTGACCGACGAGAGCGGCCAAACCATCGCCCCAGGTCATGATTAAGATGCCAATGACGGCATATTGAGGCAATGCCAGCGGCCAAAACCAGCCCACTAAAACGCCAATGCTGACTGCATAGAAAAATGTACCCAAGCTTTTGCGTCCGGTGCCGCTGGTACTCGATAGGATGGGGTATCGATAGGAGAGCAACATCACAATACTAAAGACAACCGATGCCGCTAGCCCGATCCAGGTGGGGATCTCAAACCACCAGGCCAATAAAATGACGTTGCCGACGCCAATGTGAACCACCTTACGGTTAATCTCAGGATCGGTCTTCCCCTGTTGCTTGAGAAATTCGGCTAGACCAAAAACACCGATCACCCAGGCTCCTGCGATCGCAAGTTGCACATAAAAAGTTGTTGAAGTCGGGAGCCAATCCATGAGGGCTATCAAAACGCTTCTAAACCCCAACTGTAGTTGATTACGGTTTCTGCTGGAAAGAGGGGTGATCCGGCTGGGGTCAACTTCCCTTACTATTTTGTGGGTAGTGATTTTGCTTGGGTGGCGAGTTCTATCCGCCAGAGATTCAGCCTCGCTGACCGCCCTATTCATAATCCAAAAGCTGGAGTAGAAATCCGAATGAGCACACCTGAAACGCAATCACTGCGTGTTTTAGCAGTGGATATTGGTGGAAGTGGCATTAAGGCAATGGTGTTAGATGAGTCGGGGCAACCCATCACCGAACGCGATCGCATCAAGACGCCTCACCCCCCGCATCCAGAGGCGGTCCTGGACGTGATTGAGCAGTTGGCTGCGACACAAGGTGAGTTTACGCAGGTGTCGGTAGGCTTTCCGGGGGTGGTTCGACGGGGGGTGATTAAAACAGCGGTCAATCTCACCTCACAATGGGTTGATTTCGATTTAGCGACGGCACTATCTAAACGTCTGCACAAGCCAATTCGGGTGGCAAATGATGCTGATATTCAGGGCTATGGAGCCATCTCTGGTAAGGGCGTCGAGATGGTGGTGACCTTGGGTACTGGGTTTGGTGCATCTCTATTTACGGATGGTCATCTGGTTCCTAATCTTGAAATTGCCCACCATCCATTTTTGAAGGGAAAAACCTATGAAGAGCAGTTGGGTCGCAAGGCACTGAAGAAAAAGGGCAGTAAAGGGTGGAATCGATGTCTGGCATTAGCCATTGAAACACTAGAACGAGTCTTTAATTATGATCATCTATACATTGGTGGCGGTGAAACAAAGCGCATTAAGTTTGAGTTGCCGCCCAATGTAACTGTCGTCTCAAATCAGGCTGGCATCCTCGGCGGCATCGCCCTCTGGAAAGATATAGACTAGCGCCTGAGATAAAGCGTGGCCTGCACTGATGTTTGAGGCGATGTCCTATGCTTCGGTGGTCTAAAATTCCCTGTAGAATTGAGAGTGTCTTGTTTCTTTGGAGTTTATGAAGCCTGATGGCGGATCAAACCACGAGTTCTTCTATCGAACAATCCCTAGAGATGCTGACGAACCAAGTCGGTCGTCTAACAGAGGGAATAACTGAGTTTCGTGATGATATAGCTGAAATTAAAGAGTTAGCTCGGGCGCAATCACGGGTCAGTCAGCAACAGGCTGAAACCAGTCGGCAGCAGGCTGAAACAACGGCCCGTTTAGTTCAGAACGTTGAACAGTTGCTGCAGTCGAAAGCGGCTTGAGATGGTGGCAAATATTCGGGTTGGTAACGGCTATGACATTCATCAACTTGGTCCAGATCGACCTTTAATTTTGGGTGGAGTCCACATTGAGCATGAGCTGGGGTTAGTGGGCCACAGCGATGCCGATGTGTTAACCCATGCGATTATGGATGCCCTTTTAGGTGCTCTAAGTCTGGGCGATATTGGTCATTATTTTCCGCCCACAGACCCGCAATGGAAAGGAGCCGATAGCCTCAAGTTGCTGTCCCAGGTGAATCAGTTGATTCATGACAAGGGTTGGCAGGTGGGCAATATTGATTCGGTGATTGTGGCGGAACAACCGAAAATGAAGCCTTATATAGCAGAGATGCGCGATCGCCTTTCCCAAACCCTCAAGGTCCAGCCCGATCAGGTGGGTATCAAGGCCACCACCAACGAAAAGCTAGGGCCAACCGGACGCGAAGAAGGAATTGTGGCCTATGCGGTGGCCCTGCTAGTTTCGCTCACTTAAGGAGGCCGTACAAAATAAAAGCAGCCCAACGCCGCGTAACGAGGACTGCCAATAAGATTACATTCTGGAGAAAATTCAGTCTCTACAATAGAGAAGTGGCTTTGCTGATATTTAATAGAGTGCCCTTGTCTAACAGAAATGTATCCATCACAGGACATACCAAATTAAAGTTGTTATCAATGAGTCAGTTGCCCGAACTCCGCAGAATAGATCGTGGGTCTGAAGAGCTGGCTACAGAAAAGGTTGCTGCTCGATTAAGGCTGCTAACCATGCCCCCTGATCAGGCTCAGCAGCTAGTCAATCAAACTTTATATCCTCAATATTTGGAGCTAGCCCCCAACCAATCGACCTGGGAAGAGAGTATCGAGACTCACGTCTTCGAGTGAGCTGACATGGGTATTGATCAAATCATTGGGGTAGATGTTGGTGGGACCGCAGTCAAATTAGGGCGGTTTACTGATACCGGAGATTGTCTCCAGTCTCTATCTATTCAGACGCCTCAGCCTGCAATCCCAGAGGCTGTTGTTCCAGCCATTGTTGCGGCGCTAAAAGAAGTAGATCCAGAGAGAGTTGCGATCGCAATCGGTATCGGCACCCCCGGTCCAGCGGATGCCCAGGGACGCATCGCCAGAGTTGCATTTAATCTCCCCGGCTGGATAGAAGTCCCCATCGCTGCACAAATTGAAGCCCTAGATGGACGCCCCACCACCATTGCCAATGACGCCAACTGTGCGGCTCTGGGCGAAGCTTGGCTAGGGGCTGGTCGCAACTATCAAGATTTTATGTTGCTGACATTAGGGACCGGCGTCGGCGGTGGCATTATTATCAACGGCGATCTGTTCTTGGGGCGTCGAGGCGCTGCTGGAGAGTTGGGAGTTATTACCCTAAATCCTGACGGACCCCAGTGTAACAGCGGCAACTCAGGATCTTTAGAACAATATGTTTCTGCCACTGCGATTCGCCGCCGAACAGGAATGGACCCTCATGAGCTATTTGAACGGGCCAAGGCCGGTAATGGAGATGCGATCTCATTTTGGCACCAGTACGGTCGAGATCTCGGCGCGGGTCTCGCCAGCCTCATCTATGTTTTGACCCCAGAAGCCATTGTAATTGGGGGCGGCGTATCCGCCAGTGCCGAGCTATTTCTACCGACAACAAAGGCAGAAATTGAGCGCCGAGTTCAGCCCGTTTCTAGAGAAGCACTGGTAATCAAAAGAGCCGAGCTAGGAAACCGGGCTGGGATGGTGGGAGCCGCCCGCCTCGCTTGGCAACGGTTCGGGCATCAGAGGCTCTGATTCAACCGTATGAGCCAAATTATTGATCTGTACAGCATTGATCTGTACAGCCTCCACAAACCCTCTAAAAAGAGGATGAGGCCCATTGGGACGCGAACGAAATTCAGGGTGGAACTGAGTCGCAATGAAAAACGGATGGTCTTTCAGCTCTACCATTTCAACCAGGCGACCATCGGGTGATGTGCCACTAATCACATAGCCAGACTCTAGGAATAATCCCCGGTAAGCATTGTTAAATTCATAGCGATGACGATGGCGCTCATAGATCACCGTTTCCTGACCGTAGAGTCGAGCCGCTAAAGAGTCTGGCTGCAGGCGACAGGGGTACAACCCCAGACGCATTGTCCCGCCCAGATCAACGACATCTTGCTGTTCAGGTAAAAGATTAATCACCGGATGCATCGTCTCTTGATCAAATTCAGCGCTGTTGGCCTTATCAAGGTGGGCAATATTTCTGGCCCACTCAATAACCGAGCACTGCATCCCTAAGCAGAGGCCCAAAAAGGGAATTTGCTGCTCACGGGCATACTGAATCGCCGCAATCTTGCCATCTACCCCACGGGAGCCAAACCCACCGGGCACCACAATCCCTGCAATCCCCTCTAGATGGCGGTGAACGCCCTCGGCCTCAATGGCCTCAGAGTTCACCCAGCGAATGTTAACCTCAATACCCATCGCCACCGCTGCGTGGCCCAAGGATTCCACCACCGACAGGTAGGCATCATTGAGGCGCACGTACTTGCCGACAATCGCCACCTCCAGCGCTTGAGTGGGATTCTCTAGACGGTTGACTAAGCTTTGCCACTCGGTCAAATCGGGTTCGCGCTGCTCTAGATTCAATAGGCTCAGTACCTGTCCGGCCAGCCCCTCCTGCTCCAGCACCAAAGGAACGGCGTAAATGCTGCTGGCATCGGGGGCCGTAATCACCGCTTCTACTGGCACGTCGCAAAATTCAGATAGCTTTTCCTTGATGCCTACGGTAAGGGGGCGATCGCATCGGCACACCAGAATATCGGGCTGAATCCCGATGGAGCGCAGTTCTTTGACCGAGTGCTGTGTGGGCTTGGTCTTCATTTCTCCCGCTGAGGGAATCCAGGGCAGCAACGTCACATGGGTATAGAGTAGATTTTGGCGACCGACATCTTTACGAAACTGGCGAATCGCCTCTAGAAAAGGCAGCGATTCAATATCGCCCACCGTGCCGCCAATTTCGATAATTAGCACATCGGGGGTCGTCTGCTGCGCCACCCGTAAAATGCGCTCTTTGATTTCGTTCGTGATGTGGGGAATCACCTGCACCGTACCGCCATCGTAGGCACCGCGCCGCTCTTTGTTTAAGACCGCCTGATAGATAGATCCCGTGGTGACGCTGTTGAGGCGAGACATGGGCGTATCGGTGAATCGCTCATAGTGGCCTAGGTCTAGGTCCGTCTCGGCCCCATCATCGGTGACAAAGACCTCGCCGTGCTGGAACGGACTCATGGTGCCAGGGTCTACATTGATGTAGGGATCTAGCTTTAGAATTGAGACTGAGTAGTTCCGGGATTTGAGTAGTCGTCCCAGGCTGGATGCCACAATTCCCTTACCAATGCTGGAAACTACACCACCTGTAACGAAAACAAATTTAGTCATGAGTCGAACCGCGATCGCCTAACCGCCCTATTGTGCCATAGGTTTTTCAGCCAGAGGAAAATCTTAAAGTAACAGGTCAGCTCTATGAAGCTTTAGCAGGTTCTGCTGAAACGATCGCTAACCGTAGTCCCAAAGCCTTAATCAATTTCTCAACTGTTGCAAAGTGAGGGTTACCTGCTTCTGAAAGCGTTTTATAGAGACTTTCGCGTCCGACACCAACTTCTTGAGCAATATCTGCCATGCCTTCATTGGCCTGGATGACATTCCGTAGAGCCAAGAGCAGGTTTGCCATTCCATCAGTCATGGCTTTTTCTAAGTATGCCTGAACAAACTCAGGGTCTTGGAGGTCAGCCTTAAAAGTCTCGGAGATATCTTTCAATTTCATGGCTATACTGCGTAGAGCTTGGATTTGATAGTGAAAGACAGGGGCATCAAGTAGATTTCTGCCCTGGATTGCCGCTTGTCATGAGTTGGTAGCGTATCAAGCTATCAGTTCAGTTATAAAGGCTATCTGCATCCGGTGAGCGCGAATGTTATGTAGGTTCTAACGCGATCGCAACACGTCTCTAAAATCCATCACCGCATCCAATTGGTCGTCCGGCTTCACATAGCTGGCTAATAACTCAATTTCGCACTCCGGCAGCAGTTCACTACCGTCGGCCTGCTCATAAAAATCTGTTTGCAAACAATAAATCCTAAACTGTTCAGCCTCCCAGATCCAGACTTCTCTAACTCCCAAGCCTTGATAGATGCTTAACTTATCCACCAGGCTATGACTCAAGACCACCTCGATCGCGATGTCAGGGAACGCTTTTTCTAATCCAAGCAATAGCACTCGTCGGGTTCTAACCCCCGTTGTCTCGCAGCCTGACAAAACGTAGCCGAACCAATCGCATGAAAGCGGGTGCGGGTCTCCTGAAAATACGCCTCCATTAGCATGCCGATCGTCTTTTTGAGTTCTTCATGCAAAGGCGAAGTGGTCATGATCTCTAAGATGCCTTCCCAGTAGCTCAGCCGCAGCGCAGGGAAATCATCCCCCAGGGTGGTGAGCATCAGCTCATACTGTTGCCAGCTCACGCCTTCAAGCAAGACGCGCTGTTCGGGGAGTGATTGGGCAATGTCTGGTGCTAGGGTTTGAAGCATCATCAAATCCGTCCAGTCTTTATATGAATTCTGCCTTCAATTTAGCCCATGACTGCTGATTACTTTTAGCGGCACTTTCAGCCAACCCTGTCCCAGAGCGATCTGGTCGGCTGAAGCATTGTCTAAAGGCCCAATTCGATAGGCCGTGGGTCTCGGTTTTGCTAGCGTCACCGAATGGGTTCGCAATTCTTCGTCATGGAAAACCGTCACCTCAAGGGTGTCCCCAGGCTGGTAATTGAGGATGCGATCGCTTAACTGATGAGCCTGCACCCGAAACCCGTCAATAGCCAACATTTGATCGTTCGGCGCAATCCCTCCCCGATGGGCAGGTGAATCACAACTCACGGTTTTAACCGTATCGGTGTCTGCCTCTAATTCAACGCCGAAGTAGGGCGGCGTATCTTTTGCCGTTTCTGGCTTGAGGCTGAAGCCAAAGGGATTGAGGAATTCGTTGTAGGGCAGCTCCACGGTACCTTCGATGTACTTCTGCCAGAAATCAGTGAGATCAATACCTGCCAAAGATTCCACGATAGATTTGAGCTGGGCGTGGGTATAGCCGGTCTCTGACTGGCCGAACTGCTGCCACATTTGTTGCATGACTTGATCGAGCGATCGCATATTCCCGCTCTCCCGCCGAATCAAAAGATCCAGCAGCAACGACACCAGCTCACCCTTAAGATAATAAGAAACCTGAGCATTCTTGCTGTTCGCATCCGGTCGATAGAGCTTAATCCAGGTGTCAAAGCTCGACTCGCTTAGAGACTGCACCTGTCGTCCCGGAATCGTCTGCAGTCGCGTGATCGAATCAGAAATCAGCTTTAGGTAGTTTTTGGCATCATAGATACCGGCCCGCATCGGAATGGCGAGATCATAGAAGCTGGTAACGCCTTCACAGAACCACAGGCAGTCGGTGTAGTTCTCTTGATCATAGTCAAAGGTTTCCAGCGCTTGAGGACGAATGCGCTTGACATTCCACAGATGGAAAAATTCGTGGGCCACTAAGCACAGGAAGCGGTGATAGTCCTCTGTTTTACGGAAGTTAAAACGCGGGAACAGTAACGTTGTGCAGTATTTATGTTCTAAGCCCCCGTACCCATTGGCTGATAAATGAAGCAGAAAGAGATACTCATCGTAGGGCAATCCACCAAAGATGTTGGCTTCAACTTCAACAATTTTCTGCGTATCGGCAATCATGCGCTGAATATCAAAATTGCCCTTGCCCCAAATGGCCCACTGATGAGGTTTGCCCAGTACTTCAAAGTCATGAATGGCATGGGTACCAATCTCTACAGGGCTATCAACTAAAGTGTCAAAGGTATCTGCCACGAAGGTATCGAGCTGACCTTCAACCGCAGGGAGCGCTGTGGTCACCCGCCAGCCCGATGGTGGCATGATCTGAAGGGTTGTTTCGAGACCTTCACAGCCAGGGATGTACATCAACACAGCCCCTGGATTAAAGAATCCGTGGGTGAGATCAAGATGATTGGTTCGCACCGTCAGCTCATGGGCAAAGATCTGATAGTGAACGTTGATCTCAGTTGCCTCATTCGTCTGGATTTGCCAATGGTTTTTGCTGACTTTTTGCCACAGCCGCTGGCCGTTGCGATCGCAAACCCAAAAATTCTGCAAGTGCTTTGCGTATTCTCGAACTAGATAAGACCCCGGCGTCCATACAGGCAGCTTGAGGTCTAGAATCGGCACTTTGAAATCATCAAGCGAGATCGTCACCTCAAATAAATGTGAGGCCGGGTTGGGCATTGCCACTTGGTAATGGATTGCAGGCATGGTGGCTATGGTTTTAGGGTGAGAGCATCAGCAGTTCTAGGAATGTATCCATCCTCAGCTAGGCCACACTAGCAAATAGTTCGTTAAAAGATTGCTCAGGCGCGTCAGGCCGAGCCACAATTTCAACAATTTTATTCACCGCCGCAGGATCGAATAGTGACTCAATACAAACTTGCGCCACCTTTGTTCGGGGTAGGCTCCCCTCAAACAACGTATCAGCCGCAGACATCACAATCCGGTCATCATTGTCTTCATTTTTGAGACCACCGGGTCTAACAATGGTGTACTTCAAGCCACTCGACTGTAAATAGCCTTCTGCCTGCTTCTTCCACACCAGAATCAAGAAGAACAAATTAAGCGGATGCAACAGCTTTGATGTACACAGTGACGAAACCATCACAAATTGCTCGATCTGCTTTTCTTTGGCGGCATTAACCAAATTCTTGGTCCCCACATAATCCACAGAATAAGGACCAAGCGGGTTAAAGCTAGGTGATGCACCCGTCGCGCTCAGCAAGACAGTGCTATCACCGATCGCATCCAATAGCGACTGTGGGTTGAGAACATCGCCCACCACTAGCTCAGCTTCAGCAGGGAGGATCTCTTGGGCCGAGTTGCGATCGCGCACCAATGCCCGCACCGGAACGCCCCGCTCAACCAACTGAGCTACAATGCGTCGTCCTGTATTGCCAGTGGCCCCAGCGACAAATGCCTTCATCATCTCAATCCGTCTTCACTTTAGTAATGTGGTCTTATTCTCTATCATCACGCCTTATCTCAATCGAGTCACCCCCTGAAAAGATGAAAGTTAGATCGTGTTGAGTGAGTAGCTAGAGCATGCCAGATAAGGCCAGAACCCTCTACGATAACGGTAGTCTTTAACGTATCTCCAATAGTCCCATGCCCATCGCCCCCCTAAGCTGGCCCGAACTTGAAGCCCTTGCCGCATCCCCTAGCGACCCCATTCACGGCCCCACCAATGCCCAATCCCGCCTGCGGCTGTTTGGGCAAACTGAAGATAATGTGCAGGTGACGCTATACCGGGATAACCATGCCTGGTGCCCTTACTGCCAGAAGGTATGGCTGTGGCTAGAAGAAAAGCAGATCCCCTACCGGATCGAGAAAGTCACAATGTTTTGCTATGGCGAGAAGGAACGCTGGTTCAAGCAAATCGTGCCCTCTGGGATGCTGCCAGCACTGGAGCTTAAGAACCGTCTGATCACTGAAAGCGACGACATTCTCATGGCTCTAGAGCAAGCGTTTGGGCCTTTGGTCCTTGGCATGAATGACCGCAATGTGATTCCTCTAAGGCAGCTAGAGCGACTTCTATTTAGAGCTTGGTGTAGTTGGCTCTGCTACCCCACCCGATCTGCCCGTGAAGAGCAGCATAATCGAGAACAGTTTGTTGGGGTAGTTGCAAAAGTTGAAAAAGCGCTGGCTGCTACCCCTGGTCCCTATTTCTTAGAAGAATTTGGGTCTGCCGATGTGATCTTTACGCCCTATGTTGAACGGATGAATGCCAGTTTGTATTACTACAAAGGCTATTCACTGCGAGAAGAGAACCCTCATTTTTCAGATTGGTTTGATGCGATGGAAAGTCGCCCCACCTATCGTGGCACTCAAAGCGATTTTCATACCCATGTTCACGACTTGCCGCCTCAGATGGGGGGCTGCTATAGCAATGGTGAGGATCAGGCACGACTCAATCAAGTCCGAGTCGATCAGGGGCCGTGGAAAGGTCTTCCAGATGTAACCTACCTAGAGCCAGAAACCTCTCGTGCTGAAGCACTCCAGCGCGTTGCAAAGCATCGCGAGAATATTATTCAGGTGAATCCGGCTGAGGATCATTTGTTTGACGAAGCCCTGAGGTGTGCGCTGACCCACATGATGACGGCAGAAGACTGCCCTCCTCCAACAGGTGCTGACCCGGCACTGCGATATCTGCGCGATCGCATCAGCGTCCCCAGAGATATGTCAATCTATGCGGCCAAGCGACTGCGAACAGCGTTAGAAGAGACGGCGGCGTTAGTCGGCGAGGGGCAAGGTCCAGCGATTCCGGTGAACCATCGACGCGATCAAGATCCTAAAAACTTTCGAGACTAGACCGTAATGTACCAGCGTCGCCAGTGGAGGCCGTAGGCCACTAGCCACCAAAAGAGCAGTGTCACAAAGGCGAACAAAAATCCTGCCGTGGCTGGTCCTGACCAGGATAAGAAAACGTGTTCATACAGCCAGGTATAGGTGGAGGGGGCTTCTGCGCCGGAGCCGATATTTGTTTTGAACAGTAGCTTAATCACTAGAACTGAGGCAACAAACACAAAGATAGAGTTGAGGCCCAGAACTTCTAATGGTTTACCCCAGCGCTGCTTGCCGCGTACTTCGATTAACTCGAAGCAGGCCGCTAAAAGCAGTAGCGCTACCCCTGCAGTAAAGAGAACATAAGAGCTGCTCCAAAGCTTTTTATTAATCGGGAACCAAATGCTCCACACTTGGCCCACCACCAAACTGCTAAGGCCAAAGATCGCCATTGTTATGCTTTGGCTTGATGTCCGTACCCCTTTAACGACAGCGGTGGTGCGTAGCCATGCGCCTGTGAAATAGCCGAGTAGAGTGGTTGCGATCGCAGGTAACGTACTAAACAATCCTTCAGGATCCCCCATATTTTCAAACTGGTCACCTGCGTACAAATGAACCGAAGGAATCACGAGGCGATCAACATAGGCTCCAAAATTACCCACCCGCGTCAGCTCTCCAGCGCCATACTCAGGGACAGGAATTGTGGCCAACGCAATCCAATACCCGATCAACAAAAATACTGTGACGCCCCACTGAATTTTGCGCGGCAGCTTTAGTGTAATCAGTGCGGTGGCAACATAGGCGAGGCTAATCCGCTGCAGAACCCCCATGATCCGAATGGTGCTGAAGTCATAGGACCAAAATCCGTTCAATACCAGGCCCAGCGCGAACAAAACGAAGCCCCGCCTCAAAATGCGCCAGTAGACCGCTGTCGTGGGCTGATTGTCGGCGGTGTATTTGGCTAAAGAAAAAGCCATCGCAACCCCCACCACAAACAAGAAGAAGGGGAAAACCAAGTCAGCAAAGGTGCAGCCGTTCCAGTCGGCGTGGGCGAGCCAAGGGTAAACCTCATCGGGAAGTCCGGCCTTATTGACCAGCAGCATACCTGCGATCGCAATCCCTCGAAAAACATCAAGAGA
>JBHJNL010000056.1:0-8433 GCA_050330855.1 Thermosynechococcaceae cyanobacterium | reverse complement strand
AAACTGAAATCGCAGCATAGCTGATAGCGATAGTTGAAACTATATCTGTTTACTCGCCTGCTATTCGCAAGTGAGTAAGTTTGAGATGCAAAAAGACTAAAAATGTCCAAAGTCCTGTCTCTACTCTCCAGACAGATGAACCACCACCTCACGGGTGGAACCCTGATCGCGATGTTCCCACAAGTAAAGACCCTGCCACATTCCCAGTGCTAACCTGCCGTTACCGATGGGGATATGCTCTGAAGTCTGAGTCAACGCCGAACGGATATGAGCGGGCATATCATCTGGCCCTTCCGTGCTGTGACGATACTGACGACTCTCTGGGACTAAATCGGCAAAGAATGATTCCATATCTCGCAGAACATCAGGATCAGCATTCTCTTGAATCAATAGACTCGCTGAGGTATGCCGAATAAACAGCGTGCATAGTCCTGTCTTGATGCCAGACTTATGCACCAATGACTGAACCTGTGAGGTGATATTCGCAAGCGACTTGCCCTGCGTTGAAATCTTGAGCGGACTTTGGATCTGTGACATGGATTTAAGCAACAAAGCGGCTCTCCCTAGGGTAATCGACCTTGATTCCTTGAGGGAAGAGCCGCAGCATCAAAGATTCAATCCTTCGTTGGCTGACCGCAGCGGCATACAATGGATTCACCTCTTCCGGGCTAATGTCTAAGGCGATCGCAACATGTCTTCCGATCAACGCTACCAGAGCCAGCTTTTTAACGTCATTCTGCGCCAGTCACGGCAGCTCAGCGATCAGTGGCAGCGCAACACCCGCCAAGCCAAGGTGGCCTCGCTGTGGGGCCTACAGATGGCGATCTATCCGGTGTATCTGCTCTTTCAGGTGACTCGCCTCAGTGAGCAGATTCTGCGCCAAGCTGATACCCAAGGGCAGCGCTTACTCAAGGCGGCCTTAGACCCCGACCAGTCACCGCTGCAGGGGGCCAAGATTGACACGCCCATTCGTCGCGTTCTGGGGGCCATTCAAATTACAGATCAAGCCACTGAAGATGCTGATGGCCTGTTGGTGGTGAATATTACGGCGCTCAAATCCCGGTCCATTCCGATTTGGCAACGATATCAACGATGGTTTAAACGGTTGCGCCACTCCTCTAACCCCCATGAAATACTGCGAGGGTTGGCGAGCGATCTCGAAACGCGCCATTTGGTCTTAGTTACGCCTGATAATGAACCGCTAGATGTCTTAACGCTAGAACAGCAAAAGAATGTGCTGAAGCTGATGACCTGGGAGGTGGCCCACTACCAGCGTCAACAGCGCCTCAATCATCAATTGCGGACGGTGACTCAATTGCATCACCGTCCTTTATCTGAGCCAAAGTTGCGATCGCAAATGCTCCCCCCAATACGCGGCTTTCGTCAACTCATGAGCTGGTTTCAAGCTAGCCCGATGGCAACCGCCACCAATCTATTTCAAGAAGCCCAAGCCATTGATCCGCTCTTGCTGTTGACGGGCGAAATCGGCAGCATTCCACTACCAGAGCATATCGGTGCAACCCTACGGCGGCTCTCGCCCCAACTCACCCCAGAAGCCTTGCAGATGCTAGATGGTGCGATCTCAGAATGGGAAACGCTCTCGTGGCAGGTCGTCGGGCCAACGGCAACGGATCTATCGACACAGATTCGCCAGACGCTGCAGCACCGACAGGCTCGTCATCCCCTCAAGCATCAACTGCTGCATGCCGAAGCAACCGTAAAGAGCGCCCTAGCCCCCCGCTCACCCCTACCCGCAGCAAAATGGCTGCAGTCAGCCTTTGTCACCCTCTTGGGTCGCTCAATCCCCAGTCAGCCTGCCATCGCCAGCCCTCAACCCCCTGAATCATCGCCCTCCCTCTCATGGAGCGATCTTTACAGCACACCAATCCAGAGCGCTGGCACCCAGCCCCCCCCAGTAGCAGGCCTAGAGGGACAGGGCTTAGATGGAGCTGTTGCGATCTCATCGCCAAGATCAGTCCCTGCAGACCGGATCACCCTTGATGAGCAAGGGATTGAGATTGAAGTGGATGCCGTGTTTGTTGAGTATGAGCAGCACACCCTAGAGCGTGTTTTAAATGCCTTAGATCGCGTCGTCTCTTGGCTTGAGAAGCGCCTCATACCTTGGCTAGAGCAAGGTTGGTCAGTGGTGAAAGTCTACTTCCAGCAGTTGGGGCAGTCCTAAGGGGTCAACAGTCCGATATGATGGATAAAGTTCAATTTTAACTAAGCTGTCTACTCTACAGTTGGAATAATTAACCATGTTTGCCCTTAAAGTCATCGTCTACTTATTCGTCTTTTTCTTCGTCGGCCTTTTCTTCTTTGGCTTTATCTCCAGCGACCCCACTCGCAACCCGAAGCGTCAAGACTTCGAATAGTCTCTCGACCCCAGTCATAGCGTGACCGCTCGGTTATTTCGCGGCTGACTCGGCATCGCAAGCATGGCTGCACTCTTGTTCTGTTAGAGTGCAGCCATTTCAGTATGAGCCTTGCCGCTCTATCCCTCCATTTTCAAGCGGTTGATAGATTCTAGAAAGTAATGCCCTATCCTGCTCTCCCGCCAGAGCCACCTGCACTCATCTCTGCCTCCGAGTCCACCACCCCAAAGCCGTGCGATTCAGAGACGGCGACTGGGCCACCCAATCAGCCATGCGACCGTGCAGCACAGCTTCAGCCACTTCATGCTCAGCCCTTCGTCGCCCCCCTGAGCCAGCAACCTCTCTCGAATCCCACGATATCTGACGAGGTCACTCAACCAGAAACAGAAAGCTCTGCAGCAGAGACTCCTGAGACCAACAATCCTGCAGCCCCTGCCCCCGTCGAGTCAGATCCGCCCTCGAATTCAGACCGCCCCCCAGACGCAGCCAAGGTTCTAGAGGTCACCAGCAATCGACAGGACTTCGATACCTTCAAAAAGGTGTTGTCTGCAATCGGGAATGTCTTACTGCGGTTTCAAGATGCTGAGCTAACGGCAGATCGCATCAAAACCACCGTGACAGATCGGCAGGTCATCGCCGAGGGTAAGGTCAAGCTAACGCGGGGCAATCAGATTCTGCAGGGCGATCGCCTTGAGTATAACCTTGAGCAAAATCGAGGCACCTTCTTCAAGACCAGCGGTACGATTTCATTCCCCACCAGCGATCGCGACTTCTCCCTCGATACGCCCAACACCAACACCACCGGGAGCACTCCTTTAAATCCTCTCAGCGACCCCAGACAAACCGATCAAACCAATGTCACCTCTCAGTCAGGCACACAGACGATCCGTTTCACCGCCGACCGCATTGAGTTTTCACAAGGGAACTGGGTCGCCACCAATATTCGGATTACGAACGATCCGTTCTCACCGCCGGAGCTAGAGATTCGCGCCAATCAGGCCATTCTGACGCAGGTTTCTCCGACCGAAGATCGGCTCAAGCTCAAAGGGGCCAGACTGGTCTTTGATCAAAAAGTTTCGATTCCGCTGCTGCAGCCCAGCGTCCGGATCGGGCGCGGCAGTCGTGATCCACTGCGGGTCCAGGTCGGGTTCGATGATCGCGATCGCGGGGGCCTATTTGTGGGGGGACGGTTCAGCCCCCTAGCAGGGGATAATCTCAATCTCACTATCACGCCTCAACTGTTTGTGCAGCGGCTGATCGATCGACAGTTTGATCTGACAGACCCTGACGTATATGGCTTTACCGTGGGTTTCGGTAGCCGACTCACCTCAACGACAACCTTTGATGCGTTTTTGTCGTTCAATACCATTGACGTAACCAACCTGGCCGATAAGTTTCGAGGTCGGCTCCGCCTCCAGCAGCAGGTGGGCGATCATCTCCTGTCGCTGGAATCGGCCTATCGAGAGCGAAATCTAAGCGGCTCTCTAGGGGAACAAGAAGTGCTCAGCCGCAATGGCGCGATCTTAACCTCCCCCATCTATCGCCTCGGCAAATCAGGGATAGACCTAAACTATCGACTCTCGGCTGAGTACATCACCGCCTTAACCGAGCGTCCCGACCTCAATAGTCCAGTGGGCATTGGCCGTTTTCAAGGCAGTGTGGGCCTCAGTCGCACCTTCATGCTGTGGACCGGCAAAACCCTTCCCCCTACTGCGACGGAAGGTTTGCGATATACCCCCCAACCCGTCCAACCGAACCTACGACTGGTCACAGGACTGTCCAGCACCACCAGCACCTACACCACCGGCGACACCCAAGCAACATTAGTGGGGTCTGTGCGTTTAGAAGGTCAGGTGGGGCATTTCTCTCGTCCTTATTTTGACTACACTAGTTTCAATCTTGGCTATGCCCAAGTGCTGCGGAGCGGTACCTCACCCTTTGCTTTTGATCGCGTGGTGGACGAGAAGGTTCTTTCTGCAGGCATTTTGCAGCATATTTACGGCCCTTTTCGCCTAGGCGTGCAAACGTCGCTGAACGTTGATACTGGCGAGTTTTTTAACACCGATATTATTTTGGACTACAGTCGCCGCACCTACGGTGTGACCTTGCGCTATACCCCAGAAGCTGAATCTATTTCTCTATTGTTTCGGGTCGGGGGCTTTAACTGGGTGGGCAACCGAGGCCCGCTCGACAGCCCTGAATTTGGCGTAGTTGAAACCGGCGTCCAAGAAACAAATGATTCGTTGTAATCAAAACGCCCCAGCTAGCCCCAAACATCACCGGTCGGCCTAGGTGAATATCAAGATTGTAAGCGCTGGCGCACCATCGTTTCTAGCTCCTGAGATTGGTGCTCAAAAAAGGGACCATCCATATGGAACATGCAGTAATGTAGGCCCATACCGTCTAAGGCACTGACCAACATTCTGGCAAAGGCTCTGGCCTCAACATTGGTGTTGACTTGGCCGCTGCGCTGCCCTGCCACAATGGCTTCGGCAAAGAATTGACTGAGCTGCTCTAGCCACCCCTCAAAATAGTCGCCAAGCCCTAGCGATTGATTGAGTGCCTTGCTGCCCAACAGTTCAAAACAGAGCGGAGTAATGGCAGCATATTCATCAATATCTGCAAAACTGAGTCGAATACCTGCGATGACGGTCTCAATGGGCGCTAACTTGGCTTGCTGTAGCGCCACAAGCTGAACATCTAACCCAGCAAAGAAGAGATTAAAAATGGCCTTGGGCAATGCTTCTTTGGTAGGGAAATATTCGTAGAGCGTCCCCTTGCCCATGCCTGCTTCAATGGCGATATCGGCCATCTTGGCAGCGTGATACCCCTGTCGAGTGAAGACTACGATCGCAGCGTCTAAAATCTCTTGCTGCTTTGCGGCTTTATCAACGATCTTAGGCATTCTCTTTTCCCTATTCCACACCCACTGCACCTTAAACCCAGAGACTAAGCCTTGCCAAGGTTTCAAAACTTCAGCATAGCGCCTCCCTCCGCCTTAATCACCGTCCCTTGACAATTGACTGACCAGTCGGTCAAAATAAAATCAACAACCACCTTTCGATGCCCGTCATAGGAGTGATCTAATGCTCAACTTGCAGCGACCCTATTTCCAGTCTGTGTCTTGGTGCCCATCAACAGCTCATGCGGCTTTAGCCGCCATGAAAGCAATTGCAACGCTCAATAATGCTCGGCCCCTCGATCAGATCTCTCGCGAAATGCTAGAAGCTACTCAGGAATGGGTTTTCAAAACAGCTATTGAGATTGATGATTTGGCTCTCATTTCACCCGCAGACTTTGCACGCCAGGTGCAAAGTCTGCGACAGCGGCAGCAGGCACTGCAGTTCTTGATTTTGATGCCTTATCTTGATGCTGAAGTTGATGAGACAGAGGTTCAACTTGTAAACGCGTTTGCAGCAGAACTTAAACTGACTCCCCATACCCTAAAGAGTCTGCGTTTGGTACGAGATCGCAAACTCAAACAGCTCTTGCTGGGTTACACTTGGCGATCTTTCTCAGCCATTCTGCCGGGACAGACATGGGACCAGAAACTTAGGATTGCCGTCAGTACACTGCACCAGTATTTAGGTGACAAGCGGGTCGCTGGGCATTATCAAGCCTTGGAAACCTTGCCCACAGGCACACTGGGACGAGGGCTATTTGACTACTATCGCGATCGCAACTTCCCGTTACCGGGCGAAAAGAAAAGCTTTAGCGAAGTAGTGGTGGGACACGATCTAGTCCACTTGCTCAGCGGCATCGGCACCGATATGGAAGGTGAGATTACGGTAGCCGGATTTGAAGCCGGGATGAGTCGCAGTGAATTTGGGTTTGAGCTATTGCTGGAGGTAATCCTAGACTTCCATCTGGGCCTGGAATACACCACGATGGGACTACTCGAATCTGGACGCAACCAGCTCAATCCCGGCGCTCTCATGCAAGCCTACGCCAGAGGATTGCAGATGCCGTTTGACCTTCTAGACCCGGCCTGGGACTTCAGAGCTGTTTTCGATCAGCCGATCACTGAACTACGGCAACGCTACCAAATCCCTGAGCAGCCACAATGGTTAGAATCTAATCTAAATGTTCTAGCGCCGCTTTTTTAGGGGGAGGTTAGAAACCGTAAAATCAACCTCTCGCAGAATGAGGCGATCGCGCCAATACTCAGCCTGCGCCACCAACTGCGCCTGTTCTTCGGCATCATATCTGCGAATATAATCGGCTAATGATTCAGCATCTGCCTCTATATGTTATGCAACAGCCTAAATTTTCAGTCTCAGAAAAAATAGTCGTGGAAGCACCAGAGAGCAGCCAACACATGCTAGCGCTTGGACATATCATCAGTCAGTGCTTCAATGCTGATCTCGACCACTGGCCCGCCTATGTGCAGCGGTTAGACAAATCTAACTTCCGAGTGATCCATCAGCACAAACAAGTGGTGGGAGGGCTGGGTCTCTTTCCAATGGGTCAGTGGTTTGGGGAACAGTCGGTACCGATGACGGGACTCGCGGCGGTGGGCATTGCACCAGATTGTCGCGGCCAAGGTGCAGCCGAAATGCTCCTAAGTCATACACTACAAGACTTGCAAGTGAAAGGGGTTCCCCTTGCAGCGCTCTATGCTTCGACCTCACATCTCTATCGTCGAGTCGGGTTTGAACAGGCCGGGAGTTTTTGCGGCTACAGCGCACCAGTGCAGCAGGTGATTGTAGACAAAGGCACGAAACCCTATACAGATCGCCGTGCCCTGCCGCTGATATCCATGGAGCTTGGGGATAAAGCCCTATACTCCGCTCTTTATCAACAGCAGGCTCCATTCAACAACGGTTATTTAGATCGAAATCAGGCCGTGTGGCAGACGATCTTAGAAGATAATAGCCAGCCAGTTTATGCCTATTTGTTAGGGTCTCGCAAAGCACCAGAAGGCTACGTCATTTTTACGCAGCAGGCCACAGCCGGGGGGGGCTATGATTTGAAGATTCGCGATCGCATCTGTCTCACCGAAGCGGCTATCCATCGCTTCTGGACTTTTGTTGCCGATCATCGTTCACTGGCGGATCGCCTCTTTTGGTATGGCCCTCCGATTGATCCACTGCTGTCGGTTTTAGAAGAGCAAATTTATCGCATTGAACATATAGAGCGATGGCTGCTTCGCATTGTGAACGTGTCTCAGGCGCTAGCGCTACGGGGGTATCCTGCAGGTGTCGAAACAGAGCTGCATTTAGACATCGAAGACCCACTGTTTGCAGACAATACCGGGCGCTTTATCCTGCAGGTTGACCATCGCCAGGGGCAGGTTACGAGAGGGGGCCGAGGGGACTTGAAGCTAGACATCAGAGGGCTGGCTCCGCTGTATTCAGGTTTCTTGAGCGCGGGACAATTACAGCAGTTGGGTTGGGCGTCAGGGAAGAGGGATGCGATCGCAATTGCGAATACACTGTTCGCAGGTTCAGCCCCCTGGATGAGCGATCATTTTTAATGAACCCAAACAAATGAAGTGAGGTGAAGGGATGGCTTGGGAATATATGACGTTGACGCTGTTTATCTTACCCGGCACCAAAATCCAAGAAGTGACGATTCAAGGTGAGATTCAAAAATCCTGGAATGGGCTGTTTTTTGTAGATTTGCTCAATGGCCTAGGTGCCGAAGATTGGGAATTAACCGGCATCCACAAGCTGACGAATATGAGCATGTGTGTTTTTAAGCGACCTGTCACTGAAGCAGCGTCCTAGAGGCTCCTTGCGTACTCTTCGTCAAGAGCGGTCAGGCCCCTCATTGCTGACATCAGCCAGTCGCTCATTGAGTACTGCATCGCAAGTGAAGTTCCTGTGCACCTGAAGACCGATTTTCTATCATGATGATAAAGCTGCCTACCGGTAGTGCAATATCCTTTTCGTAGATTGCCTCGGTTGTCTCATCAATGAGAATCATATCTTTGGCTTGGCGTTGTTGCATGAAGAGAGGTTTGTAACTGTGCGTCTGGCTCGTACGTTAAGGTTTAAGTACCACCGAAAACCTGAAGCCAATGAGTTACCAAATCCGCAATTGGTCTGAGTACAAC
>JBHJNL010000055.1:0-6164 GCA_050330855.1 Thermosynechococcaceae cyanobacterium | reverse complement strand
TTAAGGCGGGACAGCTTGCCCCGCATGGATTTTAGCTTTTGCCTGATAGAGTAAGCGCTTCAGCCATTTTCGTTAGATAAGACCCACACTAAAGTGTCCCGCTTTAAGCTGTATCCCCTTAATAACTAGGATAGCAAAACTGAATGCCTACCTTTCATCTTGCTTTACTAAAGCCCGGACAAATCGGCACCATTGCGAAGATTCACGCCGAGCCTGGACTGCATCAGCGTCTAAACGCCTTGGGGTTTCGAGAGGGTCAAGCGGTGACCGTGCTGCGCCGAGCCTGGTTCGCAGGACCGATGCACCTTCGGATTGGCATGACCGAAGTGATGGTGCGCTGCAAAGAGGCCCGATTGATAGGACTTACCCCCGCAGCGATCATTGCAGCCTGAGCATGAAAAAAGCGGCCATCTTGGGTATGCCCAATACGGGCAAGTCTACGTTTTTTAATCGGCTCACGGGCGCTCAGGCTAGCATCGGCAACTGGCCGGGTATCACCGTCGAGTTGATGAAGGCAACAGTTACCCTCGGAGCAATGGAGGTCGAAGTCATCGACCTACCCGGCATTTATGATCTGCGGGGTTTCTCAGAAGACGAAGTGGTCGTGCGACGTTTTCTAGAAAAAGCCCCTGTTAATTTAGTAGTAATTATTCTCAATACAACTCAGATTGACCGACAAATCAGCTTAGCGATTCAGCTTCAGCACCTCAGTTTGCCAACCCTGTTGCTGCTCAACATGGCCGATGAAGCCGAGAATTATGGTGTTGGACTCGATCCTGACTCGCTGGCCCATCCAACTGCCATGAATGGCTTGGGTGATACTACTTCTTGCAAAGTTCTTAATCAATTCCAGATAAGATGATGAGAGCGGTTGAGCGGATTCGATACCTAGGCATGATTATCCTTGCTAGTCGTGGGTGTTGATTTTTGATGGTCTATACATTGCCAAAGGGTTGTAAGCGTGAAAATATTGTGGGCCTCTCTCGCCGTTGGCGGTTCTCTACTCGGTGCCTATGGCATGAGCCCTCTGTTTGAGCCACTGCTGCCAGTGCGATCGCAAGTTGCTCAGTCCCCTCAAGTCTCTCCACCATCCGAAGCTTCCCCCCCTAAACCTGCGGGCCAAACAACCGATCCGGTGATTGCAGCGGCCGGTGATATTGCCTGTGTCCCTGACAAACCCGCACGTCAAGAAGGTGCCGAACTAACCTGCCAAATGAAGGCCACCTCAGATCTCTTACTCAACCAAGGGCTGGCGGCGGTCCTGCCGTTGGGCGATCTGCAGTACGAACACGGAGAATCTGAGGGGTTTGAAAAATCCTATGATCCAACCTGGGGGAGGGTCAAAGCGATCAGTCATCCGGTGGTCGGCAACCACGAATACTATTCAAAGAATGCGGCAGGCTACTATCGATATTTCGGTGAAGCCGCAGGTGATCCAACTAAAGGCTACTACAGCTACGACATTGGCAATTGGCACGTGATTGCCCTCAATTCAAACTGCGAAGCGATTGGCGGCTGTCAGGCAGGGTCGCCCCAAGAGCAGTGGCTGCAGCAAGATTTAGCCCAGCATCCCAACGCCTGTACCTTGGCCTATTGGCATCACCCTAGATTTTCGTCTGGAATTCACGGAAATAATCAAGATATGGATGCCTTTTGGCAGGCGCTTCACAAGGCGGGGGCAGAAATTGTTTTTAATGGGCATGATCACCACTATGAACGATTTGCACCGCAAACCCCCACCGCACAACCTGATACGAAAGGCGGCATTCGGGAGTTCGTGATCGGGACTGGAGGTAAGAATCTACGGCCTGTGCTGCAGGCGCAGGCCAATAGTGACGTGCGTAACGACAGTAACTATGGAGTTCTCAAGCTGACCTTAAAGCCCCACGGCTACGCTTGGCAGTTCGTTCCCATCGCAGGCCAGTCTTTTACTGACTCTGGGCAAGATATTTGTCACTAACAAGTACGGGTCAGCAAAATTCTGTGACTCAGTAGCAAGCTATTAATGTCTATGGACAACACCTTGTCAATCTCGCTTGAGCAGAGGGGGTACGGGCAGATTGGCTCCCACCCATGGGAATCTCAGTCGCCTATACCACTGCACCCCTGCGGGGTTTAAGTCTAAGGGGATTGCCAAAACGTTACGATTTATATCTCGTGCAGTATTTTTTGGTGTAATGTAACAATTTCATGAAAATTTTTGTCGGTTTACGAATAGAATTAGGCTGTTTCTATTTGAAATCAAGCCATAAACGTCTCGACTGATTCCTTACCAAAATTTGCCTAGACATAAAGCCAATGCTAAACACCTTGTTTTTGAGTCCTCCTTCCTTTGATGGTTTTGATGGGGGGGCTGGTGCTCGCTATCAAGCAAAACGAGAGATTACCTCATTTTGGTATCCGACTTGGCTGGCTCAGCCAGCGGCATTGGTAAATGGCAGCAAGTTGGTTGATGCGCCCCCCCATAATCAAACGGTCGAAGATGTGCTGCAAATTTCCCAAGACTATGAACTCGTGCTGATGCATGCCAGCACCCCGTCCCTAGCCAACGATGTCAAATGTGCTCAAGCCATCAAGGCCCAAAAACCAGAGACAAGAGTGGGCTTGATTGGTGCCCATGTTGCCGTATTACCCGAAACAACCCTGGCCCACAACCCCGTCATTGATTTTGTCTGCCGCAATGAATTTGATTACACCTGCAAAGACTTGGCTGAGGGGAAGCCACTAGCCCAAATCAACGGACTCAGCTATCGAGATGCAGCAGGAGCGATTCAGCATAACCCGGAACGGGAACTCATCCATGATTGGGATGCGATGCCCAGTGTGCTGCCCATTTATGCCCGTGACTTAGAAATTGAAAAATACTTTATTGGTTATCTGCTACACCCCTATATTTCGTTCTATACCGGACGGGGCTGTCCGGCTAAATGTTCTTTTTGTCTCTGGCCGCAAACGATTGGGGGGCACCAATATCGAACCAAAAGCCCTGATGTGGTAGGGAGGGAACTAGAGGAGGCAAAGGCCATTTTTGGAGATCGTATCCGTGAGTATATGTTTGATGATGATACTTTCACCATCGATAAGCCACGGGAGATCGCCATCAGTGAGCATATGAAGCGCCTCAACCTTATCTGGAGCTGTAATGCCCGTGCCAACCTAGACTATGACACCCTTAAACAACTCAGGGACAACGGCTTACGTTTACTCTTAGTGGGTTTTGAATCTGGCAATCAGCAGATTCTAGATGGCATCAACAAAGGTATTAAGCTAGAAGCAGCGCGCCAGTTTATGGCCCACTGTACTGAGTTAGGCATCACCGTCCATGGCACCTTCATTATTGGTTTACCGAACGAAACGCGGGAAACCATCGAAGAAACCATTCGCTTTGCCTGTGAGATCAGTCCTCACACCATCCAAGTATCCATTGCCGCTCCCTATCCCGGTACAGAGCTATATCGTCAAGCGAGGGAAAATGGCTGGTTCAGCGATCAATCGCTGGTAGCCAACTCAGGGATTCAAACCTCAACGCTGCAGTATGAGAATCTCTCTAGCGCCGAGATCGAGGCTGCTGTAGAGCACCTGTATCGTAGCTTTTATTTTAGGCCGAGGGCTATTATCCCCATTGTCAAAGAGATGCTGGGCAATCCTCAAATGCTCGTTCGCCGCCTGCGGGAAGGCCGAGAATTTTTTGACTATTTAAAAGCACGACAGTCCCAATCGACGGCAAACATCTAGGTCGTTGCAGGATATGAGGTCTGTCAGTCTTTTGAAATTTTGTGCCCTCCATCCATTACGCTTAGAGGCTGATCCCATACACATAAAAGAATGAAAAATGTTTTAAACTTACTGTTCCTCATTCTCACTCAGTCATTGGGTGATATGTGGTTAAGCAAAGGGATGAAGGTTTTTGGTCATGTTGAATTTAATATTTCAAACCTAGATCAATTAATTATTTATCTCTTCACCTCCCCTTGGATTTGGCTAGGAGTTCTAACATTAATCTGTTCATTATTTCTTTATATGACTGCGATCTCTCGGCTAGATCTCAGTTATGTATTGCCGATTCATTCTTTTACTCATGTTTTAAATGCTTTTTTAGCTTGGCTTGTTCTAGACGAGTCGATTTCGGGGATCCGTTGGCTAGCCACTATTTTGATTACCCTCGGTGTATTGATTGTAGGACTGAGTCAAAATCATACTAAATCTAGCACAGCAACAGCCAAAAAAGAACGGACCTTATTTGAGAAGGACAAAAAGATAAATCTACCCATATTTTTGTTTCCGTTTGGTTTGTATCTTTCTAAAATCTGGCTCGGTGTTTTAGTACTGGTCTTTGCAGATGCGACGGGTGATGTCCTCACTGCGATGGGTATGAAACAGGTAGGTAGAGTCACGCTCGGTTCTTTTTCTGAGATGCTCAAGTTGGTTAAAAGAGTATTTTTAAACCGTATTATTATCAGTGCGATCGCCTGTCATGCCCTGGGATTCTTTATCTTTATTTCATTGCTGAGTTGGGCCGACATCAGTCTGATTCGTCCCGCTACTGCATCAACCTATATTTTTAGTCTATTAGGGGCACATCTGTTTTTAAAAGAGAAAATAACAACAGGGAGATTGGCGGGGATTGCCATGATTGGGGGTGGTGTAGCCATGATTTCATATTCATGAAACAAAGGTATAGAAATGATTCTGCCTAATATTAATAGCAGCTATTTACTCTTGGTTTTATTACCCTTTTGTTTGGTGTCAGCTTGGTATTATAGCTATGCAATCTATGCGGGAAGACGTTTTTCTAAAAAAGTCAGTAGGACGGCATCACGGGATTTTCACCCTGCCGTTTCTGTGATTAAGCCACTGTGTGGGCTAGATTTTAATATTTATCAGAATTTGGCTTCTTTCTGTCAGCAAATTTATCCAAAATATCAAATTATATTTGGTGTTCAAAATCCATTAGATCCTTGTATCTCTGTTGTAAAGCAAATTATTCATGACTATTCTGATCTCGATCTGCAATTGGTGATCAGCGATGTCAGTATTGGAGCAAACCAAAAGGTCAATAATCTTGCCAATGCGGCGGCTCAAGCAAAATATCCCATTCTGGTACTGGCCGATAGTGATGTACGAGTGGGGCCGAACTACCTTCAGCAAATTGTTCAGCCTCTGCAGGATCCAACCGTGGGCGCTGTCACCTGTCTTTACCGACCGATCACGAAGGGAGTCGTGGCTAATTTTGAAGCCCTCGGTATTTCAACGGATTACTTAGCGAGTGTGATTGTTGCCCATCGTTTAGAAGGGCTTCAGTTCACGTTGGGGCCAACGGTGGTGGTCCGTGCCAGTGCCTTTGAATCGGTGGGTGGCTTTGTTGCGATCGCAGATTATTTGGCTGATGACTTTCAGATTGGCTTTCTATTAGCCCAAGCCAATTACAAAGTGGTGCTATCTGAGTACATCATTGATCATCTAATTACCACAGAGTCTTGGAAAGATTTAGTTCAGCGCCAGGTGCGCTGGCATCTTTGCACCAGGGTGTCTAGACCTTGGGGATATCTGGGGCTACTGTTTACCCACGGGACTGTTACGAGCTTAGGGGTCGTGGTCGCGACCTCTGGGGCTTGGCAGGCTTGGGTTTTGCTAGCACTGATTTGGAGCTTGCGGTTAGGGATGGCCCAAACGGTGGGGGTCACCGTTCTCAAGGAGCCAATGGCAAAACGCGCAATATGGCTCGTTCCCATGCGTGATTTCGTTAGCTTCGCAATCTGGTGTTATGCCTGGTTTATCCGTCAGATTGAGTGGCGAGGGAAAGTCTATCGGTTAGCAAAGGGCGGTAAATTAGTGCTTCAGTCAACGAGTGAAGAATTACAGCCCGTTTCATCCGCTTTATCATCGCAGCCTAAATAACTCCTTTTCGACCGGTTAGAGTGCATGAGTTCAAGTGCCGCCTCAACTATAGGAGCATCATTTTGGACAAGGTTTAGTGGTTCATTCAGTTTGCCTAGCATCGCCAAATCGTGAAATCTATCTTGTGAAGTTTTTGATATTGATGCCTTAGAGGATGTATGAGAAGTCTCCTCTGATACCAAAAAAGCTCACTCGCCATAAGCTGTAGTTGTTAAACAGACAGCAGCGAGTGAGTCATGAGCAAAGCATACTCCAGTAATCTGACC
>JBHJNL010000054.1:0-11472 GCA_050330855.1 Thermosynechococcaceae cyanobacterium | reverse complement strand
TCAGAAAATTCAGCGCCTCAACTGACCGCTTGTGCTCAAAGCAAGGCAAATGTTGAAAACAAAGCAACCAAAAGACTGAAAGCAGGAAAAAAGGGACTTACTAGGAGGCACGCCTAACTACTTATTATACGGAATTAGTCCTGATAATACCTCTCTAGGGGATCTTATCAGGAAATTAGTCGGCATAAGAAACGATTACGGGTGTATATATGGAAAATATTCCTTATATACACCTCAATTCGGGATCTTACACAGAAATATTCCGTATATACTGCCATATGAATGAACTAATGCTTGACACCGCATCAAATTATAGAACTATATCGGTTATGACCAAGCTGTTATTTCAAAATTGTAATTTATTGGAATAACTTCAGACAGAGATAGCTTGAATCCTGACATGATATTTCCTCTGCCTAGAGAATTATTTCGTTTGAGCAAGGACTCTGTTTCTTGAGACATTCGAGAGATCAACGCATCCTGCCCATCTAGATAAATTACCCATACTAAGCACGAGCCACTCTCGAAATATTCTACAAGTTTGCCGTGAATCTCTTCAACAGTGTTGCCGGCTGAGAAACCTGTCACCGCTAAATCTGGAGCGCCCTCTAAGAAACCTGTGGGCAGCTCATCTAACCCCTGTAGGCGCGTCTTGGCAAAAATGAAGCAATGTGCGATCGCACATTGCCATGTTCAAGCGTAAAGGCAGAAACAGAATCTAGAACAACGCCCAACTAATGCGTTAAGACGTAGTCCGTTAGAACCGCGACCATCCGAGCCTGTTATCTCTGCGTATTTCGCTTCGCTATTCTTCATGTGTTGCACTAGCCCCCCAGAATTGGGTGGCTGGGGGGCGAATGCAGAATTGCCTGGATGGCTTTTAGAGGTATGCCTATACAGTCACTTCTCCTACTATAGGGAAAAATCACTTACTGCCAGATGCTTTCAGGACTTATGGGTAAGGCATAGCCCTCTTGAGATTGGATGCAGATCAACAGCCTGGAAGCAATACGCCACATTGAAGACCAAGCGGAACGCCCACCTGTCCCTAACATAGGCGATCTCAACTCAGCAGACAGCCGCAACATTCAACAACAGATCGAAAGAAAATCCCATATCTGCCATAGATAATCCAATGTCTTAGGGATAGCATGGCTGATAAACTCTTCACAAAGAGAAAAATAATATCTGTACCTCTCTCTAAAAATCATCACCACACAAGCGCAAATCCTAAGCCATTCCATTTCGATTTTTTGCTTTTGATTGGGCGTATTTTTGCTGAGCAAAAAGAACAATATTTTCCTTAGAAAAGACATACTTTAGCTGCAACTTAAATTATTTTGTAGCTGAGATCATGATAGATCTGCTGCACTGAAGCATCACGGTACATCCCTACAATTAGATCTAACAAAAAAGTTTAGATAAACTTGCCCGCAAAGGTTTCAAGGTCTAAAGATCTAGTTTTAAGGTCACGAATACCTTGAATATTATATGCAATTTTAAAATTTACTTTGCTGAGTGACTATCTATTAAGCAAATTTATTTCTATTAAGATGTCTACACAGATTCTTCTAGTTTTTCAAATTCGCCAAGCTCGTATCAAAGAATACAAAAGCATCCTAAAACTTAAGGTCTAATTAATTCAAATAGTAGGAACACCCCTAACAGTTATGGCGGTAGCTTCGTTTAAAAATCCCTCGCAGCAGTGGGATAATCTAACTTCTCACCACGGCGGTCTCGGTGAGTTAGAACAGCTTTGTAAAACCTGCGGTGGCTCTCACCTGAGCCGAGATCATTGGCAGTACATGGAAACACTACCCAGTGATCCGGTCGATATGGTGGATGACCTGATCAAGATGGGGTTATACAAGCCCGACACCTTTGGTCTTGCGAATACGCTCAGTCAAACAGAGCTAAGAAAACAACTCTTTCTAAAAACAGTCTCTAAGGGTGACCCCAAACGAGAACGCCTCGTCAATGACTTAATTCAGCTTGCCGGCGGTTTAGATCAAGCCTTTGCTGCAGCCTTTGGTCCGCAGGCGGGTCGGTTTTTCACAGATGCTCAACGCATTAGCAACGTCACCCGGCGAGAGTTTCTGCGGAATGTTGCCGTCGGGGCGGCCCTAGTTTCATTGGCGAGCTGTACACCCGGCGGTTCTGATACGCCTACGGCCCCAGGCGATTCTGCAGAGGTTCCCAAAGATTTAGAGAAGACAGATCTCAAGATTGGGTTTATCCCGATTACCTGCGCGACGCCGATTATTATGTCAGAGCCGCTGGGGTTTTATAAGAAGTACGGCCTCAATGCTGAAGTGGTGAAGATGCCCAGTTGGGGAGCGGTGAGAGACTCTGCGATTGCAGGTGAACTCGACGCTTACCATATGCTCGCCCCCATGCCGATTGCCATGACCCTCGGATTGGGATCTTCTTCCTTTGGCGTCAAGCTTGCCAGTATTGAAAATATCAACGGTCAAGCAATCACCGTTGCCAATAAACATAAAGGTAAAGTCAACGGCCCTGCAGACTTCAAAGGCTTTGTGATGGGGGTGCCGTTCCCCTATTCGATGCACAATTTATTGCTCAGGTACTACCTGGCAACGGGCGGATTAGATCCAGATAAAGATGTCAAGATTCGTCCCGTGCCGCCGCCGGACAGCATTGCTCAGATGGTGTCCGGCGATATTGATGCCTACTTGATGCCTGATCCATTCAACCAGCGGGCCGTCTTTGAAGAAGTCGGTTTCATCCATAAACTCACTAAAGATCTATGGCCCAACCATCCCTGCTGCGCCTTTGCCGCCAGCGATCAGTGGATTGATACCAACCCCAATACCTTCCGGGCTTTGAACAAGTCGATTATCGAAGCCGCCGGATATGCCAACGATCCCACCAACCGCCCTGAGATTGCCAAGGCGATCTCAGAGCGGGCTTTCCTCAATCAGCCCACAGAAGTAGTAGAGGCCGTTTTAACAGGCAAGTTTGACGACGGCAATGGCAATACCCTCGACGTTCCTGACCGGATTGGGTTTGACCCCTACCCCTGGCAGAGTTTTGCCAACTGGATTTCGTCGCAGCTCGTCCGTTGGGATTTGCAGGGGGACGGCAAGGCGAAAACGGCGATCGAAGGCAAATATGACGAAGTAGGTACAGATATTTTCTTAACGGATCTGGCCCGTGAACTGTCGAAAGAACTAGGTCAATCTCCGCCAGAGGAAATCTATAGGACCGAGAAGCTGGCCTTCGATGATTTTGACCCTGCCAATCCTGACCAATACATCAAGGCTCAGATCGATAAATACGGTGTCTAGAAAGGTCGGCGTGTCATTATGCGCCCTGTTGTCAGCAGTTGCCGAGGTTTTCAATGGTCGCAAGTTCAAGTTTATCTAGCTCCACCGCAAAGCCCTCTTTTCAGCTCAATGAGAATATCAGAGCAGCTTTGCTGTTTCTTTTGTCACTGGGACTCTTTCTGTTGTTTTGGGAGGTGGGGGCCAATGTCAAATTGTTCGCTAAGGGAATGCCCACGGCTTCTAAAACCATTGAGGAGTTGTTGTGGTGGGTAACCAATCCCTTCTTTGATAACGGTCCCAATGATCTTGGGATTGGCTGGAATTTGTTGATTAGTTTGAGGCGAGTTGCGATCGGCTACATTGCCGCTTCGCTAATTGCCGTTCCCCTCGGCATTCTGATTGGCATGTCTAAGGTCGCATTCAAAGCCTTTAACCCCTATGTTCAAATCCTGAAGCCCATCTCGCCCCTTGCTTGGTTGCCATTGGGCCTCTATATCTTCCGAGATTCAGAGAAAACAGGGGTGTTCATCATTATGATCAGCAGCATTTGGCCCACGCTCGTCAATACCGCCTTTGGCGTCGCCAACGTCAGCGATGACTATCTCAATGTGTCAAAGACCTTGGGCGCTTCCCGACTCCGCACAATTTTTAAGGTGATTATTCCTGCCGCACTGCCCAACATTATCTCGGGGCTGCGGATCAGTATGGGGATTGCTTGGCTGGTAATTGTGGCGGCAGAAATGCTGCTGGGCACTGGCCTCGGCTACTTCATCTGGAATGAGTGGAATAACCTGTATATCCCTAATATTTTGGTTGCTATTTTCATCATCGGCATGGTGGGGCTAATTTTGGACCAAATTTTTGCCTACCTTGAAAACCTTGTCTCCTTCGGGCGGTCATAATCCATGCAAACTGTTTCTGATTTGAAAGCGCCTGCAATGGAAACGTCTACTGACATTCAGCTTAGTCTCCGTCAGGTCTCGAAGGTTTTTCATGGCAAGCGATCGCTATTTGGCCGCAACTCTCCTGATTTTGTCGCCATTGATGACATCAGTCTTGATATTGAACACAACACGTTTGTGACGATCATTGGGCCATCAGGCTGTGGTAAATCGACGTTGCTGAACATCATTGCCGGACTGAGTGAAGCCAGCACTGGCACAGTCGTTATGGATAATCAACCGATTACGGGGCCGGGGCCAGACCGAGGCATGGTGTTCCAGAACTATGGTCTGATGCCCTGGATGACGGTGGCAGACAATATCAAGTTTGCGGTGGAAACGGTCTACCCGAAGCTGTCAGCGGCTCAGCTCCAACAAATTGTTAGCGAAAATATCGAGCTTGTAGATTTGGTCGGAGCTGAGCGCAAGCATCCCCATGAGCTGTCGGGGGGAATGCGGCAGCGGGTCGGCATTGCACGGGCATTGGCGATCAACCCCAAAGTTTTGCTCATGGATGAACCCTTTGGGGCGCTAGATGCCCTAACGCGGGGCTACCTACAAGAAGAGATTGAGCGCATCTGGGAGCAGCATCGCAAGACGGTGATTATGATTACCCACAGTATTGATGAGGCGCTGTTGCTCTCGGACAAGATTGTGATGATGACCCGTGGCCCTGCGGCTAAGATTGCCCAGATTTTAGATGTGCCGTTCCCAAGACCGCGCGATCGCAACTCAGTCGAACACCATCCCGCCTACGATGGCCTGCGGACTGAAATGGAGGCCCATCTCTACCGCGAGACTCGCTATGTCGAGCAGTCTCGCATTCAAACTTCCCCTACCGATACGCAAAAGGACGATTAACTATGACCGCCGAAATTACCGAAAAGCTCTTAGCGGCCAAAAAGGCCAAAGGCATCACCTTTGAAGAGCTAGAAAAGGTCGTCGGCTACGATGAGACTTGGATTGCTTCGGTAATCTACCGTCAGGCTAGCGCTGGCCCCGAAGAGGCCAGCAAGATTGTTGAAATGTTAGGCTTACCCTCCGAGATGGCAGACGCGCTAACAGAGCCTCCAATGAAAGGTGGGTTAGATCCAACGATTCCGGCGGATCCATTGATTTATCGCTTTTACGAAATCATGCAGGTGTATGGGGTGCCGGTGAAGGCTGTCATCCATGAGAAGTTCGGCGATGGCATTATGAGCGCCATTGATTTTTCGATTGAAGTGGACAAGGTGCCCGATCCGAAGGGAGATCGGGTCAAGGTGACCATGTGCGGGAAGTTTTTGCCCTATAAGAAATGGTAGTTTTCTATCTCAAGCGCCTATGTACAAGAGTCCTGTCTCGTATGCACAATGTTCTGCATTGGCCCCCCCGGCCCCCCAATTCTGGGGGGAGAGAATATATATTTTGCTGCCCCCATAGAATGCTGCATTTAGTAGCCCCATCTAGAACGTTGGAGTATCCATCCATTGGCCTAAAGCCGCTGAGCGACTTTCTTACCTTACACAAGTAGGGGAACTTAGAGAGCCAATGCAGGGCTGAAATCAAAACAAGATGACTTGAATGAACGAAGTAAACCGTAAATAACTTGATCCAACGTTTTTGTATTCTCCCCCCAGAATTGGGGGGCTGGGGGGCAATGCAGCGTCAAACGCTTTAGTTTCTCCACTCTGTAAATGCCCTAACTACGCTGGGAATTGCCGATGCTGAGTTTGCCAACTTTTATTGTTTCTAATCAAAAAAGAGCCGGGTCTCTTCGGTGGGTCCGTCCTCTAGGTGCGATCGCACTCTCCACACTAGGACTCTTAACCCTTGCCCCTGCGGCCCTAGCCCACCACCCCCTCGGTGGACGGCTACCGTCTAATTTCTTTGAGGGCTTGATGTCGGGTGTGGCCCACCCGGTCATCGGTTTAGACCACTTTGCGTTTGTAATCGCGGCAGGGCTGTTAGCTGCCCTGAGTCGTCAAGGCATTATGATTCCGGTTGCCTTTGCGATTGCAGGCTTGGCTGGCACTGGAATTCACCTACAAAGTTTAGATTTACCAGCCCCTGAATTCTTTATTGCTGCTTCGGTGCTGCTGTTTGGGGTTTTGTTGGCCCTGAAGAAAAGTCCGAACTGGAAGCTGGTGGCGGGGTTGGGTGCTGTAGCAGGCATCTTTCATGGCTATGCCTACGGGGAAGCAATTGTGGGGGCTGATATGACGCCTTTAGTCGCATACCTGACGGGATTTACCGTGATTCAACTTGCGATCGCACTGAGCATGAGCGCCATCGGTCGAGCCATCCTCAAGCATCATCAGATGCCAGAGTTACCGCTGCGATTTGCAGGCTTTGCGATTTGTGGCGTCGGGGCAACCTTCCTTTCTTCCGTCATTTTGGGATAGCTTCGCTGTTCCCAATTCTGAAGATATTGTTGTGTGTTTGAAGGAGTTGAGAGGTCATGAAGCGGAGAATATTTCTGCAGTATGCGGGGGGTGCGGGTTTGATGCTGGCGGTTCAAGATCGCGCATTGGCCCTGATTCAACCCAAGAGTCAAAACCCCTTGGGCTTAAACACCTTTGAGTTTGACGTTTCCACCGTCGATCAAACCGGAACTATTAAGCAGCGTCAAACGCACCAAGCGAAGTATTTCCCAGAGGCGATCAACGGTGCTAAATCGTTGGAGATGGTTGCGATCGCATCCGGCAAATTCACAATGGGATCATCCAACTCCAAGATGGATTCCCAAGGTTATGACCTGCCAAGCCATCGGGTCAAACTGCCATCTTTCTATATAAGCAAACATCCCATTACCCAGGCACAGTGGGCGGCGGTGGCGGCTTTGCCCAAGGTAAAGCGCGACCTCGATCCAGACCCTTCTCATTTTCAAGGCCAGGATCGACCAGTGGAGAGTGTTTCGTGGTTGGAGGCTGTTGAGTTTTGCGATCGCATCTCTAAACACACGGGTCGCCATTACCAGCTCCCCAGCGAAGCCCAATGGGAATATGCCTGTCGTGCCGGAACAAAAACGCCCTTTCATACCGGAGAAACGATTACCAGTCAGCTAGCGGACTACATCGGCACCGCCACCTACCGAGCTGAAGCCGCAGGTGAATATCGTCAGTCCACGTTACCTGTGGGACATTTCTCGCCCAATGCCTTTGGACTTCATGACATGCACGGTAATGTCTGGGAATGGTGTAGCGATTGCTGGTCCCGTGAATATCGGAGGGTACCGAAAAATGCACTCGCTCAGGGTTCTCAAATGCGCGCCATTCGAGGTGGGGGCTGGCTAGACACACCGACTAAGATTCGCTCGGCAAGTCGGTCTGGGTATCTCGAAACAGCACTGAATCGGACCATTGGATTTCGGATTAGCACTGTGTAATTAGCAAAGTATTGAGGTGACTTTGGTATGAATACTGCGGGTATTGCACTGGCCCCCCTAGCCCCCCAATTCTGGGGGGAACTGACCCACACCCCGTTCTCTTATCCAAACTGGATCAAGATACAAACCATGGAAAATCCTCAAGATTCTGCACTCAATCCTATCCCCATGTTTGGGAGACAACCCCAATCTTTAGCAATCTCCCCCCAGAATTGGGGGGCGGGGGGGGGCCAACGCAGAACTCATGCCGTAGTTCAGAACGCTCCAGACAGCGCAGTTCAGAGAGACAGCAAACAGCGAGGCATCACATTCATGGCATTAGTTCAGAAAGTCCCTGTAACAATCCTCACCGGCTATTTGGGCGCGGGCAAAACCACGCTGCTCAACCGCATTCTCACCGAAGAACACGATAAAAAGATCGCAGTGATCGTCAATGAGTTTGGCGAAGTGGGTATCGATCATCAATTGGTACTCAATGCCGATGAAGAAATTCTAGAGATGAATAACGGCTGCATTTGCTGCACCGTTAGGGGTGACCTGATCCGTATGATTAGTGACTTGATGACGCGGTGCGATCGCTTTGATCACCTAGTCATTGAAACCACTGGCCTCGCCGATCCGGCTCCCGTGATTCAGTCCTTCTTCGTCGATGAAGTGATGCTACGGCAAACACAGTTAGATGCTGTTGTTACCGTGGTGGATGCCAAATACATTGGAGAGCATTGGGATAGTAGTGAAGCTCAAGAGCAGGTTGCCTTTGCTGATGTGATCTTGCTCAATAAGACGGATTTGGTTTCTGCTGAGGCGCTGGAAGAGTTGGAGTCAAAGGTTAGGGGAATGAATGCGATCGCAACCCTCCACCCAACTCAAAACTGCAATATCTCTTTAGATAGCATCCTAAGCGTCCAAGCCTTTGATCTCAAAAATGCCCTCAGCATTGACCCAGAGTTCTTAGACGAAGAAGCCCACGAGCATGACGAGTCCGTCTATTCCGTTGCGATCACAGAAACCGGCACAGTAGACAGCGACAAACTCAATCGCTGGCTGAATCAACTGGTACAGGCCAAAGGCCAAGACATTTTCCGCATGAAAGGCATTCTCGACGTAGATAACGCCGAGCGCAGATTCGTCTTTCAGGGCGTCCACATGACCCTAGATGGCAGACCCGGCCAGCCCTGGCGACCTGATGAGACTCGTAAAAATGAGCTGGTCTTCATCGGCAGAAATTTAGATGAAGCCGAACTTCGGGCAGGGTTCCAGGACTGTTTTGCCCAGGCTTACGCCCACGCTTGAACACCGTTTGATTAAAAACAAGGCAAACCAATGAAACTACAGCACAACCTTGGCGGGCTAGAGGGGCTAGACCCCATCACCCCTGAAACAGAGGTTTTCGTTGAACCCTGGGAAAAACGTATCTTTGGCATTCACACTGCCATGATGGCCCTCAGTAACCATCTCAACACCTCGCTCCCCAAATACGACATTGAAAAGGTACCCACTAAATTCAAAAGCTTTTGGACTTGGGGCCACCTGCGAATGGGCGCAGAAGGAATGCATCCCTTTGAGTACTTCCGAATCCGCTATTACGAAAAGTGGCTAGGTGGCATTTCTGGCTTCTTTGTCGAAGAAGGCTACATCACCCAAGAAGAACTCGATGCCCGCACTGCCGAGTTTCTAGCAGACAGTACCAAAGCAGAAGCACCACTGCCCAAGGGAGGTGATTCTAAAATCGATACCCAAGTTGAGAAGTACCTGCGGGAAGGCGATTCCCCGATGCGATCGCAACCTGCCCCTGCAAAATTCAAAGTGGGCGATCGCGTCAAGATCAAAAACGTCTCCCCAGGTGCCCACAGCCGTTTGCCAGGAAACTTAAAAGGTCGTATTGCTGAGGTTGTCAAAGTCTACGAGGGTGCATTTACCTACTTCTTCCCCACAGAAGACGGCATCGGCACCCCCATGCCGGTCTACAGTCTGGCCTTCAAACCAGAAGACCTATGGGATCAGTCAGTCTCTGAATCCAATGTCGTTTACTACAACGATATTTTTGAAGTTTACGTAGAAGCGGTCTAAAGGAGATTCCGATGCCCAGTAACTATCCAGGATTTAAATATGGTGCTGACCGAGAGACCTTCAGCGCCGCGAAGGTGAAAGCTCTAGAGTCATTGCTGATCGAGAAAGGCATTATCACTGGCGACACCGTGAACAATATTCTCGGCTACTTTGAAACCGAGATGGGACCATTCAACGGAGCCAAGATTGTCGCGAAGGCATGGGTCGATCCAGAGTTCAAAGCACTCCTGCTCAAAGACTGCAATGCCGCCTGCGAAAAAATGGACTTCCCCGAAGGCATGTCGGGTGCCGAAGGCGAACACATGCGAATTGCAGAAAATACCCCGGAGGTGCATAACGTGATTGTCTGTACCCTCTGCTCCTGCTATCCCTGGCCGACCCTAGGATTGCCACCCTACTGGTTTAAAGACCCCACTTTTCGGGCGCGGGTGGTGCGAGAGCCGCGTAAGGTTCTCTCTGAATTTGGCGTCAAGCTGGCTGACTCTGTTCAAGTCAAAGTGTGGGACAGCAGCGCCCAGATTCGGTGGTGGGTGTTACCCATGCGTCCTGCTGGAACCGAGGGCATGAGTGAAGAGCAGTTAGCGGCGTTGCTGACCCCAGAGGCAATGATGGGTGTAGCTACGGTGAAGGCGGCTTAGCATGTTTACCAAGTTTGAGCATTTTGCAGCCACCAGTTTGATGGGTTCCCCAGAGGAAGCGCCGCCGCGTCAGGATGGACACCTGCACTTTGACCGCGATTGGGAAAAGATGGCCTTTGGAGTTGCGATCGCACTTTCTAAGCAAGGCCATTACGAATGGGAAGACTTCCGGCAAACCCTGATTGAAACCATCGGTGAATGGGAAGCCACCCACGATCTCGACGACCCCGAATGGGATTACTATCAATGCTGGGTTACTGCTTTAGAGAAGGTCGCCGTAAAATCTGGTGTCCTTGAAGCGGGTGAACTTGAAGCGCAGATGGCTCAGCTTTTGAACTGCAAAAGTGGGGAGGAACACTTATGATGCTGGGATGGCTGTCCCACAGGTTGTGCTTGACACGAATATTCTCATTGCAGGTCTTCGCTCAAGACGCGGGAGTGCCTTTCAAATACTTCAATTAGTAGGGACAGGTTGCTTCGATATTCACCTTTCTGTTCCTTTGGTGCTTGAGTATCGAGAAGTCTTGCTCCGAGAGTTGCCCAATCTTTATATCACTGCAGACGATATCGAAACGGTACTCGAGTTCCATTGTTCAATTGCAACTCGTCATCGCATTTTCTTTCTGTGGCGACCTTTTTTATCTGATCCTGAAGACGATATGGTGCTAGAACTAGCCGTCAAAGCTGGATGTGATAGCGTAGTGACGTATAATGTCCGCGACTTTATCGGTATTGAGCGGTTTGGGCTGCAAACTATTAGCCCAAGCAAATTCCTGCAATCTCTTGGGGAGCAATCATGAGTAACCTCAGCGTACAACTGCCAGAGTCACTCTACAAAAGCTTGCAGATGCTTGCTCAGCAAGATGGTATTTCTGTTGATCAATTCATTGCAACGGCGGTAGCTGAGAAGATATCAGCGTTGACGACTGAGACGTATCTTGAAGAGATGGCGAGTCGAGGCAGTCGGGCCGCTTATGATGCCGTCTTGGCTAAAGTGCCCGATATTGAACCAGAATCTTATGAGCAAGTCTCTAATTGAATGACTTTACAGGGGCTACCGTGTACACACAAGTCCTCCTAGACTGGGTTTGAAGAGTTAGGACTCGAATAAAATTGGACAACCCAATACTGATTCACGCACAGCAGGTCGGTCGAATCGCCTTTGGAGA
>JBHJNL010000053.1:0-21440 GCA_050330855.1 Thermosynechococcaceae cyanobacterium | reverse complement strand
TGGCTCTGTTGTGGAATTTTCATCCCTATTGCCAAAAGATTCAAGGGGACTGCGCTTTTACCTGCTCTCCCTTTAGAGACCTTAATGGCTTTGCTTATGACAACCACTGGCTTAAAAATTTCCTCATTGCTTCCTCTCTCAATGGCAGAGGCATGGGCAAATTTTCTGGACACAAACTAATTTAGAAGCAGTCACATTTACCGAAGGTGTTGAGAACCTAAGCTGTATTCGTCTTACAGCGAAGGGTCTGCTGCGATGGTATGCCTCTTGTTGTAATACACCGATCGGAAATACCCCCTCTAACATCACCACATCTTTTGTGGGTTTAATTCATAACTGCTTGAGTTCAGATCACAATTCGTTAGACCGCTCATTCGGACTTGCTCGTATGCACGTCAATGTCGAATCTGCGATTGGGGCAGATAAGCCAAAATCAGCCGGAGTTTTATCTGGCACTTTATGTGTGATTTTCATGATGCTGAAAGCTCGCATTGATGGAAGCTATAAACAAACACCATTCTTTGTTGTAGAGTCCGGTGCTCCTACTAGTTGCCCCAAAAGTGCTTAGCGCTCATGAGTTAGAGAATGTCATTGATTAGGGAGGAGGTAAGGTACTTTCAGAATCCCTAGCAATGAGTTCCGCCACACAGTTCGGGTCAGAAAGTGGATCTAGTTGATAGAGTGCCGAACGATCTCGACCTCCAGCTTTCGCTTGATAGAGAGCATGGTCAGCTCTACGGATTAAGGTCTGTGGTCGTTCGCTAACATCAGGAATAGTGGTGGCAATTCCTAAACTAATCGTTACTCGGTTACCAATGGGAGAAGTCACGTGGGTAATCTCCAAAGCCCTAATATTTTCGCAAATCCTCTCTGCTAGACGACTGGCTCCCCTTTCTGAAGTTTCTGGGAGGATGACCCCAAACTCTTCTCCCCCATAACGAGCGACTAAATCCCGAGGTCGATGGAGTCCATCTTGAATGCATTGGGCAACTTGTCTTAAGCAATGATCCCCTTCCAAGTGACCATAGGTATCATTAAATTGCTTAAAAAAGTCAATATCAATCATAATTAACGATAGTGGCGTATCGTTAGCAACGTTTCGAATCCACTCCTGTTCTAGCCTTGTATCAAACCCTAAGCGATTTGTAATTTGGGTCAGGGAATCAATTAAAGAGATCGTTTTCAACGCTTGCACTTGCTGATGCATTTTTTGGATGGCATGAGTTCGCCTTTTAATACGAGCTTGGAGCAGCAGATATAATTGCTGCATTTGCCGCTCACTGGCTTGAATCTTCTCTACTAATTTCACCCGTTCAATGGCAGAGTAAATGGCTCGTTTCAACCAAGTTTGATTCACATGTTCTTTGACAAGATAATCCTGTGCCCCTAGTTGTAACGCTTGGATGGCGAAATCTTCCTCTTCAAGATGGGTCAGCAATACAATCGGTAGTCGAGGATTTTTTTTGTGCAATATCAATAGCCTGTCCAATTCTGCTCTATCTGGGAGATTCAGATCTAATAAACAAACGTCAAAGCGGTTTGAATCTAAGCAGGTGCAGGCACCATTTAAATGTTCTAAGGTCATGAGTTCAAGCTGGGTGCCAAAACTTTTCTGCAATAACGGCCGAATTAGACAATATTCAGCCGAATTCTGTTCAACTAAAAGAATTTTGATTGTGGTGTTGGACATGATTGAGAGGCTTTGAGCAAGACTATCGATTGAGATAATTCAGTTTTGTATCGATGTTGAACACCGCTAGGCGGGACTTGGTAAAGCTACGACAGGAACAACATTGGTCGGGGTCGTGAGAACACCATCAAGTGTCTTTCAGACAATTCTGAGTGTATTCAGGATATTGAGAAGCCGGTACGGTAGAAGCTAGAACCAGTCGCGACGTCGATCGACGTAAGCAACACAGATACTGCAAGAACTAAGATTGACACCCTAGATCACTCTTCAGTCAAGGGCCGTTTAAGGCATCAACGCCAGCACACAGGCCCCCGAATCTTGGCGCAAGTTAAAGAACTCTCCTGACCAATCATCAAACAAGCCTTGTGTTTTCAAGGTGTTGTAGACCGACATCAACGTTGCTGCCTTACCGATAGGTGCCACCACTACCCACGGATAATTCTGATGCATTGAACGCTTCGCACTCAATAGTTGCGCTCTAAACTGTTCCACAATCATCGAGTTAGAATCATCAAATTGACTCAAGCTATCTTGAGTCAGCATTACCCCTGCGCTGCTAGTCATATTAAATTTCCCCCACGGATAGCTTCCAAGATATCACCATTCAGTGTTAGAAAACTGTTTCAAAGCTCACCAATATGACAATTTCATGCGTTTTATAATCACAAATATTTCTCTAGAAAAATAATATTAACGAATCAATTGAGCTATCTACTGTAGAGATTTTTTAGCTCAGTGTCGGTCCTGCGAAATCTCGACTTTCGCTAATTAAAAGTCGTATTACAAAAATGACGAAAGACTCAACCGCTGGTGATTAATATTAGGCGGTGGAGTCGCTGATGGAATTTGCGGCAGCACCAATGACTTCTGCATAGAGGGCGATGCAAGGGGTACGTGTGGTGACATTGAGAAACAACCCCTGCTAAGGGTCTTTCACAAAGGTACGCTTCGATAGCGCTTGAATCCCATTGATATACTGCGCCGTTGTCCAACCACATTGAAACGTGAGCTGTTCCCAGTTCCGCACCGAGAGCATGGTCCAGAACAGATCGGTTGCTTCTTCTATGCTCCACGCAGTCACCAGCGTTCCGTCACGCTGAAGTGCCTCAATAGCCGCTTGACATCCTTCCCTCATCGCCAGCATCCGGTCACTCCAGGCTTTCGCTGCCGCTTCATCTATTTCTTGCATAATTAGTAGCGACTTCGCCACCCCATAAATTTCCGGGATGTAGCTTCCCCAGCATTCGATATAGGCTTCAAGGCGCTCCACGCCAGTCGTTGCTGCCCTTGAAGCCGTCAAGCGTTCGTCGATCCCTAAGACCTGATCCATGTGACGGGTCGTGGCCACCAGTAAATCTGCCCGCGAACTGAAGTGTAAGTAGACCGCCTGCCGCGAGATGCCTGCAGCCGTTGCGATCTCACTCATATTTACCCCCTTGCCACGATGCTCTTCCATGAGCTTCTGGGTGGCTACAAGAATGCGAGTACGCGTCTCAATTCCTTGGCTTGACATACCTGTAAAACTTTTTTCTTGACACACTGTAAAGCATGACTTAGGGTTGACAGTGTGTCAATTGACACACTGTCAACCCATTATTGGAGCTTGAAAATGAAACTACTTATTTTCGGAGCCACCGGCAGCATTGGACATCAGCTTGTTGAACATGCGCTGGCCCAGGGGCACCTTGTTACAGCCTTTACTCGGAACCCTGAGAAGGTCGAGCAAGAGCATGAAAATCTGATGGTTATCCAGGGCGACATCCTGAATCTTTCATCGGTGGCCCGTGCGGTCCAAGGTCAAGACGCAGTGCTGTGCTCCATCGGGGCCGGACGGAAGGGCATGATTCGGTCAGAAGGTACACGACACATTATTCAGGCAATGGAGAAAGCGTCCGTTCGCCGGTTTATCTGCCAATCGACCCTAGGGGTAGACGAGAGTTGGGGCAATCTAGATTTCTTCTGGAAGCGCATCATGTTTGGTCTGCTGTTGCGTTCAGTCTTTGCCGATCACGTCAGTCAAGAACACTACGTCAAGCAAAGTCATCTCGATTGGACCATTGTTCGCCCTGCAGCCTTTACCGATGGGGAGCAAACCGGCGCATACCAGCATGGCTTCTCAGGCAAAGAGCGGCGACTCACGCTCAAAATTTCTAGAGCCGATGTCGCTGACTTCATGCTGAAGCAGTTGAGGGATAGGTCGTACCTGCGTATGACGCCCGGTCTGTCGTACTGATTTCTTTGTGAACCCATTTTTTCATCTGCTGAACGAACGTAATTCTTCAAGGAGACATCACCATGTCAAACTCATTATTCTTTTCATTGAAGCTGTCCTCTGCTCTAGGCTGTGGGTTGGTGGCAGGCATTTTCTTTGCCTTCTCGACGTTTGTGATGAGCGCACTCGGACGGCTCCAGTCGGCTCAGGGCATTGCTGCGATGCAAGCGATTAATATTACGGTGATCAACCCTTGGTTTATGACGGTATTTTTGGGCACGTCTACCATTTGCCTCTTCCTGGGTATTTCTTCGCTGTTCGAGAAGCAGCAACCGGGGGCCGTCTATCTTTTCGTCGGGAGTCTGCTCTATCTCGTCGGTACATTGCTGGTAACGATGTTGTTCAATGTGCCCATGAATGATGCTCTAGAAGCGGTGACACCCAATAGCGCTGAAGCCGCTAGGCTATGGAGCAACTATCTAGCAAGTGGACCTTCTGGAATCATGTCCGAACCGCTGCAGCACTTGCGGCAGCAGCCTCCTTTACCTGTGCGCTCTAAAGTGAATGACACGTTCTATAAGATGATTATTCGCCATGTTCGGAGCTGATCTACACTGACTTTGATTGCTTCTATGGTGTAGTCGGCCCTGAACACGCGTGTTAGAAAGCTTGCCCCTAGACATCTTTGGCAAAACGGATGCAGGTCAATACGGCTCGTACTCAGGCTGCGGCAGTCAATTCTGCCAGCCATATTCTTTGCTAATGCTCTTCAGGATTTCTAGCGCCAATGCAAAACCCTGATCTGAATTGGTCATTATTACAGCGCCCTGTCCAGTATTTTTGTAGGCAATCATTAAGCATTGGAATCCTTCATTTGCGCCGCCATGAGAAAATCGAGCGGATTCCCCCTTCCCTGGTAACTCAAAACCAAGACCCCATCCTCCAGTTTGTGGTGTCAGCATTTCGTCAGCCATTTGCTGATTGAGAACGCTACTCGGCTTGCCGTTAGCAGATTGTTGAATTGCGATCGCAAACCGTGCCAAGTCAGAAGGTGTTGTCCACAATCCAGCCGCTGCCATTTCTGGATAAGTATGCCAAGCCCCTTTTATCATTTTTCCTTGTGGATCATGCCCAGAGGCGGCCAATGCTCGGTTGGACTCCGGTAGGGGTTACTGATAGGCGCTATTTGCCATTCCCAATTTGTCAAGGACGGTGTCTTTCATAAACGCATCAAATTGTTGTCCCGTAAAATCCAAGAGCAGCTTCTGAATAACAACGTAGCCGCCGCCAGAATATTTAAATGTGCTGTCTGGCTTGCTGTTGACTTTAATTGCTTTTGAATTGGAGGGTTTTGTACCATCAAGGATTTGAAGAAGAGTGGGCACTTGCTCACCTGCACTATATCCACGAAAACCATGAACTGTCAGACCAGCGCTATGACTCAATAAGTTCCGCAGCGTTACTCTCTGAGTTTGAGTAAAACGGTTGTTGGGAACTTTCCATGAAATAAGTGTTTTATTCACATCCGCATCGAGATCTAATTTCCCTTCTTGTACAAGCTTCAGAACAGCCATTGCGGTAACAGGTTTACTAATTGATGCGGCCTGAAACAGTGTTTCTGGGGTTATTAGCTTGTTCCCTCCTGCTTCTTGCACTCCATAGCCACGCACCCATTCAATTTTTCCATCATTAATAACCGCAACGCTGACACCAGGTGTTTTATAAAATTTCATCCGGTCAATGAGTTTAAACGTGGCGTTTGGCGCTTCACTTTTGCTGTTCTGCGAAGACAAACCGTTCTCAACTCGCAGAATTCTTGCATCAAGACTAGAATTTTGAGCCAAATCGACAACCTGATCTTGCGGGACTTCGAGAGTAGCAGAAATCCTAACACTAACCGCAAAAACGAGAGTAATGGTAGGCACAGACAAAAATAGTGTCTTTTTAAGATTGAGGAGTTTCGTGCGGGCATCCACACGGACAGTTCCGCTGAGCGATCGCATTAAATAACGAACCATGCTTCACCAGATAGATTTAAGCTTGAGAGTAAATCCAGGCAATAGCGGTTCGCCAGATACAGTTTGTGGATTATCTAACGCCGCAACCGACTGATCAGGACGATAAATCTCAACTTGCTTTAACTTACGGTTAATCAACAGTCCTAACTGAGATCCGTTGTCTAAATATTCCTGCATTTTTAACTGAGTAGCCTTGAGACTATCACTCGGCGATAAAATCTCCACTATAAAATCAGGACAGAGTGGCACAAACCGATCCTGTTGTTCGATTGTCAAAGCATCCCAGCGTTCCTTGCGAACCCAAGCAGCATCTGGTGATCGATCTGCACCATTGGGTAGCTTGAAGCCCGTCGATGAATCAAAGACGACGCCCGTTCCGTCTCTATCAGACCAGTTGCATAGCTGCTGATTTAATCGGCTATTGCAATTTCCAGTCGTTCCGCCAGTTGGGGGCATAATAATTAACTCTCCAGCAGCACTACGCTCAAATTTCAGATCTCGATTAGCAACGCAAATTTGCCAGAACTGTTCATCTGTTAATTCAAGTGCTGGCTTGAGATTTACTGTGTATGTCATCATTGGCCGTGCCTAAGTTTTTAGGAGGGTAATTCTGCCTACCATAATTATCCTTATTCTAAAAGCAACGCCCCACCAACTGGCAGGGCGTTACTCAAAACTCAATCAAAAATGGGACTTATTCAACCCCTTCAATCTTGTCTTCAACCTCTTGATACAGCTCCCGGAGGCGATCGAGGTTTTCTTCACTGGTCTCCCAGTAGCCGCGACCGTTGACCTCCAGCAGGGTACTGACCACCTTACGGAACGAGTGCGGATTGAGATTCATCAGCCGCTGACGCATTTCAGCATCGTCGATAAACGTGGTATTCACATCCTCGTAAACCCAGTTATCCACCGCACCCGCTGTCGCCGACCAGCCCATTGTATTGACCAATCGCTTGGATAGCTCACGCACTCCTTCGTAGCCGTGGCTGAGCATGCCCTCATACCACTTGGGATTAAGGAGCTTGGTTCGGGCATCGAGACGGACAGTTTCTGAGAGCGATCTCACCTGGGCATTGGCGGTCGTTGTATCAGCAATATAGGCATTGGGCTTTTTCTTATCGTCTCGCAAACTAGACACTACCTTCGTCGCATCCGAGTCAAAGTAGTGGCTCACGTCCGTGAGGCTGATTTCAGAAGAATCTAGATTCTGGAAGGTGGCATCTACTGTCTTCAGGGAAGCCTCTAGGATTTCCCGTGACTGATCCATGTCGCCAGGGTTATCAGAAGAGAAAGCAAAGGACTTGCGCTGTAGGTACATTTCTTGCAGTTCGGCCTCTTCGTCCCAACTGCTGTTTTCCACCGCTAGGTTGACGTTGGCAGCATAGGAACCCGATGCATTGGAGAAAATCCGTGTCGCAGCCTGCCGGAGGCTAACGCCTAGATCATCGGCCTGCTTGAGGGCGTGCTTGCGAACGAAGTTCATCTCTAATGGTTCATCGGCTTCCGCCGCCATCTTGACGGCCTTGTCCAAGAGCGCCATTTGGTTGATAAACAAATCTCGGAACACACCGGAGCAGTTCACGACCACGTCAATGCGAGGGCGACCCAGCTCCTCCAAAGACAGCAGCTCAATCTTGTTGACGCGACCGAGGGCGTCGGGCATGGGCTTAGCCCCCACCATCCACATGACTTGAGCGAGAGATTCACCGTAGGTCTTGATGTTGTCTGTGCCCCAGAGAACCAGAGCAATCGACTCCGGCCACTCGCCATTGTTCTCAAGCTTCTGGCGTTCCAATAGGCGATCTACAACGATTTTGGCAGACTGAACCGCCGCTGCTGTGGGAATGGCCTGCGGATCAAGGGCATGAATATTCTTACCCGTGGGCAACACATCTGGGTTACGGATTGGGTCACCGCCAGGACCAGGAAGGACGTACTCGCCTTCGAGGGCTTGAATCAGCGCACCCACTTCGTTATCGGCCACGACCTGTTTAAGGCAGAACTCTAGATATTCAATCAGCGGCTGCAGGGTTTCTTCATCCACGTTGGGATAGCCTGCTTCAGCGAGGGCTTTCACCCACGGTTCTTGCTTCTTGCCGAAGTTAAACAGTCTCAGCGGCGATAGGCGCGAAACCCGTCCCTCTGCATCAATTTGGGTTTGGACGAGAGCCGATACGGCGGCGCGGGTGGCTTCAGTAATGGAGTTGAGTAGCTCCACGTCTTCGAGAATACCGCGATCGCTATTATGAAAAATCTCTTCTCGGTCACGATTCACACTACGGGCAATCAAACTAGGCAGACTAACGATACCCTCTTCTTCTCGGTCGAGGCTGGCGATGTTGACTAAGGTTGCGATCGCCTCCTCAGCGGTAGGCGGTTTACCCACCACATGGAGGCCACAGGGCAACAGACGGGCCTCAATCTCCATGAGCTTGATGTAGATCTTGCCCACGATGGTGTCGCGCTCTTCAGCAGACATCGTCTCAGCATTAACGTCCGGTAGGTTCACGTCCTGATCGAGATTGCAGAGACGGGCCTTATCCATGATCGTGTTGACAATCGCCACACCGCGACCACTATCTTTGAGGGTTTGGTAAGAACCAATCAGCTCACTGAGTTCCTTTAGCCCCTTATAAAGACCGGCATTCTCTGCTGGAGGCGTGAGGTAGCTAATCGTGCTGGCGTAGCTGCGTCGTTTGGCAATAGTCGCCTCGGACGGGTTGTTAGCCGCGTAGTAATACAGATTCGGAATATTCCCAATCAGCGTATCGGGGTAGCAGTCGTTAGACATCCCGATTTGCTTTCCGGGCATAAATTCTAGAGAGCCGTGGGTGCCGAAGTGAAGAACCGCATCGGCCTGCCATACTTTTTCTAGGTAGGTGTAGTAAGCGGCAAACCCGTGGTGCGGACTTGCAGAACGGGAGAACAACAGCCGCATTGGGTCACCTTCGTAACCAAAGGTAGGCTGAACGCCGATGAAAATATTGCCGTAGTGTTTCCCGAAGATCAGCAGGTTCTGGCCGTCGCTGTTGAGGTTCCCTGGTGGCTTGCCCCAAGATTCTTCTAGCCGCTGAGAGTAGGGTGTCAGAGACTCATACTCACTTACCGACATCCGGTGGGCGATATTCAGCTCAGGGCTGTTGTATTGGGCCTGGGCATCATGAAGAATCTCTAGCATCAATTCTTCCGAAGTCTCAGGCATCCCTTCAATGGAATAGCCCTCTTCTTTGAGGGTTTCCATCACCTTATGGATAGAACCGAAAACATCCAGATAGGCTGCAGTGCCCACATTGCCTTTATCAGGCGGGAAGCTGAAGACCGTGATCGCGAGCTTTTTATCTGCTCGTTTTTTGTGGCGCAGGTTGACCCACTTCATTGCCCGTTGGGCCACCATTTCGATGCGATCTTGAAGTGCGATCGCACGTCCTGTTACTCCATCACGACCCGACAGAATAATCGGCTCAATGGCACCATCAAGTTCAGGAATCGCAATCTGCAGCGCCGCCTGAATCGGGTGCAGACCGAGATCGCTCTCTTCCCATTCCTCGGTAGTTTGGAACACCAGCGGCAGCGCCACCATATAAGGCCGATTCAGCTTCGTCAGCGCTTCCACCGCCTTGGGGTGATCTTGACGGGCCGGACCCCCGACGAGGGCAAAGCCGGTTAGGGAGACCACCGCATCCACAATCGTTTTGCCGTCAGAGGCCGGATCATAGAAATACTCTTCCACGGGCTTCGAGAAATCGAGGCCACTGGCGAACACGGGAATCACCCTGGCGCCACGAGATTCTAGCTCCTGTACCGTCGCCACATAGTGAGCATCATCTCCCGTCACCAAATGGGTTCGCTGCAGAATTAGACCCACCGTGGGCGCATCGGGGGCGCGGAGCGCTTCAGGAATATCCCGTCGAGAAGAAAACCAGTTCAGATACTCTTTAACATCACTGAACATTTCCATTGCCAGCGGATGCCAAATGCCCGTCTCAAGGTAGGTGACCGGATCTGAGAACTGCACCTTACCCTCCAGGGCGGGTACATATTTGTTCGCCAGCATCAGCAGGAAGTTTTCGAGGTTATCTTCAGAACCGCCCAGCCAATACTGGAAGCTGAGCATGAAGTTACGAGCATCTTGGGCTTTATCGACGGGCAAATACTTGAGTACCTTGGGCAGCGTTCTGAGCAGCTTCAACATGCCATCCTGGAACGAAGCACCCTGCTGCTCTTTGCGCTTCCGCATGAACTGTGCGATCGCACTTTGCGACTGACCCAAATTCGCCATGGTGAAGCTGCCCATTTTGTTAAGGCGCATCACCTGGGGCATGGAGGGGAACACCACTGCCACATCGAGGTGATCGCGGTGGGGCTGTACCGCTTCGACTACCTTATCGGCCAAGTCTTCAATAAAAATCAGAGAGCCAATAAAGATATTCGCAACGGCAAGGTCAGCTTGCAAGGCCTCATAGTTCTCAGGAGAGCGCAATTCTTCGAGCAAATAGCCACTCAGTTCAACAGCCAAACTGGCATGGTTTTTATTAATTGACTTGGCTGCTGCCGTGAGCGCACTTTGGTATTGCGGCTCTAAGACGACATAGACCACCTTCATTAAGGAGCGACCTCGCAAGTCATCGGGAACGATGTGTCTAATCGTGGATTTGACGTGGGTGAACATGCAAGCGAACTCCTTAGGGACGGGATATACGTTTGTTTACGATCCTTTGTGTGTATTTACGATTTCTACCAAAAAAAACGAGGTCAAAACGGTGACTGCACTGGAACTGACACAATTTGATAGAAATTTCGCAATACTTATTTATAGTGCGTTACATTGCCTGTAGTGCTCACTTCAGACTCATCGCTAAAGCCCTGGAACGGGCGAACAGCGCTAAAGGCGTCATGATTGAGACTGTGGCTTCGGTACCAGTCTTAATTGTAGTCTCTAGGCTGGTGAGTACAGCAAAGAGATGCACTCAAACTGCCCCCTGTAGTAGTCGTTCGGCAGTTTATCTGTATTCACTCGCCCACACGGACGCACTCAGAAGGCGACATCCTTCTCTAATATTAAGTAAATGTTAGGTTAACTTTTATGCTGCTCTAGAGCCGATACAGTTAAAGAGCATCATATAAAAGGGATGTTGGCTTTACCCTAGGGCGCGGTAGTCCTTACTCCGTTCCCTCCGCGAAGCTACACCCCTCTTCTAAGTAAATATGCTATAAATAAAGCATCTAATTTAATAAAAAGTAACGTTAGCTTCAGAAATAATCACTCAACAATTGGCACGGAGTGGTTATCGCGTCTAAGAAATGTAGATTTTAAGGGACAGTACCTTTCATGGAATATTTAGATAAAGTACTGGAAAAGCTCAAAGACCTCGCCCAGCGAGTCATTGAACTCCTGCTTGGACCTGATGTAGAGACGGAGATGGAGCCTGTACCGATTCCTGTCCGGAGTCGTGAGTACTATCGCTAGCCCACTAGCTAGGCAATATTTTGGGCGCAGATGATCTGAGTGTTTTGGTTCTTCATGGACCAAACCTAAACCTTTTGGGTAAGCGAGAGCCAAGTATATATGGCGCAGCTACCCTAGGAGACCTCAATCAAGAGATCACAGCTCTTGCTTCTGAGTTGAGCGTTCAGGTCACTACTCTGCAGTCAAACCATGAGGGGCAGCTTGTTGATGAAATTCAAGCGGCTTTTTCTCTGTATCATGGCATTTTGATCAATGCTGCAGCCTATACTCATACGAGCGTTGCGATTAGGGATGCTATAGCAGCCATCGATATCCCTGTTGTAGAAGTGCACCTGAGCAATATCTACAAACGCGAACCGTTCCGCCACCATTCCTACATTGCACCAGTGGTTGTGGGGCAGATCAGTGGCTTTGGCGTTGACAGCTATTTGTTGGGGCTAAGGGCTTTAGTGAAACACATCAATCATAGGTAACCAAACGTATTCATCTCGCTCTATTCTCAGAGGTGGATAAGAGGCGAGGGGTACAATCGTCACCTTTTAGTGAAGACTCACGCTAGGATCGGAAAAAGTTGACCTTCATCACCTACTCGCAATGGTTACAACGACTCAGCGATTTACCCTAGCAGAATATCTAGACTATCAAGACGGCACAGATAGACGCTGTGAGTTGGTGAATGGGGAACTCAAGGATATGCCGCCTGAATGGGATTTCAATAATCAGATTGCATCCTATTTATTTGTGCAGCTTCTTCAAGTCGTTTCTGATCGCCTTATCCGCTGCAAAGGTCTTGAAATGGTGGTCAGCGGCACACTAGCCACCACTCGGATTCCAGATTTGATGGTTCTCAGCGAAGAACTGCTGCTGGCACTGCGGCAGTCAAGTCGAGGGACCATTACGTTGGATATGCCACCGCCCGTGTTGGTCGTAGAAGTTGCCTCTCCAGGAAAAGAAAATATTGATCGAGACTATCGATACAAGCGCTCAGAATACGCAGCCCGTGGTGTTTTAGAGTATTGGATTGTCGATCCAACGCAGGATCAGGTCATGGTGTTAGTACTGGTCGATGGACTCTATGAAGAAACGATCTATCAAGGGAATACTTCTCTCCTTTCCTCAGTCTTTCCGACCTTGAAGCTGACTGCTGAGCAGATTCTCCAGGCCGGGGAAGAATAAAGCCAAAAGCTGTTGTTATGAAATCAATAAGCATCTATGATGCCCAAGGGTTGAATCGGCCAGACTGCAGCACAAGGGCCTGAGCTGTGTATTGCCCAACTAAAATTAAATGATAAAGATGTGCATATCTAAGCCTCTGCTTAGGGAACTCTGCAAGCAAAGGCTATGAATTGAAGGCGAGTAGACTATAATTAAGTTTTGTTTCGGTTCACGGATTTACATGAACAGCGGTTCCGTGACGTTTGCCCAACCCCACTGGAGTCCTGAATGCTACGACTGGAGCACATTAGCAAGATTTATCCCACCGGCCAAGTTCTCAAAGATATTAACTGGGAGCTAAAGCCTGGCGATCGCATCGGCCTTGTGGGTGTCAATGGCGCGGGCAAATCCACCCAGCTCAAGATTATCGCCGGTGAGGTAGAGCCAACCACCGGCGAAGTGATTCGCCCCAATAGTCTGCATATTGCCTATCTCAACCAAGAATTTAACGTTACCCCCAGCCACACGGTTCGAGAAGAATTCTGGACTGTCTTTAGTGAAGCCAGTGACGTTCAGCACAAACTCAACGATGTCCAGCACCAAATGGGAACAGCGGAGCCAGAGGAGCTAGATACTCTCATTCATAAACTCGACAAGCTGCAGCGCCAGTTTGAAGCCTTAGATGGATATAGCCTAGAGACGCGAATTGAGAAAATTCTGCCGGAGATGGGCTTTTCGGATGAAGATGGCGATCGCTTAGTGAGCGCCTTCAGTGGCGGCTGGCAAATGCGAATCTGCCTCGGAAAGATTCTGCTGCAAAACCCTGATCTCTTGTTACTGGACGAACCGACCAACCATCTCGATCTAGAAACGATTGAGTGGCTAGAGGGTTATCTCAAAGGGTTGACTACGCCAATGGTGATTGTCTCCCATGACCGTGAATTCATGGATCGGTTGTGTACCAAAATTGTCGAAACCGAGCGGGGCGTTTCCACAACCTATTTAGGGAATTACTCTGCCTACTTAACCCAAAAGGCAGAAGCCCAAGCGGCACAGGTAAGTGCCTATGAGCATCAGCAAAAAGAAATTTCAAAACAAGAAGTTTTCGTCGAACGATTCCGAGCCAGCGCGACCCGCTCAACCCAAGCTAAAAGTCGTGAGCGTCAGCTTGAGAAAGTGGAGCGCATTGAAGCTCCCGTCGCCAATGTCAAAACGCTAAAGTTTAGGTTTCCGCCAGCGCCCCGTAGCGGTCGTGAAGTGGTGGCGATTAAAGACCTCGTGAAAAGCTATGGAGACGACCTTCTGTTCTTGGGAGCAAATTTGCTCATTGAGAGGGGCGATCGCATCGCCATCCTTGGCCCCAATGGTGCCGGTAAGTCAACTCTACTGCACATGCTCACAGGCTCAGACACGCCTGATGAAGGCAGTATTACATTCGGTGAACATAACGTTGTCCCCGGTTACTTTGAGCAGAACCAAGCCGAGGCTCTGGATCTAAATAGAACCGTCATGGAAACCATCCATGATGAAGTACCAGACTGGAAAAATGAGGCCGTTAGAACACTGCTGGGCCAGTTTTTATTTCGCGGTGAGACGGTGTTCAAGAAAGTGATGGCATTAAGCGGGGGTGAAAAGGCTCGTTTGGCCTTAGCAAAGATGCTGCTCACACCTGTGAACTGTCTCATTCTTGACGAACCAACCAACCACTTAGATATTCCGGCCAAAGAAATGCTGGAGTCTGCTCTGCAGGACTATGAAGGGAGCGTCGTCATTGTTTCCCACGACCGGTATTTTATCTCGCAAGTGGCGACCAAAATTGTAGAAATTCGAGAGGGTGAGCTTCACCTATTCCAGGGAGACTATCACTACTACCTAGAGAAATTAGAGCAGGAACGAGAGCAAGCTCACCTCGCTAAAATCGCAGCAGAGAAAGCTGCTAAAGAGGCAATCAAGCGTGAAAAGAAAAGCAAGAAGAAGGCAAAGATTTAAAATTTGGAGCGCTACCCCACGTGTGAATAAAGTGTGGGCTAGTCTGAAAAGCCCACTAGTGGGTTGACCCAGCGATGACTGCTACACTGCCACCATAGAGAGACCCCTATGTTCTGCTCTGACATTACTAAGGGCTTTGCTTTTAAATAACAACATCCCAGTCAATATTGCATCAATGCCCCTCATCCCCAAGCCCCTTCCTCCCTAGGAGAGAAGGGGAGCAAGAGTCAAAGTCCTTCTTCCCAGGGAGAAGGATTTAGGTGGAGGGGTTAGTGGGATATTATTTTGCTCCATTTCAATGGACTTGCCTCGGTAATTGGCACTTGAGGTGCGGGAGGAATATTGCCGACAGCGCAAGCCCCTCAAATATCTAACATGTTGCCACCCATAAAAAAGGCGCTCAAGCGTACATTGAGCGCCATCTAATATTGTTCAAATCAAGAGTGAGGAGATTGAACAATAAAACCTAGAAAGAGAATACAACCCGAATTAAGCCCTGATAGAGGTTTGGCTCAGCGCTACTGTTGTTAGGGTTGAGAATAGCTGAGAAGATGGGGCTAATCGTGATGTTATCATTCACAGGGAAGCGATAGAATGCCTCAATGTTAATCTGCTCTTCATCATTGATGCCCGGCCCCTCAGAGCCAATATTGTTGATGAAAGGCATACCCACTGCTGCGGCTAGTTGAGAACCCGGAATGAGTAGATCATCGACTCCTAAACCCGCCTGCCAAGTTTGAGCATCAAACCTACCTTGTGTCACTGTGGCAAAAGGCACAGGGGTAGAGATACCGTTGGCGTTGGCAAAAGAATACCCATAGCGACCAAAGATACCAAATTTGCCCAATTTTGCTTCAGCATTGATACCAACGGCATCTTGTCTGATGTTTGATACTGCAGAATTTGTATACTGCAAACGAACAGCACCATCAATCTTTCCGAACGTTTTAGCATATTCAATTTCAGCCGTTGCCTGGTATGGGTCACCAAATAAGCCACCGTTGGTTGCTCCTGTATTAACGGGAGAGAAGCCGTTGACGGCGGTATAAGCACCTTTAAATGAGAGTGGGCCACCGCCAGGGTTATAGACAAAGCCGCCACCGGCTCCACCCGCAAAGTTTGTGGAGTAGGGAGTAATCAGAGGATTATTAACAAAGAACCAAGTACTAAAACCTGTGAAGGGGCTAGTGAAGCTGTTGCCATCAATAATGTCGGTGGGGTAAAACAGCGGTGCGACCGTTACCGATAAATCTTTAATGGGCTTGAAGGTATAGGCCAGACGATACAAGCTAACACCAGTACCGACACCCGAAAAATAGTTTTGACTAGGATTCAAGTATTGGCTGAAGTTGTTGTCATCAGTCAACGGAGTGCCAGCAGTAGTATCGCCAAGCTGAGCCTGTGAGAAGAAATCCTGACCGCCGTTACCCACGAATAAGGTCGTTTCTAATAGGTCATCGCCGGAAAAGCTGGTATTAAAGCTGAGATAAACGGCAGAGATTGCACTGGCGCGAGAGTCACTATTAGCAGCATTGGCCGCACCGAGAGGAGTGCCTGTACCATCATCAACGGAACTCAGAAAGGGGCCACCGGGACCACTATCACCATACTGTCCCAAGAAAACAGCCTTTCCACTTAATTTAGTGGTGGTTGAAAACTGTTGGGCTTCTACGGTAGCGACGCGAGATTCTAGGCCGTCAACTCGGCCTCTTAGCGTTGCCAGTTCAGCGGCGAATTCATCTTGAAGCGCTTTGACGGCATCTAAGTCGGCCTTAGATGCAAAGCGATCGCTAATCTGGTCTAGACAAGCATTCAAAGCCGCCGCCATTTCATAACGAGTGGCAGAGCGATTGCCTCGAAAGGTTCCGTTGGGGTAACCCGCAATACAGCCATAGCGTTCAACTAAGGACTGGAGCGCTTGAAATGCCCAGTCTGTAGGGCGAACGTCAGAAAGCTGCGAGACGGACGTGACTTGACCGACCGAGTCAGCCTTGGTCTCTTTCATCAGGTCTGAAATAGGCGTGACCTGCAATGCAGAGGAATCATCTACAGCAGTCGTTGATTCCAGGGACTGATCCGCAACAGTAAAGGGCTGAGTGCTTTGTGCGTTAGCGATGGGTTCTTGAGACCGTTCGGGAACTAATGGGGTGGTTGATAAATCTAGTCCTTTATCTTCGGCATTGGCAGGTGAAACAGTGACTAAAGAGGCTGATAGCAGCAATGGAACGCAGAACAGCGAGCGACCTAAATTGAACTTAGACATTGAGTTAACTCCTCACGACAAACCATTGAAAATGTGTCAAAAACTCACCACGTTTCTAAATAAACCGACAGATAAGGTGCCAGAATATTTTTTTATATCGAGAACTCAGGCATAGAAAACTCACCACGGCAATCTTCCCAACACCACTAAGGTCTGGGAACCAGTCAGTACTGATGATGTGTATCAGTACTCATTGGGGTGAGTCAAAAATGAAAGGCGTCTGAGAACCCCACTCATACTTACAGGTATTGGCTAGGTGCTGTTTGTAATCTTGTATACAAACAAGCATCTATTCTCCGAGCAAATTATTCTTCACCCAAATTCGGCTTGAGGTCAGACACAGAGGTGATTTAGAATGCTTTTTGATGCTGAACAAAGTGACACAGCGTCATCGTTCTATGACGAAGTCGCGTTGTCAGATCGGCGCAGGACATTTCTTGAGAGTGTAGATCTATCGCGTCGATGCTTTGATGGCGGCGGGTGATTAGAATGGGGGCATTAATCCTGTGCGATCGCAACCTCAACAAGGTCACATTTTTGGTGCAAAATCCTGAATCCCAGCCAGAGTGGCACATTGTTCCTGCGGTTCACCCCCCCGATTGGCTAATAGCTGCCGTTCGTCGAGTTGCGCCAGATATATCTGGCACGTTTGCAGCCCCACTGCTGTGGCAGCGAGGCTTGCGGGAGTTGTCACAGGTTGATGGCTTTTTAGATCCTGATCAATATCAACCGACGCCTGCAGCGGCCTTTGGCTTAGAAATGGAGCAAGCCATCGACCGTTTAATTCAGGCGCGAAATCAACATCAAAAGGTGGCAATTTGGGGTGATTTTGATGCCGATGGTGTAACCGCCACTGCTGTTCTTTGGGATGGTCTCGGTCAGTTTTTTGAGCAGCAAGAAACGCTCACCTACACCATTCCCAATCGGCTCATTGAGTCTCACGGTTTGTCACGGCGAGGGCTAGACCAGCTTGCCGCCCAGGACTGCGATTTAATCGTCACCTGCGACACCGGCAGCACCGATCTCGATGAGATAAATTACGCTCAGCAATTGGGGATAGATGTGATCGTCACCGATCACCATACCCTGCCCGATGAACGTCCGCCTGTGGTGGCGCTTATTAATTCGAGATCGCTCCCCCCCCATCATCCCCTGGCTCATTTATCTGGCGTGGCGGTGGCCTATAAGCTGATTGAAGCACTGTATACTGCTCTCCCTGACGTGCCTCAACGGCCTCTAGAAGACCTGCTTGATTTAGTCGCTATTGGCCTCATTGCTGATCTCGTTCAACTTTCAGGGGACTGTCGTTATTTAGCCCAGCTCGGCATCAAACAATTACAGAAGCAGCTTCAGATCCGAACCCGGCCAGGAGTGGCAACGTTACTAGAGCTGTGTAAACGGACGGGAGATCGCCCCACCGACATTTCCTTTGGCATTGGCCCCCGTATCAATGCCGTCAGCCGCATCCACGGCGACGCGAGCTTCTGTGTTGAACTCCTCACCAGCCAGGATGAGACTCGATGCCAAGCGTTAGCCGCAGAGACTGAACTCGCCAACACGCGCCGCAAGGGGCTACAGAAAACGGTTGTCCAGCAGGTGACGGCCAAGCTAGAGCAGCTCGATTTATCCACCACAGGGGTGATTGTGCTCAGCGACCCCCAGTGGCCGTTGGGGGTTCTAGGGTTAGTAGCCGGTCAAATTGCCCAAACCTACGGGCGACCTACGATTTTATTGAGTGCAGATGAAATCACGCTGGGCCAGCTTGTGAGAGGCTCGGCTCGGTCTGTGAATGGGATTGACCTCTATGAATTAATGAAGGAACAGGCTCCTTTGATAGAGAGTTTTGGGGGACACCCCTTCGCCGCAGGATTGAGCCTCAAGGCAGAAAACATGCCGCTGTTCACTGAAGCCATTAACCAGCAATTTCGCCAGCGTCTCAGTGTGCTGCCGAAACCGACGGTGCAGGCCGATTTAATCATTACAGTGGCAGATCTCTGCCAAGGGGGGGGACAGGCTTTATTTCAAGAACTCAAGCTTTTAGAACCCTGTGGCATGGGAAACTCGGTCCCGAAGTTGCTGATTCAAGATTGCTGGTTTGAGAGTGTTTGGAACCGCAATATCAAAGATCGGAACGGCAATAAGGTCCAGTACATCAAAACGGAGTTTGAGTTGTGGGACGATACGGCTGAGCAGGGCTTCGCGGGGCTGTGGTGGGGGCACTACAAAGAAGAAATTCCCCAGGGACGGTGCGATGCGATTGTAGAACTAGACTTTAATTCCTATCGCGGTCAAAAGCAGCAGTCCCCCTATGAGGTGCGCTTGGTCGCGGTCCGACCCGCTGCGGGTGCACAGATAAACCAGGAGACAACGTCTTCTCTGTTAGATTGGCGGCAGGCTTGCCCTCTCCATTGGTCGCGGGAGCAAGTGGCGATTGTGGATCAGTGCCCAACCGGTTGGGATCAGCTAGGGGTGGAGCTGCAGCAGGCTCAAGATCAGGGAAAGCAGGCTGCAATAGCCTATGGTCCATCCTCTGAGATCGCAGTCGCTGATCACTTTGAGTCTGATACCATCGAACGCTATCGGCAGTGGGTCGGCATTGCGAAGTATCTTGCCCGTACCGGCCAATTTGCCACCATTCGGCAGTTGCAACAAAGGCTCCAATTAAGTGAACGCGCCCTAGAGCGAGGTTTTGATGCCCTACCTGCCTTCGGTTTTGAGAGTGAAGTCAAAGCGAAGCAGGTTTGGGTTCATCGTGTAGAGCGTTCACCAGCAGAACAGAAGGTGCAGAGGTTTTTGCAAGCCATTCAAGAAGAACAGTTTCAGCAACAGTATTTTCAATCCGTTCCTCTTACGACACTGCAGACATATCTAGAGAAATAAGCGCAAGCCTTATGAAAGCGGGTTGGGCTGCGAAGGTAGATACTCTAAGAAGTGTCTCTTTCCTTGAGACCGTTGGACCTGACTCGCGTGCGGATGCACTGACCACAGCCCGAAACTGTCACCTTATCGGTAATCGTCTCAGTTGAATTCCGTTAGAGTTTCTGCATGACCGTCATCATGTCTTGATGAGCAAAGCTATAGATCAATTCTGGAGTGTGATGATGCAAACCCCTATTCTGCCTTTCTTAACGCGTTCAGCGTTCTTTGGAGCGTTGGCAGGGAGTGTCTTTGCTGGGTTCTATGGAGGACAAGGTCTTGCGATCGCATCCCCCCTGCAAAACACTGGTACTTCAGCCATCATCCAGTCTGATCATTGGGCCTTTAAATCCCTTAAATCACTCGTAGAACGGTACGGGTGTGTGATCAATGCTGCTGGTTCGTACTTTCCGCCGAATGCTACCCCCTCTCGCTATGAGATGGCTGCAGCGGTGAACGAGTGTTTGGATCAAATTGCAGATCGGTTTACATCCTCCGACGATCGAGGTGTAGCTCAAGCACTTGCCAAAGAGTTTAAGAGCGAAATGGCAGTTCTTCGTAGCAGAGAGCTACAGCTAAGGACGACTCTTGAAGCACAGAAGTTGTCTTCCACTATGAAAGTCTCTGTTGACCCAGAATTCTATGGTCAATTTCCAGGATTACAGCCGACTCATTGGTCTTTTCAAGCGATTGAGTCTCTATCTAAGCGCTATCATTGCACCCCCAATCATTTGAGTGAAGGGGAAGCCCTATCGCGCTATGGCATGGCTGTTGCGATCAATACTTGCTTCAATCTGATTGGTCATCGCTTTGCGAATCAAACAGACCTAGAAACTGCACAAGCACTTCAGAAGGAATTTAAGCCGGAACTCACTGCGCTCAAAGACCGACTCACTTTTCTTGAGAAGAGCGCTGAGACCCTGCAATCCCACCAATTCTCGGCCACCACTAAGTTTCAGGGGCAAGCCATTATTACCATTCAAGGGGGCGGTTTTCGTTAGAGCTGATTCAGTTTGATTCTATGTCTTACTCATAACTAGATCTCAAGACTTATCGGCAAGGAATCGTTCTTAACAGCACAGGGTTCTGACTATTTTTTTATCCCATAGTTCTGCATTCTTGCCTTTAAGATTCGATATGATTTCTTGTCCAAAGCTTTTTTTAGAGCGTGTTTGAGTTTAATGCGAGGAGCTGCACATAAAGGCACAGTATCCGAACGGACCCATAGATGAGTCGAAAAAATATCGGCAACGACTCTAAAGCCAGTAGCCTTAGCTAGCAAGTTAAGGGAAGAACGTGTATGAAGCGATACATGCCCAACTTGCTTCAAGTACCACCAGCTAGAATCATGTTTTTTAGGGCTAAAAGTAGATGTTGAAAAGGCAAACACACCTTCGGGGCTTACAAGACTAGCGATCCATCTGCATGTTTCAATCGGGTCAGTGAGATGCTCCATCACTTCTACTGCTGTGACAACGTCATACTGCCCAGAGACAGTATCTCGCGCACCGACGGTAATACGGTCATGACACATCTTAGAGGATGTATGAGAAGTCTCCTCTGATACCAAAAAAGCTCACTCGCCATAAGCTGTAGTTGTTAAACAGACCTGCTTCTAAATTAGTTTGTGTCCAGAAAATTTGCCCATGCCTCTGCCATTGAGAGAGGAAGCAATGAGGAAATTTTTAAGCCAGTGGTTGTCATAAGCAAAGCCATTAAGGTCTCTA
>JBHJNL010000052.1:0-20479 GCA_050330855.1 Thermosynechococcaceae cyanobacterium | reverse complement strand
AGGACACGGACTAAACGCAGTGGAGCCAGTTAAGGGGATGCGATCGCACCTAGCCCCAATAGCGGAACGGAGAGCAGGAGTACCGAAGGGGTTGCAAGAAAGCCGCTGTGTGGTACCTTGGCCTGTGCTGTTGGTAGCCGCGCGGAGCGCACCGCTGGAGCAAGCCCCCGAGGGGCTGAACTGCGAGGGGGTAACGAGGGTATAAATCAGATCTCTGAAGCCGCACCTATGACTGGCACGGGGACGGCGAGGATATAGGCTTGGATTATGTCGAGACTATAAAATCTATAGGTGAAAATAGAAGACGAAGTGGTTCAAACATTATCTGTCTAATGGATGGTCGTGAATTTTATTCCAGCTTGACATGGTGTTAATGCCGCTTCTTTAGGCTTGATGGCAGGCGACGATTATCTGGATGCCGCCAGTGTTCTCCGCAGTGATGAGAGTTTCCTCATGAAACTCTTCTCACAAAAGTTTAACGTCTGATTCATTGCCAATGGCGAAGGTATAGGCAAGTAATTCCGCTAGCAGTAGACGCCACGGAGGACTTGTCAATATGCAAGGTTGTGTCATTAGAGCAGTCGCAGGTTGCAGTATCCGCACCCCACAGAGGAACGTCCGATGCGACTGATGGTTTATTCCCACGATGCCTATGGTCTGGGTAATCTTCGCAGAATGCTAGCCATTTGTGAACATTTGCTCAACCACTGGCCTCATTTATCTATTCTGCTGGTGTCAGGTTCACCGATGATTCACGGGTTCTGCCTCCCGGCAGGATTAGACTACATCAAGCTGCCTTGTCTGAATCGGGGGGTGTCGGGTGAATTATCAGCGAAGTATTTGAAAATAACACCAGAGGAGACAATTGCCTTCCGTTCTCAATTGATTCTGTCTGCGGCCAAGCATTTTAAGCCCGATCTGCTGCTGGTGGATAAGAAGCCCTACGGTATCCAACAGGAATTAGCCCTGACGCTGAAGTATATAGAGCGCCGACTGCCCCAGTCTAAGTGCGTGCTGCTCCTCAGAGATATCCTTGATGCGCCGGAAAAGGTCTGTCAGGAATGGCAGTCTCAAGGCTATTACCAAGCGATTCAATCCCACTACGATCAGGTGCTGGTGGTAGGGATGCCGGAAATTTTTGACCTGGCCCAAGCGTATCAGTTCCCGCTCCCTGTAGCCCGCAAGGTTCGTTACTGTGGCTACATTCGGAAGACATCTGATCGACCGCAGCGGTCTGAAATTCGGCGGTTCTTACAGCTAAGCCCCACCGATCAATTGGTTCTGGTGACACCGGGTGGTGGCGAAGATGGTTTTCCCTTAATTGATGCATATCTGCAGGGGCTGCAGACCCTTGATCCTGCTGTTCAACTGCGGAGCCTGATTCTGTGCGGACCAGAGATGCCTGCGTCTCAGCAGGAGACGTTGCAGAAAATGGTGGCTTCTAACCCTGCGATTGAGCTGCAGGTATTTACCGATAATCTGCTTGGCTACCTGGACGCAGCCGATGTGGTGGTCTCAATGGGCGGTTACAACACTCTGACTGAAATTCTGTCGCTGCGTAAACGGACGGTTGTGATTCCTCGCACATCGCCCTCCCATGAGCAACTGATTCGCACGGAGCGGTTTCAGCAGTGGGGACTGGTGCAGTCGATTCATCCCCAAGTGTTGACGCCTCAACTATTAATTCAGCGGGTATTAGAACAGCTCTGTCAGCCCGCTCTAGCCCAAACGCTGAACTTTGAGGGCTTGCCTCAGATTGCTCACCATCTGTCAGAACTGGTTGCGCCATCCCCTGCGCCTGCTTGTTTTTTGACGGATTTACTGACGGTTTGATTTAGGCGTTTGACTCTGCATTGGCCCCCTGACCTCCAACTTTGAGGAGAGAGCCGCAACTGTTTTGATCAATTCAATCAACGTTAAGGGAGACTCAAGATGAAAAAACTAATGTTTTACTGCCAGCACATTTTAGGAATGGGGCACTTAATTCGCAGTATGGAAATCGTGCGCGGGCTGACCGATCAGTTTCAAGTGTGCTTTATCAATGGTGGTGAAGTGATTCGGGGCTTCCCGGTACCGGATGCGGTCGAGGTGATTAACCTCCCGGCCATTAAAACAGATCCTGAATTTCAAGCGCTGCAGACGGTGGATGCCCACCGCAGTTTAGAGGCTGTTCAGCGCGATCGCAAAACCAAACTCCTACAAACCCTGGCACAGTTCAAGCCCGATGTGTTGATGGTTGAACTATTCCCCTTTGGCCGCCGCCGCTTTTCCTTTGAGCTAATTCCGCTGATGGAGGCCGCCAAGGAGCAGGGCGTCAAAGTCGTTAGCAGCCTCCGAGATATTGTCGTTACTAAGCAGGATCAAGCTAAGCACGAAGCCAAGATCTGCCACCTGATGAATCAATATTTTGACCAGCTCTTGATTCACGGTGATCCGAATTTACATCCCCTTGAGGACAGCTTTTCAAGCGTGAAAGATCTCGACTGCGAGGTTCACTACACGGGCTACGTTGTTCAGCAGCAGCAGGACCGCCTGACGCTCAGCGACCAGGTGTCGCTGAATCGAACAGAGCCAATGATTTTGGTGAGTGTCGGTGGCGGTCGCTTCGGTCACAATTTACTATACGGGATGGTGGGTGCTGCTGAACTGCTGGCGGACCAGATTCCTCACCATATTCAGATGTTCGCAGGACCGTTTATTCCTGATGATGTGTTTTGGGATCTCAAGCAGGTGGGACAGGATTTATCGAATCTGACCATTCATCGCTATACGCCCAATTTGCTGGCCTACATGCAGCAGGCCGATCTGTCGGTCAATATGTCGGGGTACAACACAACAATGAATATCCTGACGACGGGGGTACGGGCATTAATGCTGCCGTTTACGGGCAATGATGACCAGGAGCAGACGATGCGGGTGCGAAGGTTAGAGCAGTTGGGTCGAGTGCAGATGCTGCAGGCTGCTGACGTGAACCCGGAATGCTTAGCCCAGCGGGTGCAGGTAGCGCTAACACAGCAGCCCCAAGAGACAAATTTTGATTTGGATGGTGTGCAAAAGACCGCGCGGTTGGTGCGTGCTCTGGTTGAGCAGGGCGATCGCGTTCCGATGCTTGCGGCTTAGGTTCTGCATTCGCCCCCGGCCCCCAATTTTGGGGGGAGAGTACTGACCGACCGGGAGCTTCCCTTCAAGAGTTGGAATGATGGAATTCAGTTGATTTGTTATGAAAAAGATTTTGTTTTACTGCCAGTATTTAGCGGGTATGGGCCACCTGGTCCGCAGTCGTGAAATTGTTCGCGGTTTGGTTCAGGACTTTCAGGTCTGTCTCGTGATTGGCGGCGCACCGATTGCTGATTTTGCGGTTCCTGAAGGGGCTGAGGTGGTCTATCTGCCTGCGCTGCGCGAGGAAGCTGGCGAACTGTTGGCGACGGATCAATCCGTTGAGGATGTGAAGGCGAGCCGAGTTGAAAAGCTACTAGCGGTGTTCGATCAGTTTCAGCCAGACTGTGTAATCACAGAGTGCTTTCCCTTTAGCAAATACAAAATGTCTTTTGAGCTGGTGCCGCTGCTGGAAAGAGCCAAGGCCACTCAGGTGAAGGTGGTTTGCAGCCTCAGAGATCTGATTATGACCCAGGCGATGAGTGAAAAAGGGCTGACGCGCAAGAAAGCCAGAATTCATGAGCAGATTCGTCGGTATTATGATTTGGTTTTATATCATTGCGATCGCAACCTTCAGCCCTTAGAGTCCTGCTTTCCCACCGCTCCTGAGCTAGACTGCGAAGTCTTTTATACGGGCTACGTGGCCCAGTCTCCGGCATCAACAACAACCGAACAGATACGGTCACCCAGCATTATCGCTAGCGTCGGCGGCGGGCGGGATGGCTATCCTTTGCTCAAAACCATGATGGAAACGAGTGTTTTGTTGCAGCAGGCGATTCCCCATCACATCTATGCTTTTGCCGGTCCCTTCATGCCAGACGAGCAGTTTCAGTCGCTTGAATCTTTTGCAAAGCAGCAGTCCAACGTAACGCTGAGCCGCTTTACGCCCAATTTGATGGATTGTCTCTCTCAGGCAGATTTATCCGTTAGTTTAGGCGGTTATAACACCACGATGAATGTGTTGAGAACGGGGGTGCGATCGTTGATTTCGCCGTCGCCATCAGTGGATCAAGCGGATGAACAGCGACTGCGGGCGACATTGCTGACCAACAAAGGTGCGGTGGATTTGTTGACTCCAGAACAACTGAATCCAGAGGGGATGGCTCAGGCCATTCTGGGGCGATTGGCTCAGCCGCAGCCCTGTCATTCCATCAATTTAGATGGGGCTAAACATGCGTCGGAGCGGTTGCGATCGCTGCTCCAAGATATCCCGATCTCGCAGTTGGTTGCTGCTGCATAGAGCGTCTTATATACACGTGTTTTTTATGAATTAAGTCAGCTCTGCATTGGCCCCCCGGCCCCCCAATTTGGGGGGGAGACTACCTGAAGCCTGGTGTGATGTTTCCAAAAAGTTGTGAAAAAGAACATCAAAGTCCCCCAGCATGGGGGATTTAGGAGGCCAGCCCAGAAGCCACAGCCATTTAAGAAACCGAATCAACTTTTCATAATCTCTTGAGGAACCCACTATGAAACCTAAAGTTTGTATCACGGCCCTAGAATTCCCCCCCGATATCGGCGGCGTGGGTGAGTCCGTTCAGCGGATTGCCCACATGCTAATCGACCTTGACTATAGCGTCCATGTCGCTGTCTTTCGGGCCGTCTTTCGGGACCAGAGGGCAATGGCGGCAGCGGGTGAATTTCAGCGTTCCAGTTGCCAAACTATTGAACAAGATGGCGTCACGGTTCACCGTCTCAAGCCTGCCGTTCGATCTCCCCAAGCGAAGGAACAGGATTACTTTTGTGACCTGTATGGTCAGCTCAAAACCCTGCATCGCCAATATCAGTTTGATGTGCTCCATGCATTTTTTATTAATGAGATGGGCTTTCTCACCACGCTCTTAGGGCAAGAGGAAGAGATTCCCGTGATCAATAGCGTTCGCGGAGCCGATCTGCATAAGCATATGTTTAGCCCGCAGCAGTTTAGCCAGATTACCTGGACCCTTGCCCAATCAGCCTGGACTACGTTTGTGAGTCGGGAGCTAATGCACCGCGCCCGGACTTTGGTGCCCAGTATTGAAGAGAAGTCTTCGGCGTTTTGGAATGCGATCGCACCGCTCGATTTCAGCAACCTACCCCAGCCCTCTCTGGTTCATAAACTCCAGGAAACTGTGATTGGTTCAGTCGGCAGCTTCCGCGACAAGAAAGGGGTGGAATACCTGTTCGATGCCTGCCAGTCTCTGGGTGATAGACCCTTCACACTGCTCTTTGTGGGTGATTTTGTGACCAAGGAGCGAGAATACTGGACCCAAGAAATTGAACGCAGCGGTCTAGCTAATCACATTGTGGTCACAGGCAAAGTGAGTCATACCGAAGCCCTCGCTTACCTACCCCACATGGATATCTTTGCGATTCCATCGCTTCATGATGGTTGCCCCAATGCGCTCCTAGAAGCCATGCTGGCAGCTAAAGCCATTGTGGGAACAAATGTCGATGCGATCGGAGAAATTCTTGAAGATAGCGTCAATGGGTTGGTGGTGAATCCTGCAGATTCTGTGGGTTTAGCAAATGCCCTGCAGCAACTGATCACGCAGCCCCATTTACGGGAACAACTGGGCCTTGCAGCCAAAGATAAAGTGTTGCATCAGTTGACTCCAGCCGTTGAACAACAAAATTGGCAATGGGTTTATCAACAAGCACTGAGCACCCCGACGGAACTTGAGAAGATTTTGGCTCTGACAATCTAGACTTTGCCCACAGTTTAGACAGCGGAACCCGCGCGTATTCCCTTGATCGCCCTATTGCTTCCACTGTTAATCAAAATTGCTGCACTGATGAGGAGCAAGCTGTACATGACTCAAACCACCCCGCCACTGACTCAAGTTTTTCCCGGCCTCTGGAGCGTGATCCAGCAATTTTGGCCCCAAATTCGTAAGGAGAAGACTCTGATCTTGGTCTCAGTGACGGGACTGGTGATTGAAGTGCTAGCGAGTTTGCTCGGTCCCTGGCCCCTCAAGCTGATCTTTGACTATGTTCTGCTGCCCGAGGCCCACAGTGCTGATCTCGATATCCCCTTCCTGAGTGAGGCTAGCCCTAGCCTACTGATTGTGATCCTGACCCTCTCCATTATTGGGGTTGCGGGATTGAGTGCAGTGTCTGCTTACATCAGCATCGTTAGCCTGTCGATCGCCGCCAGTCGCATCATCACTGAAATTCGTAGTCAGCTTTATGCCCACCTGCAGCGCCTCTCCCTGGCCTTTCACTACCAAGCCAAGAGCGGTGATTTGCTGACGCGGATCACCAGCGATATTGATCGGCTCCGGGACGTGACGGTTAACCATGCGCTCCCTCTGATGATCAATCTGTTCACGCTGGTGTGCATGGTGGGGGTGATGTTCTGGATGGATTGGGAACTGGCGCTGATTGCTCTGGCTGTCTTTCCAGTATTTTTGCTCTCAACCCTGAAAATTACCCAACGTATTCGTCAGGTGGCCCAACGCCAGCGCCGTCGAGAAAGTGCAATGGCGGCAACGGCGGCGGAGTCAATGGGGGCAATTAAGGTGGTCCAGGCGCTATCGCTGGAGAATATGCTGGCCCAAGTATTTTCCCATGACAACCGCAAGAGCCTAGAGGAATGCGCGCGCACTCAGCAGTTTTCGGCGGGGCTGAAACGAACGGCGGAGATTTTAGTGGCGATCGCCACCGCTCTCGTCCTCTGGCGCGGTGTCTATCTGGTCCAGCAAGGCTCTGCCACACCGGGGGATTTGCTGGTATTTATCACCTATTTGAAAACCGCCTTCAAGCCTACCCGTGAACTGGCGAAGCAAATGGCCAAGATTACCAGGGGGATTGTTTCTGCGGAACGGATTATTGATTTGCTCAAGATTGCGCCAGAGGTTCAGGATATCAAGGGGGCGATCGCAGCCCCTCCGTTCCACGGCGCAATCAGCTTTCGCAGCGTCAACTTTGCCTATCAAACCGATCAGCCCATCCTCAAAGATCTCAGCTTCGAGGTTCAGTCTGGCCAGCGAATTGCCTTGGTTGGACCGTCCGGGGGGGGCAAATCTACCCTCGTGAGCTTACTGCTGCGCCTCTATGATCCGCAGTTGGGTCAGATCTTGATTGACGGTCAGGATCTGAAAAACTATCGACTCGACTCCCTCCGCAATCAAATCAGCATTGTGCTACAGGACAGTATCCTGTTTGGGACTTCCCTGCGCGATAACATTGCTTACGGCTCGTTGGGCGCAACTGATGCTGAGATTCGGAAAGCGGCAAAACTGGCTAATGCTCATGACTTCATCATGGCCTTGCCGAACGGCTATGACACCCTAATGAGCGAACGGGGGGTGACGCTTTCGGGGGGGCAACGGCAGCGAGTTGCGATCGCCCGTGCCGCCATCCGTAAAGCCCCAATTGTGATTCTCGATGAGCCAACCGTGGGTCTAGACAATAAGAGCGAACAGGCCGTCAATGAAGCCCTTAGTCGTCTCACCCAAGGCTGTACAACGATTCTGATTACCCACGATCTAAGCGTCTCGCGGGGTTGCGATCAGATTCTCTATATCGAATCAGGGCAAGTTCTAGAGCAAGGCACCCACTCAGACCTGATGCAGCAGGGTCAGCATTATGCCGCTCTCTATCAGCTCCAGGCCGCGATCGATGCCGATCACTTTTCCCAAAACATCAAATTGTGATTGCTAAAGCATCCCCAATAAAGGATCCCTCAATCCTAGTTGTCACCTCAAAGGTTTGACCCATGACGAATCCCAAGATCACCATCATCGTTTCCCCTAGGGAGCGCTTTCAGTTCGCCCGCGAGTCCTTAGAAAGTCTCTACGAGAATACGGCGGTTCCATTCCATCTCGTCTATATAGACAACAACTCGCCCACTACTCTGCGCCGGTACCTAGAAGACCAAGCCCAGGTTCGTGGTTTCCAACTCCTGCGCTCTGAGTATTATCTATCCCCCAACCAGTGCCGGAATCTGGGTTTACAGCAGGTTAATACCCCCTATGTGATCTTCGTCGATAACGATGTGATCTTCGCTCCGGGCTGGCTCGACAAGTTAGTGAACTGTGCTGAGGAAACGGGTGCAACCGTTGTTGGTTCATTGGTCTGTCAATATCGTCCCGTCCATGAGATTGTCCACTGTGCTGGGGGGTCCTACCTGGACTCCGAAGAATTCAATGCCTTCGCCCGTGGTGAACTGAATCCAGCCGGGACGTTGGAACCCTCTGGAGGGTGGTGCATGAAAGAAAAAACGCCGTTTCAGAATCAGCGGGTAGAGGATGTTTGCGATCGCCTTCAGCGCCAGCCCACCGGCTTTGTCGAATTCCATACCATGCTGGTGCAGACTGCCATCTTTGACCGCATAGGTCTCTTGGATGAAGGTTTTTCCTGTACCAAGGAATATCTCGATTTCTGCATGACCGTCACCCGCGCAGGCGGTCAAATTTACCTAGAGCCAGATTCAGTGGTTACCTTTCTCACTCATCCCCCGGCACCAGCCTTAAAGTGGACTGACTTGCCTTACTTCATGCTCCGCTGGAGCGATGCCTGGGAGCTAAGCAATCTATTACATTTTCAAAAGAAGTGGGGCTTACAAGAGAGTAGCTACTTTCAAAAGCGCTATCAAAAGCTGGGTCAGCGCCGCCGCAAAGAACTCATTAAGCCCATTGCTAAGCGATTTGCCTTCCTCGGAAAACCTGCGAAAAAGTGGATTGAGGACCAGCTCTTTCAGCTAGAGAAACGGCTCAATCGTATGCTCACTGATCGTCATGCTGGGATAGCTACACTATCTAGCCGGAACACAAAAATTTTGAATCAGACAGACAGGCAGACAATGCTGAACTCTCTAGTCTCTCAATAGTGGACGGAAGCCCATTTGGCGAAAGTGCTCATCACTTGTTAACGCCTCACTGATGCCATTTTCCTGCATGACGATGCACGACAGGCAATCCACGAGTCCCCATTCTTTATCAGGCCGCTCACGGAACAAGCGAAACCCAGACTGATAGAGAGCTTCAGAGATAGGGACAATTTCCACCGTCAAATCACATGTCAACGATTCCAGCAAAACCACTGCAGCCTGTCGATACCGCTGCTTTGAGAGCGCGTTACCAATTTCTAAAAGTATCGCTTGAGTCGTAATGATTTGCGTTTTATCTGACTCAAGGTGATTTGCTAGCTGAATGGCTCGTTGATGAAATTGATCGGTGGATGCAGCTAAAGCGATCGCATAGGAGGTATCCAAAAATGCCTTTATCATTCACTCACGGTTCTGAACCATACAAGTATTCATCAATTTTCTCTGACCAATCAGGCGGACCCTCTAACTTTAAAGAGAGAGCCGTTTTGAGAAATGAGGTAGGAGCCTCTATTGCTTGCTCATCAAGAGGTTCCACCGTTATTCGCACCCGTGCGCCTTCCTGTAGTTCAAGAGGTTCTCCTGGGAGTAAGACCTTGCCGTCAAAGACCGCTTCAAGGGTTTGCATGATGTTGCTCATTCATTCGTTCCCTTTAGTTTAAGTCACAAAATTTGTTCTAGATGGCTTCGGGCCATTCAAACGTCCTCATTTTTCTGCACACATCACATACTTAAGGACCGACAACTATGCTTTACCGAGAACTTGGAATCACTGGCCTACAGGTCTCTGCCATTGGTATGGGCACCTGGAACATTGGTAACCAGTGGGGTCACATTGACGAATCCACCGCCCTAGCCACCGTCCGCAGCGCCTTTGATAGTGGCGTCAATATTTTTGATACGGCAGAGTCCTACGGCATCCCGGCAGGACTGTCCGAAGAACGGTTGGGGAAAGCCCTGATAGGGATTCGCGATCGCACCCACATTGTTACCAAAATTGGCCGCTGGGGTCGTCGTACCGGGCAAACCGTTCCCATGACCACGGTGGATATGATTCGGCTCTGTACCCATGCTTCGCTCTATCGCCTGAAGACAGACTACATTGACGTGATGCTCTGCCATGAAGGCAAAATCGAAGATCCTATCGTTTATTTAGAAGGCTTCGAGCAGCTCAAGGCAGCGGGCACCATTCGCACCTACGGCATTTCCACCGATCGCCTAGATGTCTTGCAGCGGTTCAATGCCCACAATACCTGTAACGTCGTTGAGGTGGACTATTCCCTCCTCAGCCGCAATCCTGAACAAGAATTTCTGCCCTATTGCCAAGAACATGGCATTGGTGTGCTGGTGCGCGGACCGCTGCACAAAGGGCTTCTCTCTGGGAAGTATTCCGCCGAGACTCGGTTTACCGATGCAGTGCGGTCGGAGTGGTATGAGAGCGATCGCACCCGCGAGAAACTGAACCGGAAGTTTGCCAAGGTTGCCCAGCTCAAAACAGCGCTGCAGCCCGGATCAGAAATGGTCTCTAATGCCCTGCGCTTTGTCATTTCTCATCCAGTGCAACCCGTCGCTATTCCCGGCGCGAAGTCTCCTGAGCAGGCCAAGTTCAATGCATCCATCGGCAACTCACTCCTAGCACCTGAAGAGCGTGAACGTCTGATTCAGTTGACAAAACTCACTAAAACGACAGAACAACCCGCAATTGCAGCCGGAAGATGAAAACTTTCTCATTCACCCTTCACGTTCCCTTGAAAGACTGATCTGAAGATTAAGTTGTGACCGCTGTTCCTCACAGCAGTAGGGGATTTTCAGACATTCCCAGCCCATTGCTCCAAACAGTCTAGGATGGAGAAACATTAATTATGAATGACCCAAAAGTCACCCTCGTTGTTGGCCCTCGGGAGCGCTTTAGCTATACTCGTGAGTCGCTAGAAAGTCTTTATGAAAACACTGACTATCCCTTCGATCTGGTGTTTGTAGATGTCTGTTCACCAGCATCGGTGCGGGACTACCTGCAGGCCAAAGCGCAAGAGAAATCGTTCAAAATCCTCACAGTCAATCACTACATCTCTCCCAATCAAGCCCGCAATGTTGGCTTACGCGATGTTCTCGAACACACCGATAGTCAATACGTAGTGTTTATTGAAAACGACGTAATTGTGAAGCGGGGCTGGCTCACCCAACTGGTGAAATGCGCCGAAGAAACGAACGCCGCTGTGGTTGGCCCTCTGACCTGTATTGGTCACCCGGCCCATCAGGTGATCCACAATGCCGGGGGCAAGTCCTATATCAAAACCGATATCAAAAACGGCGAAACTCGTCGCCGAATTAAGCAGTCGGCCTACTTAACCGGACGGGCTGTAGCGGACGTTCAAGACCAGCTTCACCGGACTCAGTGCGACTATGTTGAATTTCACTGCATGTTGGTTCGCACCGACACGTTTTCTCAAACGGGACTGCTAGATGAAGGGATGCTGGCCACCCGTGAGCATATTGACTTCTGTTTTATGGTCACTCAGGCTGGAGGCACCATTTACAACGAACGAGAGGCCGTTGTTACCACCGACACCGTAGGGTTGGACTCCAACAAGGAAGGACTGGTGGCCTGGTTTGGCCAGCTCAAGCGACCCGCCTTTAAAGGGTATGACCTCCCTTACTTTGTCCTGCGCTGGAGTGATGCTTGGGACCGGGCCAGTCTTGACCATCTGCGACGCAAGTGGAATCTCACTGAGGATCAGTACTTCATCAGGCGCTATGCCGCCCTCGGCAATCGCCGCCGAGAGCTGTTAGTTTTGCCCCTTGTGGAACGGCTGACGTTTGGCAAAGGCAATGCTCACCTCGAAAAAATTTTGGTCAGCCTAGAGCGCAAAATCAATCACTTTGTGTATTACCTCTATCAGCGCCGTCATGCCCATGTCGATGAAATCCAGAAGAAACAAGATGCCACCAGTCTGACGCTATGGGCAAAATCTAATTCATAGCAGTGGTGAGCGCAGATGTTGACTTAACACGGATTCAAGTTCTTTTTTCACTCAGCCAACCATGAACCGCCCAGCATTTCTAAACCCTGCGGCTCCGACTCGCGTAATCTTGGTTCGCCACGGTCGCAGTACCTATAACGATCAGGGCCGCTACCAAGGCTCCAGCGATGAGGCCATTCTCACCCCAAAAGGTCGTCAGGATGCTTTCCAAACCGGCTTAGCCCTTCAGGGTATTTCTTGCTCTGCTCTTTACACTAGCCCTCTCCATCGAGCGCAGCAGACGGCTCAGGAAATTTTGGCGGCCTTTCAATGCAGTCGTCATTCTATTCCGGTGACCCTGCATCGTGATCTCAAAGAGGTTGACCTGCCGCAGTGGGCCGGACGCCGCTATCAAGACGTTCGTGAAACCTTAGCCAATGACTACCGCTGCTGGATTGAGCGCCCCCATGAATTTGAGATGCGATCGCCGACCCATGAATTGCCCCAACGACCGGTGCCGAATCTCTACGCGCAGGCGCAACGCTTTTGGCAGCAGGTTCTACCCCGCCACGCCGGACAAACCCTTTTGGTTGTTAGTCACGGTGGCACGATTCGAGCCTTGCTAAGCACCGCGCTGGGCATTCCCTGCCGTTACTTTCATGCACAGCAGCAGTCCAACTGCGGCATTAGCGTTCTGAACTTCCCGCACCAGCAGCCTGCCCAGTTAGAGGTGATGAACGATACCAGTCATCTTGGAGAAGTGCTGCCTAAGCTGAAGGCGGGTCGTCAGGGACTGCGGTTGTTGCTGGTGCCTGATACGAGCGCTCCCATGCCCCTGCGATCGCTGTTTGATCTGATGGAGATTAACTTTAGTTTAAGTCAGGGTGAAACCGCCCAAACGCTTTCTAAAGAACTCCTAGCCCATCAATCCCAAGCGGTGCAGCTCCAGACCGAGCGCACTGATATTTCTCGTGTTTGGCTGCAGGCATTGAATAACCGTCAGATCTCTCGCCAAGCGGAAGACGGCATCGTCACTGGATTGTGGGTGACCAAACCCAAGATGCTGCAGGAGATGCTCAGCCATGTGGTTGGCGCGGACAAATCGATGCGAGAGGCGCTGTCTCTGGCCCCAGGACGAATCAGCGTGATTCACTATGCTCCGTCGCAGTCATTGCCGATTTTGCAGGCCATGAACTTTTCCGATGCTGTCCTTTCGATGAGGGGGTTAAGGTTATGCGCGTCTTAGTTACGGGTACGGCTGGATTTATTGGCTACCACTTGACTCAGCGGCTGCTGCAAGAGGGAACCCAGGTCTACGGCATTGATAATCTCAATGATTATTACGATGTCAGCTTGAAGAAAGCACGACTGGCCCAGATCACCCCCCATCCTAACTTTCAGTTTCAGCAACTGGACGTGAGCGATCGCAACGCCACCACCGATCTATTTACAAGTCAACCCTTCGATGCCGTTGTCCACCTAGCCGCCCAAGCTGGGGTTCGCCACTCCATTGATAACCCAAACGCCTACGTCGATAGCAACCTCGTCGGCTTCATGAATGTTCTAGAAGGCTGTCGCCAGCAGCAGATTGCTCACCTCGTCTTCGCCTCCTCTAGCTCAGTTTACGGAGCCAATCGCAAGGTGCCGTTCTCGGTTAAAGACCCTGTAGATCACCCCGTATCTCTTTATGCCGCCACCAAAAAAGCCAATGAGTTAATGGCTCATTCCTATAGCCATTTATATGATTTACCGATCACGGGGCTGCGGTTCTTTACGGTTTATGGTCCCTGGGGACGGCCCGATATGGCCTATTACAAATTTGTAGATGCGATCGCATCTAACCAACCCATCAACATTTACAATCACGGCAATATGCAGCGCGACCTCACCTACATAGATGATGTGGTGGAAGGCATTGTTCGGGTGATGCACCGTCCACCCCGGACGGAAAAGGCACCCTATAAAATCTACAACATTGGCAATCAAACCCCCGTCAATTTACTGCACTTTATCGAAACCATTGAGGCTGAGCTAGGTCAGATCGCTCAGAAAAATTGGCTCCCTATGCAGCCCGGAGATGTCCCGATGACCTATGCAGACGTGACTGAGCTGATCGAAGACATCGGATTTCAGCCCCAAACCTCCATTGAAGATGGTATTCATGCCTTTGTGCAGTGGTACCGCGCTTATCATGGGCAAAAGCTACAGTATTGGCGCGATCTCGAATTTCAGATCCGTTGTGCCTAGGCAAGCTTCGTTTGTCAAAAGGCGATTCGGTCTTTGTCTATCGTTGAGTCTAGCCAGTGGTGTTTTCTCTGTGATGCCTAGCACTCTAGCTGAAACACTCCCTGCGTCTGCTCTGCCGTCAGCAATCCCCGATCAGAAATTAAATATATTTAAGATTGAGGCAGATCCCGCTGATCTCAAGGGTCAAAACATTACGCCTGTTTGGCAGCTTCAGGAAGAATCCAAACCAGCTCTTGAAGACAGTCCCAAGGCTGAAGAACCTCCCCGCAAAACGGGCAAGTTCCTACCCATAACGCAACTAAGCGGAGAAGCCGTGTTTTCCCTCATTTACGCGGCGAGGAACCGGGACACTGAGGCCATAAAGCCTAGCCTGGGCAATCGCCTGCGCCTGGATTTTGAAACCAGCTTCAGTGGCGAAGATCAGTTGCGTTTCCGGCTCCAAACGACCAATGTTGCCGAACTCGATGATGTCTTCGAGACGGATCTGGCCCGTCTGTCAATTCAGGGTGAGGACCAAAATCAAATTGAGCTGAGCCGCCTAGATTACACGTTTCCCATTGGCGATCGCACCAAAGTCTTTGTGCAAGCCGTCGGCGGCTCCCTCAGCGATATTGCCGACCCGCTCAATCCTCTCTTTAGCAGTAGCGGCAGCGGCTCAATCTCACGCTTTGGTCAGCGCAATCCGCTTTATCGTCAGGGGGGCAGTACCGGAGTGGGCGTGAGCCACGACTTTAGCGATCGCGTCAACCTCAGCGCGGGTTACTTTAGTGACGCCGAAAATCTTTTACCAGACGAGGAATATATTGCCTTTGCTCAGGTCACGGTCGAACCCACGGAGACCTTAGCGCTAGGTCTCCTCTACGCCTATGCCTTCAATGGACTAGATACCGGCACTGGCCATCAGCGGGCCAATGATCCCTTCGCCGATCAAAGCGATGCCATTGCCTCCCACTCTCTGGGACTCCAGGCTACCGCTAGCCTCACTCCCGACATCGTTCTATCCGGTTGGGCTGGGTGGACCCGAGCGATCGCCACCGATCTTGCCCATACGCCAGAAGCAGACATTCTCAACTGGGCCATTACGCTGGGCTACCTCGATGTGTTGGGCGAAGGCAACCAGATGGGCCTAGTGATTGGGTATCCCCCTCAAGTGCTGGGTTCTCAACCACCGTTCCATGTTGAACTGTCTTATAAAATTCAGATGAATGAGCACATCTCCGTCACACCCGGTATCATGATGGTAACTCAGCCTGAAACGCAAGCATCACCCATCGTCACGGGCATCATTCGCACCACCTTTCGATTTTAATGGTTTGTCTAGAAGGAGTCCCATGATCCAGCCGTCCCAGCAGCAGAACCCCCCAACAGCTAAAGGGCTGATGATAAGGCTATTGCGCCAGACACGCACCCGGATTCTGATTTTGTATGTGTTGCTGATGCTGCTCGGTATGGGGGCAGCCATACCGTTGTTTCAATTCTTAACTGAGCAGCAGATTTCTGAGCGGGTTCAGGAGGACTTAGAAGAGTCGAAAGCAAATTTTGAAACTGATTATCGGATATGGGAGCAAGCCCCGAACCAAACAGTCAGCGATCTGAAAGCCTTTATCAATCAGTTCCTTGGCAGTTATCGCCCTGAAGATGACAACTTCCTCATTCTGTTCATTGATGGTGAACTTTACCGTGCCAACCCAACCTTCCTTCCACAGCCTATCCAGGCTAATTCTCCGCTCTTTCAACAGTGGCAGCAGCTCACGCAATTCAGCGAGGAAGAATGGCTCACAAGCGATCCAAAGATAGGCACGATTCTGTACAAAGCAATGCCCTTAAGTCTGGATGGAGAACAGCGAGGTGTCCTAGTGGTTGCCCACACAACGGCAGGCGAACTCGATGAAGCGTTCGCTAGTGTCTATGCTTTTATCAATGTGGTTATAGTTGTGTTGTTCTGTGCTTTTTTCTTGGCTTGGATTGGCACCGGACGACTCCTCAAGACCGTTCGTGAGCTGGCGATCACCGCCCGCAATATCAGCGAATCCGATCTCTCTCAGCGCCTAGCGACCCCAGGCTTTGGTGAATTGAATGATTTAGCTCAAATCTTCAACGCCATGATGGACCGACTGCAGGGGGCGTTTGAGAGTCAGCGGCGTTTTGTTAACGATGCCGGTCATGAACTTCGTACCCCGATTACGATCGTGCGCGGTCACCTGGAGCTGATGGGCAATGATCCCCAAGAGCAGCAGGAAACCGTTGAGCTGGTCCTTGATGAGCTAGACCGCATGGGGCGACTGGTGAATGACATGATTGCTCTAGCGAAGTCCGAGCGGCCTGATTTTTTGCAACTAGAAAGCATTGAGCCGGAGCATTTTATTCAAGAGATTTTTACGAAAGCCCAAACCCTAGCAGACCGAAACTGGCAGCTCTCTAGCCGCTGTTCAGGTGCGATGGTGGGCGATCGCCAGCGCCTTACCGGAGCCTTACTCAACCTGCTCAGAAATGCGACCCAGTACACCCAAGTGACAGATACTATTGAATTAGGCTGCAGGCAAACCCCAACTCAGGTTCAATTTTGGGTCAAGGATACTGGCACTGGTATTGCCCCTGCCGATCAGCAGCGTATCTTTAATCGCTTTGCTCGTGTTGCAGAACGTCAGTCTGACGGGTCTGGCCTGGGGCTGGCGATTGTCAAAGCGATTACCGAAGCCCATCGTGGCCAAATTAAACTGGTCAGTGAGCTAGGGGTCGGCTCCACCGTCACCATTACACTACCCCACTCACTTCAAATGCACAGGTTAAGCTGAAAGAGATACGACTTGGGTGGCTGTGATGACAATCCTAAATCAAAAAGTGCAACAAGAAATTGTTGCGCGGATCTTACAAGATCGTGCTCAGCGCTCTCAATTCCTAACCCAAATGAAGCAGCGCCAAGAGCAAGGTTGGCAAGTGGCTCGACAAGCAGCTCAAGTACTCAAAACTGAATTCGGCGTGCAACGGACCGTTCTTTTTGGGTCCATGTTAGATGTCGAAGCGTTAACTTGGCATTCTGATATTGACCTAGCAGTCTGGGGACTTGCCCCTTGTGACCTATTTAAGGCAGGGGCTAGAATTGAGCAGGAACACGATTTTGACATTGATTTAGTGCCCGTTGAGCTAGCAAAGCCCCATATCATCACTGCCATTCGTCAGGGCATAGAGCTGTGATGGCTAGGCTGCACCAAAAAATTCAGCAGGAACGCTCTGCCATTGAAACAGCAGTTCATCAAACTGGAGTTTATCTGGACAAACTATCAGTTATGAGTGACAAGGAACTGCAGGCTGCGCGAGTAAATGCCATTGCCCTCAATCTCCATGCTTTTTATACCGGAACAGAGCGCATACTAACCCAAGTCGCTAAAACCTGTGATGGAAGTCTGCCAACAGGAACAGACTGGCACAGGCAATCACTCTTGCAAATGGCAACGCCCGTTGAGGAGATCCGTCTCCCCCTAATTTCAGAAGCCTTGCTCACGCGACTAGATGAGTTTCGCAGGTTTCGCCATGTTGTGAGAAGTAACTATGCTCATGTTCTGGAGCCGGAGCAAGTGATCAGACTAGCAGAGCAACTTCGAGAGTGCTATCACGAATTTGAAGGCGAGCTGCAACAATGGCTGCAATCAGAACCTGCTTCAAGCCTGAACTACCTGTATCTTCACAGAGGCTAATAAATCTTGAAAACGGAATGGCTTCGCTAGATAGTCATTGGCTCCTGCTTCCAGAGCCGTTTTTCGCGCATCTGTCTCTGCGGTCATCACAATGACAGGTGGGGGATTGCCCAAGCGCTTTAGTTCTTTAAGAACGCTCCAACCATCTACGTTAGGCAGCCCTAGATCAAGAATCATTAAATCGAAGGACCGCGACTTTATCTCCCTCAGCGCCTGTTGCCCATCCGCGATCACTTGAGTCCTGAAACCGCTCTGACGTAACCCCTTTTCCACAAAAGCTGCCAGTCGCCGTTCATCTTCAACAATTAAAATCAAACACATGAAAACGCACCGTACCCCCAAGTCCAAGGGGCAGCCTCATTGGTCCGCTAACCCTCAAAGTTCGATCAACTCCTAGGCTTTGCTGTTGCGCCACTCAGACAAATCTATACTGACCTATTTATATGAAGTTTGTGACCGATTGTCATGAGAAAGCTCTCATAATTTCCATTAAATTCGACTTGCAATCCCCATCTTTTCCCTATCTTTCAGTTCGGAGACGATAGCCCATCCCGCGCACGGTTTCAAGCACGTCGCTGCCGAGCTTCTTGCGTAAGTACCCAACATAGACATCCACGATGTTGGAGCCAGGGCTGTAGTCATACCCCCAAACCCTATCTAGAAGCTGCTCACGACTTAAGACTTGCCCAGGATGGCGGAAAAAAGTTTCTGCTAATGTAAATTCGCGGGCAGGGAGGTCAATGGTGCGATCGCCAATTTGGGCGCGTCGAGTTCGCAAGTCTAGTTGAATCTTACCCACCTGCAGAATCTCTTCCAGCGATGATTTGGCCGATGAGAGATTTCGCAAGCGGACTCGAACCCTAGCGAGCAACTCCTCAAATCGGAAGGGCTTAGTCATATAATCATCGGCTCCTCCTTCTAGACCCGCCACCTTGTCATGGATATCGTCTCGGGCCGTCAAAATAATGATGGGTAGCGTTTCACCTTGGCCGCGCAGCTCTTCTAAGACCTGCAAACCATCTTGATCGGGTAGCCCTAAATCGAGAATGAGCAGATCGAACTGACTGCCCAAAGCTAGATTCAAGGTCTCAATTGCGTTTTGGGCACTAGCGACGGTAAACCCATTCGCCTTCAAACCCTTTTGGACAAAAGAGGTAATGCGAGGTTCATCTTCAGCAAACAAAATGCGATACATTTTTTAAGCGTCATCTAAAGTTGGCTCATCACAAGTATAAAGAATGAATTTTCAATTATTTGTTTCTTTACATCATCTGACTCCAGACAATTGCCGCAATCTCTAGGAATCTGCTGAGTTTTCAGCAAGAGATACCCAATAAGACGCGGCTGACCGGAGGTCTTTATTCAGCTCAAGGACCAACTCTAACTGTAGTTCTTGGTCTTTCTGAGCTAGCCATTTAATAGACTTGATAATGCCGGGATAGGGAGACCGAACTATCCCCAACGTTGCCAATTTCTTATCAATTGCTCGGATCCTAGCCCAAAGCTCAGCTTGCTGAGTAGAGAGATCCTGCTGCTCTGCTCTCTGTTGCTGGGCTTTCTGGAGGTTAGCAACTGCAAACGCCAGCCCCCCTTTCGCCTCTTGATACTCACCCTCCAACTTTCTCAGGTGAGAATGATCCGGTAGCGTCAATACTTGACGAGCGTAATCGGTCCAAGGGGAATCAGCATGGAAGCTTGCGATCTCAACTCTAGCCTGCTCCACTTGCAATCGTGCCTGTTCTACCTCCGCTTGCTCAACCGCATAGCTGGGCGTAACTGTCTGAGTTTGAAGCTGTTTGAGCTGCTGCTGTAGTACTCCTCACTCTTGAATGAGATTGGCTCGGGCCGAGGGGCGATCGCTAATCACCTGTCCCTTGCTCACCGAATCACCAACCTTCACCTTCAGATCCTCTGGTCGGTCCAGCGTCAGCCGCAACTTCAACCGTCGGGGAGCCTCCCGCTGCTGAGGTACTGGCCGAGGTGCAACCGTCGGGGACACAGCCACAATCGGCTCAGAAGTTTCATCTGAGATCTGGGGCTGAGTACAACCCACCAACAGCAACGCTATCGCAATCCCCGCTCTCGCTTCCATTTGGCAATTAGCTTTCTCGAACATCCCGTACCTGTCACGTTCTCAACGTGTTGAATCAAACTTGAATAGGTAGCCTCCGTCTCTGCTTGGTCCAGAGCTGCATAGACCTGAGCAATCCGCCGACAATGTGGACCGCGAGGTGATGGAGAGGATGGATCAGCAAGCGCCACCCGCAAATTCTGGAAGAAGTAGCGGTTCACCTCTACATTCAGCCAAGCCGGAACATGGTTCCTTAGCGCGGCTCTAGCCCACTTCAACATCACAGCCTTCACACAGCTCCAAGATGAAATCTTCCAAAGGAGCTGCATCCGTAATCAGGGACGGAAGATCCTTCACCTGACAGCGACCAAATTCTTCAGAGGCTGACCAATAGTTGATCAGTTGCACTTGCACCCACTGTTCAGGATTTGGTAGTCCATTTTAGTAAAGGATAGAGAAAATATCGCTGGATTCATTCCCTTCAATCTTTTCTCTGATTAAGCGGTTGTACTCATGAATGAAATTCCAAATCGCGCCGACGTGG
>JBHJNL010000051.1:0-45751 GCA_050330855.1 Thermosynechococcaceae cyanobacterium | reverse complement strand
CTATAGGTTGATTGAGCAGCTTCTAATCGGCGCTCAAGCTCTCGCTGCTCTTGCTCTAGCTTAGGTAGAACGCTGGCACGAAGGGTAGAGGAATTTCGAGCTGCTTCTAGATTTTTAGCCTGCTCCTGCAGACCTTTAAGTTGAGAGTCTAATCGGACAGATTCACTAACAAGGTTGGTTTCGACTTCTCCCTTTTGTAAGTTGCCAGGAGCTGTCTGAGAGCCAACAACGGTGTTAACACGTCCTCCTAAAAGTTGTTTAAGATTCTGGAGTTTGCCCTCTAGCTCAACAACGACAGGATGCTCGTCTTGGAGCTGAGCCCTTTCGGCCGCTAATGTCGCCTCAATCAGCTGATATTCGGCTAAAGCCTGTTGAATACCTGCTGATTGGCTGGCAGCAGTACTCGTGATTGCAGCTTGGGGGGCTTCACCAACCCTCCCTTGAATCGTACTAAACTGAGCCTGTACGTCAGATATTTGCGACCTCACGTCAGTGAGCTTGGCATTAATATCTCCCATTGAAGAAACAGTTTTCAAAGTTTCTTCCTCAAGTGCGATGACTTGATTGCTTTCTTTGAATCTGCGTAAGGCAGCCTCTGCTATGCGCGCTCGATTTTCTGCCCCAGGCAATTGCTTCTGGAGAAACTCCCTTGCGGCAACGGCTTCGGCACGGTTCTCTAATAAATTTTGCTCAAGATAAACTGACAACAGAGACGCGACAGCGCCCTTAGCAACATCTGCGTCAGCAGACTGATAGGTCACAGTAACAACGTCTGTACCCTTTTCTTCTTCAATGTTTAAACCACTCAAAAGCTGCTGAGGGCTGATAAGCTCTCCCTCGCTATCTTTTAGATTGGCCCTGAGAATGGTCTCTTGAATGATAGGTACGGTTCGCATTAACCCAATTTCGGTAGAAACAGGGCTGTCCTGGAACTTAAGTGCCTTAAGCTCACCCCTTTGATCGCCTGCCTCTAGCTTAGTCAACGTTGAGGCACCGTCTTGCCCCTTGAATCGCAACTTCCCCTCAGCCGTATAGACAGGCGTTTGAGTAAACCCCAGAAAGATCAAGGGAACAGCCGTAGCGACAAAGACAATAGAAGCGGGCAGCCATCGCCGTCTCAAAATACGGAGATACTGTCCTAAGTCAATTAAGTCTGTATCTTTTGCCTTCATTGGTTCCTAGAAAACATAGTTTTGTTATAAAAAACGGTCTAATCAATACTCAAGTTACTCGAAGCTCGATATTCACAAAGTGATGAGGCCTGTAATCCGTGACCTGCACCCACACATCGTGCCATTTATCGAGATCACCCTTCTAGCCATTGGCTTACTTCATAACTTACAAACTAAGCATAAGGCTGTTGCAAAATATACAATAGCTCAGCATTTCAGAACAAAAAATTGACTATTCGCTTACTAGCACTTGTCCTTATAGCTATTGTCACGCTATTCATGTAGCAATTAAATCTCATGCAACTGTATTCTGCTACCTGTGCATCAGCTCATAGGCTTCTACTTGCTCGTCATAAGCCTACACTGGATAACTCAATATAAGTGCAAATGGTCCTAAACCCTTACTTTATGAGCCTAAAGAATCCATGGCTCATGCCTAATCTACTATTAGCACCTCTACAGAACAAGACAGTGTAACCTAGAATACATCCTTTGCCCGATAATCACAAAATGTATTCGTCATTTTACGGCAAAACGTAAAAAAATAGCTGAAGGCCTTACTTCGCCTCTCAGGCATTCAAAATAATCCATTTAACCCAGCAATGCAGGGAGCTAGAGGGATTCAACTTCTTCACTTAATCTTCACTTTTCCTGTTTTGACTATATTTTTAGGCTCAGAAAAAGCAATGGCTTGCATTCAAGCGTAATTATCCTTTACTATTCGAAATCATTCAAGGTGTTTATTATTTCTAAAAAGGTAATATAGAATACAAAGAGTAGTTACAGTTTCAGCGTATTCATTTTTTCAAATGAGCATTTAGTGATTTTAGATACATTGAAAGTTCAGGTTTTACTGTTAAAGTAAAGTTCATTTCTCGCTTTGAAATAGAGGCTTTTAATCAGTTCCCCTAAGGGTTCTGGGATACTGAAAGTTTTTAGATATTTCATGCATCTGCCATTGAGATAGCTCGATAGATTTTAGGTTAAGGGTTTTAATCTGTTCTGAGCCTGAATCTGTTCGGGTTCAAACTTGTCGTCAGTGAGGGTTTAGCGTTGTTATCTTCTTCTAAAAAACTCACGCTTAGTGGGTCACCTGGTTTAACCAGTGGTAGAAAGTCTTACAAGTTTCTAGAGACCTGGCTAGACGCATTGACAATGGCCGATCTTAATGTGTTGATGCAAGACGCTATTGTATCTAGAACCCGCAGCGTCATCGCCAACCACAACCTGCACAGCATCTATTTATATCATCGCGATCTCAAGATGCGTAGCTTTTACGCTGAAGCCGACGTGATCCATGTAGACGGCATGGCAATTGTCCTTTTAGGGAAGCTTTTGGGGCTACCGTTGCGGCGTGAGCATCGTGTGACCTATGCCGACTGGGTTTACTCCATCATGGCTGAAGCCGCCCAGCATCACTGGCGGGTGTTCTATCTGGGGGCAAAGCCAGGGGTCGCAGAGGACGGGGCTAGATTGCTGCGCCGCCAGTACCCTGGTTTGCAGATTGAAGTGGCCCATGGTTACTTTGATAGCCGACCAGAGAGTGACGATAACCAGCAGATCATCGACACCATTAACGCCTATCGGCCTCACATCTTAATGGTGGGTATGAGCATGCCTCGCCAAGAACATTGGATCTTAGAGAACCGCGATCGCCTCAAAACCTATGTGATTCTGCCCTCAGGCGCGGCCATTGACTATGTCGCAGGCCATGTGCCGACCCCGCCTCGGTGGGCTGGACGATGGGGCTTGGAATGGTTGTTTCGACTATTTTCTGAGCCAAAGCGTCTTTGGGAGCGCTACCTGATTGAACCTTGGTTCGTGCTCAGATTGATGTTTCGACAGTATCTCAAAGGGCTGCGCCGCAGAATCAGTCGGGTTTAGGTATTGTCAGTGCAAAGTAATGTCTTGTTTATCCCCCTGCGAAGCTATCTGCCTTTAGGAGTTAGGAATCATGAGCCAAAGTGTATTATCGAAACCCGCAAATGACCTACGGGCACCCAATGCTTCAAGGCTTCGTAAGGGCACTATCTTTAGGTGGTTCCGAATTGCGTCACTATTTGCCCTAGACTGCCTATTTTTAGCAGCAGCATGGATTGTGGCCGACCGCTTCGGAACACCGATGGACTCTCCGTGGCGCATTGAGACAAACCCCTACGCCCTGCTGCCTCCCGTCGGCATTATTGTCAGCATCTTGGCTGCTCGCGGACTCTATGCTGAGGGGGATAAACGGCGAGATTATCGAGGGCTAGTCAAAGCCGTCATTCTTGGGAATGTTTTGCTCCTAATGGTGGCCTTTTTCTACGAGCCGGATCATTTTGTATCTAGATCGAACTTTCTCTTATTTTTAGTCTTCAGTATTCTGGCAACTTCGCTGTCTCACTTCTTAGTCGATACAGGCGTTACTTCTTTGCGAGGAAAAGGATTCATTACCTACCCAGTGTTTCTAATCGCAGATTCTGAACATCAAGAACGAGCAATGGCACTCATCAACCGCGAGAAACGATATCTCATTCAGGGCGTTGAGTCGGCTTCTGCTCTAGACCGTGACCAGCGAGCGGTGACCTTCGATCGGCTGAAGCGATTAGGCATTACAGAAGCCTTTGTGACCTGGGATTCCATTCGGAGGCGATTGTTTCTCTCCTGGCATTTTCAAAGTAGCGGCATTACCTTGCGGGTAATTCCAGATCGAGATGAGCCGCTCTTCAATGGAGCAAGCCTATGGATGATCGGCGGAGTGCCCTCTTTGAGCTTTAATCCGGCAGTGGTAACGGGCCTTGATTTTAAAGTGAAGCAGGTACTTGATTTTTGCTGTGCGCTTTTGATTTTGATGGTCGCCTCTCCGCTGTATCTGATCATTATGATTTTGATCAAGCTTGATTCGCCAGGACCGATCTTTTATCGACAAACCCGTGTGGGTCTGCACGGTCGGCGCTTTGAAGTCTGGAAATTTCGCAGCATGGTTATCAACGCAGCGCAGCTCCAGCAAGAATTAGAGGTCTTGAATAAGAATAAAGATGGTATTCTCTTCAAAATGGAGAATGACCCTCGCATTACCAAGATAGGTAAGGTATTGCGGAAATATAGTTTAGACGAATTGCCCCAAATCTTCAATGTTCTCTGTGGAGAGATGAGTTTAGTGGGGCCACGGCCACTGCCGCTGAGAGACGTTGAGCAGTTTTCTGAGCATCACTTTATTCGCCATGAGGTATTGCCCGGTGTGACAGGCCTATGGCAGGTTTCAGGGCGCTCTGATATTGAAGATTTTGAGCATGTGCTGAAGCTTGACCTTAGCTATATCGAGCGCTGGTCGCTGTGGCTTGATATCTCGATCTTGTTTAGAACCGTTGGGGTAATCGCCCAGAAATCGGGTGCCTATTAAATGTTGAGATAGACTTTTTTGATTGATTGGTCCTGGGGTTTAGGAGCGTCGTTTTAATGGTGCAGTCAAAGTTTAAGGTCAATGCGGTTGCCGCCGCACCCTCTCGCAATGCGGCCTGGTTGCATTATTTAGCCGCACTGCGGCCTCGGCAGTGGACTAAAAACTTGATTGTTTTTGCTGCACCTCTGTTTGGGTTCAGTATCAATATTGATTCATTTCTAAATAGCGCATTAGCATTCGCCGTATTCTGCTGCGCGTCTAGCAGCTTCTATCTCCTGAATGATGTGGCCGATGTTGAGGCAGATCGACGACATCCTCTTAAATGTAAGCGCCCCATTGCGGCGGGTTTGGTCACTGTGCCCATGGCTGTTGCGATCGCAACACTGTTACTCAGCGGGGCGCTATGGGCAGCGTGGCAGCAGTCGCTTGATTTAGGGGCGGCTCTCACGGGTTATGCTCTGCTGCAGGTTTGTTACAACCTCAAGCTGAAGCGGGTCGTTATTCTAGATATTATTGCGATCGCAACCGGCTTTATCTTGAGAGCCGTGGCTGGGGCCGCCGCCACGGGTATTTCCCTCTCTTCTTGGTTTTTGCTGTGTACCGCGATGTTGGCACTGTTTTTGGGAATCGAAAAACGGAAAGCAGAGCTGCGACTGATTGCCATTCACGGCGGTAAGACCCGCGCCGTCCTCAATCACTATTCCATTCCCTTGCTGATTAGCATGGAAAGCATGGTGTCTACTGGCGCAGTGATGAGCTACGTGCTGTGGAGTTCTGGCCCTGCTCTCAACGGTGCCTCAACCCCTTGGATGATGCTGACGTCACCCTTTGTTTTATACGGCATTTTTCGGTATCAGCTCCTCAGTGACCAGTCCAGTCGAGGCGGTAGCGAGGCCGTAGGCGAGAAAACAGAGCGCCCCGAAGACGTATTACTTAAGGATCGTCCCGTTTTCTTTACCGTTGTGCTGTGGGGTGTAACAGTTTTTGCGATTTTGTGGCTCCAACACAAGGGTGTGATTCAATAACGCTCAATTGAGCACCTCAACGCTTTTGTTAAAACTGAATTATGTGTGGGGGTATCCATAGAATGTTGACGCCTAGCGGCTTTCTCAAGCCTCGTTCGACTCCAGCGATAGAGGGGAGTCATAGCAAACAAACAAGATATAAATACTATGCCGTTGTCTCTATCTTTTTGATTGGGGTTTTTCTTCGTTTTTTTCTGCTCACTAACCAAAGTCTTTGGATGGATGAAGGTTTTAGCCTCCATAACTCTGATGGTGCTTCGTGGCTAGAAATGTTTGCCAGGGTGAGGAGCCTCCCCACCGCAGATAAGTTTCAGCCACTGTATTATTGGCTCCTCTTTGGGGTGAGGCAACTCTTTGGTGACTCGGAGACGGTTCTGCGCGGGCTTTCGGCGGTGTTAGGTAGCCTGACGCTGGCGCTGGTGTATGCCGTCGCCCTACGGTTCTACGGTCAGCGCCACGCTTTTTATGCCCTCTGCTTGGCGACCTTTAGCGCCCTGTTGATTTTCTTGAGTCAAGAAGTCCGCAACTATGCGCTGATCCTATTTCTGTCTGCTCTACAGCTCTATTTTATAAGCGGCGAAATTACATCAAAAACTCCTGTTCGCCCATCTTCTAAGTGGATCTTCTCTACCGTAACGGGTCTAGCTCTATTCTGTAGTGTCCAAACGGCTGTTTTTTCTGCTAGTTTGAGCCTGTCACATTTGCTCTGTAAAAAAGACTGGAAAGCTTGGCTGGCCTGGTGGGTGCCCGTGGGACTGTTTGCGATTCCTGCTGTTTTATATTATCTGGCCCTCCCAGGGCAAACCGATCCAGGGACCGTTGCCATCTCTCGCTCAGGCTTCCCCATCCTCTTCAATATGGTGTTTGTTATCTATGGGCTGCTGGTGGGCAGCACCTATGGCCCCTCTCAAGAGAGCCTACGCCTTGGCAATCGGTTCAGCATCATTTTAGAGTCTGCTCTAGAGTTAGTGTTACTGCTGGGGGTGGGACTTGTGATCGCATATTTTTTGCAGTACGCCATCCTTGCACGACAGAGAAAAAGTCAGTTTCAAGAAGCCAACTTTTTCTTCTTTTATCTTTTACTCTTTTCCTTTATCTTGGGGACCGTATTGGCCTTAGCCACAGGCATGAACTGGGTACCCCGACATTCCTCATTTATGGGTTTGTCAGGCTGTCTGTTGCTCCCTGCAGCGTTTTGTTGGCCGAGAACCTCCGGCATTAGAACACACCGTTTTCATTGGGTAGCACGCTTGTCAGTGATTGCTTTAATTGTTTTAAATATCTATTCGTCCTTTAACTATTACTTCAAACCAGCCTACGCAAGAGCAGACTATAGAGGCGTTGCCGAATATATTGCAGATCGATCTAGCCCCTCAACACAATCAATCCTGATGATTGGTGACTTAAGGTTAATGGACTATTACGGAAGCGCTGCGACCCTCCAGCCTGCGTCCGTTTTGCAGAAAGTTAGAGCAGGCGATCCGCTATGGCTGAATGCATTAAATCAGGTGACCGATGGCTATGAAGATATTTTTGTCATTGTTAATCGCCTCTCTAGGGTGAATGCCCTGATCAAGGGTGACCTACGCAAGGAACTCTCTAACTCTTATCAAGTGGTGGACGAGGTCGATCGTTATCTCGACTTCAATATCTTTCATTTGGAATCGCAGGTGGTTCCATAGAGAACGAGTTCAGGCTTCAGCTCTATTGAACGGGTCTTACTTGGCTGCGATGGAGCGATCGCAACTCCGCTTCTACCTCTGGAGGCACTGCAGTGAAGATCACCTGAAAGTGATTGGCGCGAATGCTAACCACCTTGGCATAAATATCTTGACTAAAAAGGTTCGATCCCTCTCTGGCCGTCAACCCAAGATTTATCTTCACATTGGTTAAATCCGCCAGCAGGCCGATGTCTTCGGATTGAATTTCAGCCCCTCTGCCTGAAAGCCTAGTCAATACTCCCCAGCAGGGTTCTCCGTTGATCTTCTTGTTCTCAAGGAGGGTGTATTGCAAGGGAATGGCAATGGGCAGCGTTAGAAAGTGTTCTACCTCTTGATCGAGGGAGAGGCCATAGGTTCCACCCATCCCCACAACCTCATAGAGCGTAATCGGCTGTTGCACCCCCTTAGGCTGGACGATCTGCTGGGCTTTGACCTCAACAAGGCTGCGATTTGCGGCTTCTAGGGTCGATTCCGAGACATAGATTTGTCTGCCCACGGTGTAGGACTCAATCCGAAAGGTTAAATTCATCTGGCTACCGATGGCGCTATATTTTGTGCGCTGCTCAGAACCAATATTTCCCAAGACCACCTCGCCTGTATTAATGCCAATCCCCATCTCTAGGGTCGAGAAGCCCCAGTCTGTCAGCGTTTTATTCACGCTCTTCATCTCTAGCTGCATGGCAAGGGCGCAGGCAACGGCACGGGTAGCGTCATCAGCCCGACTTTCGGGGGCACCAAACAGGACGGCAATGCCATCACCGAGGTAATCATCAATGGTGCCGTGAAACGCCAAAATCACTTGCGCCATGTGCTTGAGATAGAGGTTAAGTATCTTGACTACCTGTTCAGGAGACAGGCGTTCAGCCAGGGATGTAAAGCCCCTTAAATCTGAAGACAGCATCGTAATTTGACGACGCTGCCCGCCTAGATGCAGCCCTTCTGGATTTTCAAGGACGTGGGCCACTACTTGATCACTGAGATAGCGCCCAAAGGTCCGCCGAATCTGGCTAGCTGTGCGGGCGATGTAAGCCGTAATTGCGATCGCAGCACCCATGAGGCCCATAAACGGAGGAACCACCGGCAACCACCAACCAGCCAAAAAGGCACAGAAGGTACTGCCAAACAAGATTCCTCCCGCCAAGAAAAGGCTCAAGGATTGAGATAGTGAGAGCGCTTGCACGCCGTCGCGATAGCGCAATTGCCAAGTCAAGGTTGCCCCGACCCCCGACCACAGCAAAATCCACAGCCACTCCAACGGCTCGGCCCCACTGCGGAATAAAGGACGTTCTCCTAAGGCGGCGCTGATAATTTGACTCGTCAGGTGGGCATGGATTTCAACCCCAGGCATTGGTTCGGGCAGATCTAAAAGGCCGCCACTATAGGGCGTGAAGAACGTATCTTTGAAGCTGTCGCCAATTTTGCCGATGATGATGATGCGATCGCGTCCCCAATCAGGGGCGATGCGCCCCGCCAGCACATCCGTCAATGAAACGGTCTCAAAAGAGTCTCTGGGGCCACGGTAATTTAGCACCATCTGAAAGCCCCCAGCATCGGCACGCATATAGCCCCCATCATTGGCTTCAAACGGGGCAAACAGGGTCTTACCGAAATGCCAGCGCGCCTTTGTCCCTTCAATCGGCTTCGGAGTAATACGATCTTTGGCTAAATAATGCAGCGCCAAATGAAAGCCAAAACTGAACACCTTTTCACCCTTTGCATCAGCGGGATTTTGCGTGTAGATGAGGCCACGACGAACTCGATTATCGGCGTCAAGAATAAAATCGTTCGCCCCCACCTGACCCAATTTTTTCAGGGCTGGGGGCGGTGCCACCGTCTCAACATTCTGTTTCCCCAATACCTTCTCAATGCCCACCAGATTGGGCGTTGATTCAAACAGCTTCACCAGCTCAGCGTGCCCCGGTTCAACGGGCAAATCTCGGTAGATATCCAAGCCAATGGCTCTGGGCTGCATCGCCTTTAGTTTGGTAATCAGTTGAGCGTAGACCCGATCTGAAAGGTCCGATGCCTGCAGACGACGAATATCAAGCTCATTAATGCCCACAATGACAATGCGTTGATCACGGGTCGGCTGGGGACGCCATCGCTGATATTGATCGAAGGCGGACCATTCCCAGGCCTGCAGCACCCCGACAAACCGCATCACAATCACCAGTGCCGTGATGCTGGGGGCTGCGATCCAGATTCCTCGACCTTGCCAATAGAGCTGTTTAAGCGAGACGCGCATTTATTGGGCCGTGCAGCAATCTTGAAATGGTTCTGTGGCAATTGCGCTTAAGCCCACAGAGGTCAGGAGTTCGACCCATTCTTCTTGACGCTGGGAGCGAACTTGGGCGACCCGGTCGAGGGTGTCGTACCAAATTTTGGACTGCGCTAAGACTTGAGCTTGCTTAAACGGATCAGCGGTCTGAAGCTGGGTCTGGATCGCTGAACTGAGCGTCGTCCGCTTAATGTCACCAGAAACATACGAGTTGCGGCTGGGTTCCTGTTCATCGCAGAGCAAACTAAAGGTCCATTGATAGGTTTTGTCTATTGCTAGGGCCGCTTCTTTCGGCAGCGTCAGCCTCATAATACCTGACTGCTGAGGGAGGCGAATGGTCGCTTGATAAGTGAGATCGCCTTGGCTATTAATGAGAACAAATTCAGCCTGTTGGGCTGGTGTCGGTGGTATATACCAATACAGTGTTGGGGTGGAGTCAACGGTTTGTGCCTGCTGAGTTTGACTGGGCAACAGAGCGAGCAGGGGTGTTGAGTGGGGGCTAATACAGGCTGGCCCTCGATGACCGCCACCTTCAGAGCGAGCCGGTCCATCGCGCGAGTCGTCTGTGGGCGGAAAAACAAGGCTGATCAGCGAAGTAGACTGGGCCAGTGCAAAACGAGGAAGCGTCAAAGCACCCATAAAACTAGCCAAGACGATCAGGGATAGAAGTTGCTTAGGCTGCACGGGACGTTGCCTCTAGAGACAGGGGTTAGGTGAATGGGTCACGTCTTAACAATTGTTGGATTACACACAAGGGCAGGACTCTCTATTAATATATCGGCTTGAAAATTAGCGTTTATGCAAACGTCATAATTCTATGGCACTGTTCCCTTTAAGAGTGATGTTGCCGAGAAGCCATTAAATTCATAGGTTTCAGCGACAAATTTACGTCGATCAGCCCTGTAGAGAACAGTGCCAAGTAAGCTCATGAATGGTAAAATTCTGATGTTTTAATTCTCCTAACAAGGAAAAAGGTATTTGAGGATATGGCAAACAGTAGTGGATCCGGTGGTTTTTTAAAGGACTTTGGCGATTTTTTATCCCAAGGGAACGTCGTTGACCTAGCGGTTGCCGTCATTATTGGTGGCGCATTTGGCAAAATCGTCACCTCATTTGTCGAAGATATTGTTACACCCGTAATACTCAACCCAGCGATGAAGGCAGCGGGCGTTGATCAGCTTTCTCAGCTATCGATCAATGGCGTTAAGTATGGCTTGTTCTTAGCGGCAATTCTTAACTTCATCGTCATTGCATTTGTTATTTTCTTGATGATTCGCTCCCTTGAAAAAGCACGACGGAAGCTGCAACGCAAAGCTGTACTCGAAGAAGCAGAGACTGCAGCGGTTGATCCGACAGTGGAGTTGACAGCAGCCCTCAACCAACTCAATCAAACTATCAGTGCCCAGAACCGCACCCTCTAAGCCATAGGCCTCATTCCTCTTGTTCCCTAGGGTTAACAGAAAAAAGAAAAGTAAGAATAATAGCAAACGCCACAACCTCAGTTAGAAGTCGTGGCGTTTGCTATTAAATGGAATTTTTAAACTCCGTCAAAATCAATCCCGAGACTGAAAATCGCTGATCCATCGGTGCATCTGCTCTCCGGCAACATCCATGCTGCCAAAGCCAAAGGCCACCGCAAGGGCGATCGCCACAGAGCCAAACATGAGGCCAAAGGCCAGATTAACGATATTCGTCGCAATACCCATTTGCTGCAGCGCCATCGCTGATACGAGGGCAATAATAGCCACCCGAGCGGCCTGAGCCACAAGCCGCGCCTGCCCTCCGCCCGAACTAGAGATCAAGTTGAAGGCTAGGTTTGCAAAGTATAGACCCACTGCAAACACAAATACCCCAACAAGCACCTGGGCCAGCACTGCCAGCAGTCTGGTGACAACACCCGTTAGCGGTGCAAACTCAAGAACATCTGTGGCCGGAATCAAGGCAACTAGAATAAAGCCAACGAGAACGACAATCCCGGCAATTTCAGACGGTGTCTTCTGAGGCAGCTCTGATGTTTGCAGTGTCGTTGCCGCTCCTGGCGTTGCAGATGGATTGACCGTCCCAGCAGACGTTGTTCCCGATGAAGCGCTGGCAGGGGGTGTTCCTGATGCAGTTTGAGTTGCCTGTAGCCCTAACCAAGAAAATACATTGTCAAAGCCGACCCCAGTGAGCAAATTGGCAACCAGATCAGCGACAATCTTACCGACGACATAGGCCACCACCAAAATGAGGGCCGCCGTAAAAATTTTCGGTAGTGCACTGAGCACCTGACCGAGCATCTCAACGGCAGGGTCAGAAATCGCGCTAACGTTGAGTCTCTGCAATGCAGAGATAATGGCGGGGATTAAGATTAAAACGTAGACAATCGTACCGGCAAGGGCAGATAAACTCTGGCCCCCTGTTGCTTGACTAAGGCCGAATCGTTCACCAAGGCGATCTGCACCGGCAGCGGCCAGAAACTTCGTCACGATCAAACGGATGATGCGGGCTAAGAACCAACCCACCACACCAATAACAATCGCGCCGACGATATTAGGCAAGAAGGCTAAGAACTGATCGACCATGGACTGAATGGGCGCTAGCGCACCATCTAGACCAAGGACATCCAAAATTGCGGGCAAAAAGAGTAAAAAGATCAGCCAGTAAAGAATATCTCCTAGGGTCTCGCTAACGAGAATCGATGGAGGGGCACTGCCTGATTCTTCGTCGCTCACGGACGCATTCAGCCGATCATCCAAGGAAAATGACTGCAGTCCCCGCACCATCAGTAAACGAGACAAGGTTGCCAGTAGCCAAGCTACACCCAGCAGCACTGCCGCGTAAATCAGTTGGGGTAACGCGGTCAGAATCTCATTCAGAAAGCTCTGTAGTGGCGTAGAGACGGCTTCGAGCTGGAGCGCATTTAAAAACGCCACCGCAACAAATGTCATTGCGACCCAGAAAACGGCAGTTGATATCCATTTTTCGATATTCTCAACCGCCCTTGATTCAGAGCTACCCGTTACCCAACTTGCGAGTCGATTATCCAAGTCAGTCCGAGATAGCAACCCCTTCACAGCCCACGCCGCAATGACAGCCAAAAGCCAACCAATCACTAAAATGAGAATTGCATTGATGAGGCTAGGCACCGATTTGCCCAACTCACCCGTTATATTTTGAATAAATTCTTCCATTGTTCTCTTTGCTTCCGGTCACATACAGTGAAAAATTGAGAATATACCTACGTTTAAGGCATAAATTGCAAATAAATACTCTTCACAGTACATCTATAGGTCTCACCCTAAACCGACACGTTCCCTAGCACAATATTTGTTACAAAATTTTGTTTCTACAAAATTTCTAGAAGCGGCTAGAGCGATACCCTTAAGATGCGACCTGAATCACCAATGAGGTCATTGTGATCTTGGCCGAGGCCGAAATAGAACGACTGATCTAAGTATTCAAACGATCGTGCTTTGTTACGGCTCTCAAAACGCAGAACTTCTTGCCAACTCTGCAGATCGGTCGGAGTCTTGGTCTTGTAAACATAGACCCAAAATTTTTCTGATGAAACTTTGGCGTTGGTCAACACATAGAGTTCATCATTGATAATCAGCGTATCTTCACCGATAGACTTTCGATCCGGGAAAATCACAGACGAAGGTGTCGCCCCCATGTTGCGTTTGACGTAAAATCCAATTGAATTGAGGTAGGCCGATTGATACTTTGCCTCTGTATAGGAGTAGGATCGCACAGGATAAACTAAGGAACTGTTGTACTCCACGGGTTGCCAGAGGCGATAAATAATATCAGCGCCTTGGGGGCCGATCTGAGACCCAAGCTGGATTCGAGGAATAAATTCTTCGCTTTTTAAGGTCGGGCTTAACTCAATTCTTTGGCGCTTGGGGTCATAGATGCCAATCACGCCGGGTTGGTTGTCAGCGTCTCTGAGCAGTGAGGTGGGCGCATAGATGCTGCCCTGGTATGAAAAAATAGAGAAAAACCAGTTGGCGGCGGCTTTTTTAGACTGCTCTAGGCCAGCGCCTTGAAAAGAGGCACCCTGATCGCGAGTCACAGCAGCACCGGGACGGGACGGATCTTTGATGGCACTCCGGTTATTGCCCACCAAGATGATGTCACCTGAAGGGGTTTTCAAGAGATCTCTGACATGGGCTAACGCTGGAGCCGGAGACTGATAAAGCTTCCAGGGTGCTTGTAGCGATCTGCGATAGAACTTATGGGTATCGCCTCTTTTAGGGTCAGCGGCAGGGATATAAAGATCGCTGCCAAAGACTCTAAATTGTTCAATAGCTTCTTCATTCACCGTGAATTCTTTGACAAAGCCCTGTTGTGCATTAGGGCTATAGGCCCATACATTGATGGGGCCAGAATTCTGGGTGGTACTGCCGCCTGCAACATAAATTTTGCCGCCAAAGCTTTGCAGATCCCAGACGTTGAGGGCGCGTCCCGTTTTGCCGTCGCTTGCCATCGGGTTGCCGAGGACTTCTAAGCGATCTGTGACGTCAGGGGCTTGTTGTGAACAGGCAGAGGTTGCAAATAAGACAATCGCCAATGGGAGGCTACCGAAGAGCGAACATTGATGGCTCCGCAAAAAATTTAATCCAGGCATGGAGGCGACAAGTGTAATAGAGCTACAGCGCAAACGAAGGTCGGAGCGTAAGGGTCAAGACTGACTTTTAACGGCCTGCCGAAGCTGTCCTTGATGTTGTGCAAGAAGCTCAGCGCCGTCTTCTGGAGATAATCCAGTCCAATGAACGAGCAAAGAAAGCTTGACGTTGCGATCGCATCTCTCTAGCAGCCCCTCCGCTTCTTGGCGAGTCACATCGGTCAAATCACAGACAATCCGCAGGGCACGGTCCAGTAGTTTGGTATTGGTCACTGAGACATCCACCATCCGATTGCCATAGACCTTGCCTAGGCACACCATTGCACCGGTCGAAATAATATTGAGGGCTAGCTTGGTTACGGTCCCAGCCTTGAGGCGAGTCGAACCTGCTAATATTTCTGGCCCCACCAGTAGTCGAATATCAATATCCACTTCAGCTTTTACTTGATCCGCTGGAACACAGGCCATGAAAACCGTTGTAGCCCCACGACTGCGAGCTTCTTTCAAGGCTCCATGCACAAAGGGAGTGGTTCCCCCTGCGGTGATGCCCACGACAACATCTTTATCTGTGATTTGATGCTGAGCAATGGCTGCTGCGCCGCCGTCTGCCTCATCTTCTAAGGCTTCAGAACTTTTCACTAAGGCGGCTTGACCACCGGCTAGAATGCCTTGAACCAGCTCTGGGTCGGTACAAAATGTGGGGGGGCATTCGGCGGCATCTAGAACCCCTAAGCGACCACTGGTACCGGCACCCACATAAAATAATCGGCCTCCCTGTCGTAGCGCCGCAGTCGTGGCTTCGATGGTGGCGGCGAGGGGTGTTCGGGCAGATGCGATCGCTGCGATCGTCCGCGCATCTTCTTGATTAAAAACATCAACAATCTCTAGCGCCGTCATCTGATCGAGATCTTGGCTATGGGGATTTGCCTGTTCCGTGAGTAGATGTCCCCGCTGTTGAAGACTCGCCTGAGATGATTGCACTACACCACTCCCTAAATCGCTCAGACTCTAGCGTAGAGTACTCAGAGCGATTCTGCACTCTCTGGTGTTGCTTGCTCATTGAGCGTCTCTTATATCAGACCTTGAGGCGGCAATCTAGCCCACCAATATCGCTTCAGCCGCGCCCTCAACTAGAAAGGGATGTCAGCTATAATGTAAACTTCAGAAAACTTAAGCCTTGACAAACCTTAAAGCCTTGCTTTAGGACCTCAAGAACTCGACTTAGGACTCATTACATGGCTACATCTGATCAGGTTCAGCAGCGCTCTGATTTCATTGGAACCCAAGTGATTACCCGCAGCACCGGGAAAAAGCTTGGCGTCGTCAACCAGCTCTGGGCTGACGTTGATCAGCGAGAAGTGGTCATTATCGGTTTACGCAGTACCTTGGTCACCGGTGAACAGCGCTACATGGATATTGACAGTATCCGTCAGATTGGTGATGTGATCTTGGTCGATGACGAAACCGCCATCGAAGACGTTAACACCTATAACTACAGCACCCTGATCAACAACGAAGTGATCACCGAAACCGGTGAGCTACTGGGTAAAGTGAGGGGGTACAAATTTGATACCGTCTCTGGCGAAATCTCAGGACTCGTAATTGCCTCCCTGGGCATGCCCCTCATCCCCTCTCAACTGCTGAGCACCTATGAACTCCCCGTCGAAGAGATTGCCAGCAGTGGCCCCGATCGCCTCGTGGTGTTTGAAGGCGCTGAAGAACGCCTCAATCAGCTCACCGTGGGCATCATGGAGCGTCTTGGGTTAGGCATCCCTCCCTGGGAGCAAGATGACGAAGAAGACTATATTCCGCGCACCGCCTCTACCAGCAACCAGCTTGGGCCAGGTGCCTCGGTTTCTGCCTACGCCCCCAATCGCCGCAGTGAAGCTGCACAGCCAGCCTGGGATGAAGAAGAGTATGCCACCGCACCTCAGCAAGCCCGTCGCCAGCCGGACTACGAAGAAGAAGAGGATAACTGGTCAGAGGAATCAGCGCCTGCAGCCAGTGCCCCTTACGATCCGGATGAAGACGTTTGGGCTGACGACTATGAACCTCAAGAGCTGAAAATTCCTGAGCGTCAGAAGATTCCTGAGTACGAGCGAGAAACAGACTACTAAGGTTGAAATCAATTTTCAAAAATGGTGAGTATTTCACCTGCTTCGCTGGCCTATGCCGACACAACCCACGAACACCATTGCTTGCCTCACTCGCGACGAGTACCTCACCTACGATGATGGTACTGATGTTCGCTATGAACTCGTCAATCGAGTCACACTATTACGCTAGAGATGACTGCTCCGTTATTGGTTGTGGAAGTGGTTTCTGCAAGCGATCGCGATAGAGGCTACCGCCATAAACGATCTGAATATGCGGTCCGAGGCATCCCTGAATGCTGGATCATAGACCCAGCGGAGGAAAAGGTCGTAATTCTAACCCTTGTGGAAGGGTTTTATGATGCCGCTGAATTTACAGGAACGCAATCCCTTCAATCATCGACATTTCAGAAACTGACCTTAACGGCTAATCAAGTCTTAAATACAGCAATTGAATGAGAGGTTAGGCGACGATTCGGCGAACATGCCCATGTGTCTCCAATGCGAATTGTAACAATGGTCTGAATTTCAGCCCTCCTCAAGCAGAAGCTCACCAAAAATCAAGATGAGGTAGAACAATAGTCAGATACACTGCTGGCAGTGATAATAGCCGTCCAGACGCAATTTTGTGAAGGCATTCCTCAAATACCTAGGCCTCATTACTTGGGGACGGCGCTTTCTGTCGGCAATCTTGCTGGGGGGACAGGTCGTTGTTCACCTGCTCCAGGGGCGTATCCATCGCCGCAATACCATGGAACAGATGGCGATCGTAGGGCCGGAGTCTATTCTGGTTGCACTGATGACCGCAACCTTCGTGGGTATGGTGTTTACCATTCAGGTGGCAAGAGAATTTATTACTTTTGGTCTCATTCAGGCCGTCGGCGGAGTCTTGGCCTTAGCCCTCACCCGTGAGCTGGCTCCGGTACTCACCGCCGTTATTTTAGCGGGTCGTGTTTGTTCTGCCTTTGCCGCTGAAATCGGCACCATGCGAGTGACAGAGCAAATTGACGCCCTTCAGATGCTTGATACAGACCCCGTCGATTACCTGGTGATTCCTCGACTGATTGCTTGCTGTATTATGTTGCCCATCTTGACACTGCTCTCGCTCGTGGCTGGCATCGTTGGCGGTATGGGCGTTGCGATAACCCTTTACAACGTCCCTCAAATCGTTTTTGTCGATTCAGTGAAAAGCTTCTTGAGCTTTTGGGATCTTGGCAATGCCATGATTAAAGCCGCAGTGTTTGGGGCGCTGATTGCCATTATCGGTTCGAGCTGGGGACTTACCACTCGTGGCGGAGCCAAAGGGGTCGGGCAGTCAACAACGGCGGCTGTGGTCACGGCCTTACTCTCTATCTTTGTGGTCAACTTTTTCCTGTCACTGTTGATGTTCCAGGGGGCTAGCAACAACGCGCTCCAAAACTTGTGAGGCTAGACCTTTTAGAATAGACAGACAACTGGGCAAAGTCCCAGTGCAGCGTTCACTCAAGTTATTGTGTTTGCCGTATGGGTATCTTTTCTCCGAATATTTCTAAGTCAAAGTTACAGACCGTGATACTTAAACCCAGCTACTGGGTGCCTTTCGGGGTTGCTCTTGTCTCGATTCCCTTTTTCTTTGTCAGTCTCTGGACCGGTGCAGTGGTTTTGGTCTTTGCCGGATTTTTAGGATTCCAAGCGGCAACGATTCAATTTCAGTTCACGGATAAAGCACTAGAGCTGCATCGCGGCGAGAAACAGCTTCGTAGCTTCCCCTACGCTGACTGGCTCCACTGGCAAATTTTCTGGCCTCCCATTCCCATACTGTTCTACTTCAAAGAGGTGAACAGCATTCATTTCACGCCGATGTTGTTTGATGCTAAAACACTCCAGGCTTGCCTAGAAGAGCGTTGCCCCCGTAAACTGCCTGAGACATGAGCTAAAATCTCGAAGCAATAGCCGTCCTATTCTGATTTAACAATTACTGTGGCCGATTCTGATACGTCTTTCAATGGTTTGCAATCCGAGGCTCAGTCCCTAAGGCAAGAAATTTCTGACCTTAAGGGGCTGAAAGCCCAGCTCTTGCAGCAGCAACTGCGAGAGGTTCAGAGTATTGCAGAGCGTCTCGCTGAGGGCAACCTAAAAGAGCTAGAAGAACGCAAACAAAAGCTACAGATCACCGTTGATCAGCTAGAGCGCCGTCAAGAGCGTCTGCAGGCCGAGATGAAGCAAAGCTTTTCGGGCGTTTCTCAAGACATGGCGGTGCGGGTCCAGGGCTTTCGGGACTATCTCACCTCTAGCCTGCAGGACTTGGTCACCTCGGTCGAGCAGTTAGAGCTAGCGCCGCCGCCCACGACTCCGGTAGAGCCACCCCGCAGCCGACGAGAAGAGAGGCTAGAACGCCGGGACCGTTCAGAACGCGAAGACCTCCAGCCCGATCGTCTTTCGAGCAGAGAGTCACGCGCTGACCGAGAGCCGCGTTCAAGACGTGAATCGCGTGCTGATCAAAATACGGGCGGTATACCCCAGTTTGCAGCCCAGAGCTTTCAAGAAGAGACGCGCGAAATTCGTAAGCTGATCGATCAGTACCGCACCAATCCCAACTACTACGGCCCCCCTTGGCAGCTTCGTCGGACCTTTGAACCGATCCATGCTGAACGCGTATCTCAGTGGTTCTTTACCTTTGGGGGACGGGGGGCGCTTAAGGCGCTGAGCAGCCGTCTGCAAAATATTTTGGTAGCCTCAGCGACGATTTCGATTCTGCGTCATCTTCATGGCGATCGCGTCCGCACCCTCATACTGGCCGACTCACCAGAGCGCTTAGGAGACTGGCGACGAGGGCTGCAAGACTGCCTCGGTATCTCGCGGACGGACTTTGGCCCGGAAAAGGGGATCGTTTTGTTTGAGTCACCGGATTCGTTGGCCCAAAAGGCAGATCGACTGGTGAAGGCCAATCAACTTCCGCTCATTTTGCTGGATGATGCCGAAGAATATGTGAGCTTAGCCATTCTGCAATTCCCGTTATGGCTAGCCTTTGCCCCGGAGCCTCAGCTCAGGCGAGAGAAAAACAGTACCTTTGAATGGTTCGATTAGAAAAGCTTGGCGTTACCCCATTGGCTTGTGTCCCCTTCTTGGACATGATTGAGAAGTCCATCCTCTGCATCTATTTGTCATGGCTATCTGGTTTGCCCTCAATGGCGCTTTATTAATTGCAGCTTATCTACTGGGATCGTTCCCGACCGGCTTTTTGCTCGGCAAGGCACTGCAGGGGATTGATATTCGCGAACATGGGTCTAAATCTACCGGGGCAACCAATGTTTTGAGAACGTTGGGGAAAGGGCCAGGAGCAATGGTTTTAGGGGTTGATATTCTCAAGGGTGTGTTTGCGATCGCACTCACCCAATCCACCTACCTACCTGGCTCATGGCTACTCACCCAAGCCCCTGCAGCGGCAAACACCTGGGCACCTTGGATGATTGTCCTGGCGGGTCTGGCTGCTATTTTGGGGCACAGTAAATCAATTTGGCTGGGGTTTCAGGGCGGTAAATCTGTGGCGACAGGTCTTGGTATTTTGCTGATGCTCAATTGGCAGGTGGGCCTCGCTACCTTTGGCATCTTTGGTTTGGTGATTGCGATCTCTCGCATAGTATCCCTTAGCTCTATTTCAGCCGCGCTGGCCCTGCCGGTGCTGATGGCCGTTTTAAATCAGCCCCTCGCCTATCTGCTGTTTGGCATTGCCGGTGGCCTGTACGTGGTTTGGCGTCACTGGGCCAACATTGAGCGCATACTTGAGGGAACAGAACCCCGCTTAGGTCAAAAGCCTGCCCTATGACATGGCTCTTAACAAATGATGATGGTATCACTGCACCGGGGCTAAAAGCCTTGGTGCAGTCGCTTCCTGCTGATTTAGGGGAAGAGATTGTAATTGTGGCTCCCATGGAGGAGCAGTCAGGCTGCGGCCATCAGGTGACCACCCATCGGTCTATCCATATCAAAAAGGTAGACCCGGCTCTCTTTGAGCGGGTTGACCGAGCTTTTGCGATCGCAGGTACCCCCGCAGACTGCATTCGAGTCGCGCTCCACCATCTCGGTGAAGAGGTGACTTTCGTTTGCTCTGGCATTAATGCTGGCGGCAATCTTGGGGTTGATATTTATATGTCTGGTACCGTCGCCGCCGTCAGAGAAGCAGCCTTCTATGGCATTCCTGGCATGGCACTATCGCAGTATCGGCGGGGACCCGTGACGATTGACTGGGCGAGAGCCACAGCCCTAGCCCAAGGGGCGATCTCTAAACTCTTAACCCACCCCTTAGAACGGGGGCAGTTCTGGAACGTCAACTTTCCCCACCTTGATCTTGTTGACGCCCCTTTACCTGAAGCCATCCTCTGCCCCAACTGCACGCAACCCATGCCCTGCGAATTCAGTCACCAAGGCGATTTCCTGGCCTATCAAGGCAATTATGGGGGGCGATCGCAAGTCCTAGACACCGATGTTGCCGTTTGCTTTGGTGGACACATTGCGGCCACACAGCTCACCATTTGACCTTATCCGAGATCACCGTCTCGTAAACTTATGTAATTTTTTTGGCGTCAAGACAGCATGCTGTCTTGACAGCTTTGGATAGACTGGTTAAGGTGGGTATCATACCCGGGTAAACCAGTTACACAATCGTATGCACAATAAGCAAGACAAACAAAAGGTCACCCTTTACCTGCCCTCCGACCTGCATCGCCAGCTCAAGATTCGAGCCGCCGTAGATGCAGAGGCCATGTCAACGCTCGCGGAACAAGCCCTCAGTTTTTATCTGGCCCATTCCGATGTTGTCGCTGAGACAGAAGCCTCAGTCAACGGTTCTACCCATCAGATTCACGATTGCCCAGAATGCGGTACCGCTGTTGTTCTGCGCTCAGGTGAAATGGTGGCTCTCAAAAATCAGATCAGTATTTTAAGTGACGATGGACTCAAGGTTCAGCCTGCAGCAGAGGAACTTGTGACCGCAGGGGTTTAATCCTTCTCGGTACCCAGTATTCTCGTTGTTTGTCCATGCACAACCCGTTATTCGCAGCGCACCCGGTGAGATGCCATGCAAGAAGAGTTGAGTATTCTAATCAAGGCTCAATACCCCTTGATCTACCTCATCACTCCTGAAGAGGAGCGTGCTGAGCAGGCAATCGAACTGATTGCTAAGACAACTGGGCAGCAACGACGACTGTTTGTGTGGACCATGACTCAGGGCACTGCAGAGTATGGTCAAGACCGTAGTGCACCGCGCAATACCGTTGCGCCGCAAATGGCGATTCAAGATGCGCTGCGGCGGCAGGATGATGCGATCTATGTTTTTAAGGATCTCCACCCGTTTCTTGATAGCCCTGAAGTGGTGCGGTGGTTGAGGGATGCGATCGCAGCCTTCAAAGGCACCAACCGAGCCATCATCCTGATGTCTCCCATTCAGCAGGTTCCGGTCGAACTCGAAAAGGATGTCGTGGTTCTTGACTATCCATTGCCCACGATGCCAGAGATTGACGATATTCTCACCGAGGGTTTAAAGGGTTCTAAAATTTCTACTGATACCCGCGAAAAACTCTTAAAAGCAGCCCTAGGACTGACCAGAGACGAAGCCGAAAAGGTCTATCGCAAAGCCACCGTCACTGCCGGACAGCTCACCGAAACAGAAGTTGATATTGTCCTGACCGAAAAGAAACAGTTAATCCGACGCAACGGCATTCTAGAATACATCGACTTTGATGAATCCCTTGAGTCTATTGGTGGCCTAGACGAGCTTAAGCATTGGCTACAACAACGCTCCAACGCCTTCACCGAAAGAGCACGAGAATATGGCCTGCCCCAGCCTAAAGGGATGCTGATTTTAGGTGTTCCTGGCTGCGGCAAGTCACTGATTGCAAAAACCACCTCCCGCCTGTGGGGTCTGCCGCTGCTGCGACTCGATATGGGGCGCGTCTATGACGGCTCTACGGTAGGGCGATCAGAGGCCAATCTACGCAGCGCGTTGAAAACAGCCGAGTCTATTTCCCCCGTGATTCTGTTTATTGACGAAATGGACAAAGCTTTCGCTGGCGGTGCTGGCTCCGCCGACTCCGATGGCGGCACTTCCAGTCGAATTTTTGGCTCCTTCCTGACCTGGATGCAGGAGAAAAGCTCTCCGGTCTTTGTGATGGCAACTGCTAACCGAGTGGACCGCCTTCCCGGCGAGTTCTTACGAAAGGGACGATTTGACGAGATTTTCTTCGTCGATTTGCCCACCCCAGAAGAGCGCCAAGAGATTTTTAGCATTCATCTATCGAAACGCCGCCAAGATATTGAGCGGTTTGATATTTCCCAGTTGGCAAACGTCTGCGATGGCTTCTCCGGCGCAGAAATTGAACAGGCTATTGTGGCCGCTATGTATGAAGCCTTTGCCCAAGACCGCGAATTTACCCAACTCGATATTATTGCAGCCAGTCGAGCCACTCTGCCGCTCTCAAAGACCATGACAGAGCAGGTTTCGGCCCTCAGAGACTGGGCCAGCCAACGGGCTAGACCGGCTGCAGCTTCCGTCGCCGAGTATCAGCGACTGGAGTTCTAAGGCTTTCTCCTGTTCCCACCAGGAGAAACGGTGAGCTGCGCTCACCATTCCCACCAGAGATGTCTCGTATTGGTTCATCTCATTTTTCAATCAGTTACGTTTACGATCTCAAATTTTCGGAGGAAAGTCTAATGTCTCATTTCAGTACGCTTCGCACCAAAATCACCGATGTTGCTGTGCTGCAGTCATCGTTAGCCGATCTGGGCATTTCAACTAAAACAGAAGCCGATGTGCGAGGCTACAACGGCCAACGCGTCCGCGCTGATCTAGTTGCAATGTTAGAAGGCGAGTACGATCTGGGCTGGTCTCGCAATACAGATGGCTCCTACGATCTCATCGCCGATCTTTGGGGCGTTGCCAAAAAGCATAATCAAACTGAGTTAATCAACTCTATTAATCAAAAGTACGCCATTAATAAAACGCTGGCAGAGGTGAAGCGTCCCGGCCTGCAGAATGCAAACGTGAAGTTGCTGGTTCATAGTTAGCACTTCTTCATGTTCCCGACGATTGGGCTAGCGATCTGAAGCTAGCCCTTTTTTGTCTCATTAATGATGTCACTCAGGGCAAGAGCGACGTTATGTTTTTCTGTGCAGAAAAAATATCTTCACCATATATTCACTTTTTATTTGTAATCTAATATACATAAGACTTCGCTGAGCGTGCGGGGGGTCGCACCTATCTATAAGGCCTTTGGTATTACCGAGGGCTTTATTGGTGTTTATACCTCCTCAAGCCTGCCATTACAATGGAGCTATTGGATGCGGGTATTTGTGAGATGGCAGACGAACGTTCTCAACTCCCCACGGTGGGTGGCGGTATGCCCGTTATTCACTATTGGGCCGCTAAGACCCTTTCTCCAAAGGGACTAAAGCTATGGCAGACCCTCAGTCATAAAAGCGCCTGTCTTTCCTGTGCTTGGGGTGCAGGGGGACAGCAGGGTGGCTTTACCAACGAGGCGGGAGAATCGCTGCAGCGCTGCATGAAGAGCGTTGAAGCCATCACTGCTGAGCTAATGCCAGCGGTAACCGAACAGTTTTTCGAGCATCATTCACTCACTGAGCTGCAGCAGCTTACGTCCCAAGAGGCTGATCGCTTGGGACGCTGGAGCTTCCCGGTGATTTTTCGCGCAGGGCAGACCCATTATGAACGACTAGGGTGGGACGAACTGTATGGGATCGCAACTCAAGCCTTTCGGCATGCGCCGGAGCGCGTGGCGTCCTATAGCTCAGGGCGATCTTCTAATGAAGCAGCCTATTTGCTGCAGTTGATGATGCGGGCGCTGGGGTCTAATAACCTCGCAGACTGCTCTGATCTATGCCACGCGCCCTCGACGGTAGGGCTCAAACAGGTGTTTGGCTCTGGCACCTCCATGGTGAGTTTAGACAGTCTTAAAAAATCAGATTGTGTGGTGCTGGTGGGATCGAATGCGCCAGCTAACCATCCGCGTTTGCTGAATGAACTGATTAGGATTCGCGATCGCAACGGCCACATTATCGTCATTAACCCCGTCGAAGAGATCGGGCTGGTCAAATTCGCCTCTCCTGCCTATCCCATCAAGTCTTTGCTGACCGGCTCTGATATTGCCTCGCTCTATCTGCAGCCCATCCCCGGAAGTGATGTGGCGCTGTTCACCGGCATCCAAAAGGCATTGCTGGCGATGGATCTGGTGGAGTTTGACTTCTTAAAGGCCCACACTGAAGGCTGGGAAGCCGTCATAGACAAAGTCCATACAACATCCTGGAACGAAATTACTCAAACCTGTGGTGTATCTCAGGCTGACATTGAAGCTGCGGCTCAAATTATCGGACAGGCTAAGGGTGTGGTATTCGCTTGGGCCATGGGCATTACCCAGCAGGCCAACGGCGTTGATAACGTGTTGAGCATTGCCAACACCGCCCTCATGACCGGAAACGCTGGAAAAGAAGGAGCCGGGACAATGCCCATTCGAGGGCATTCTAATGTGCAGGGATTTGGGTCAATGGGGGTCACCACAAAACTGAAAAAAGAGATTCAGCAAGCCTTAGAGGCATTGCTCGGCAAATCCCTGAGTCGCGTTCCGGGCTATGACGCCAGGGCATTAATCGAAGCCGCAGCTACAGGCAAAGTGGATGCACTCCTTTGTGTCGGTGGTAATCTCTATGCAGCGAATCCAGATCTAACCCAGGCGAAACGCGCGTTAGGGAAGATTAAAACCGTTATTTATCTGGCGACGAAGCCAAATCTCGGACATTTTCATGGTTTGGCGAACCGAAACACCATCATTATCCCGGTCTTTAATCGCTTTGAGACGCCCCATCTCAACACAACGGAGTCGGGGAATAATTTTGTGCGTCTCAACGATCCCGGCAAAACTCACCTCAAGCAGGGGGATTTAATTGCTGAAGTGACGTTTTTAACCGAGCTGGCCCATCGACTGCTGGACGATCGTCCCGTCGATTGGCGACGGTTGCAGAATACCCAGTATGTCCGGCAGTTGATCGCCCAGACGATTCCTGGATATGAAAAAATTGGCGAGATTGACCAGACTAAGACTGAGTTTACGATTGGTGGGCGAGTGTTCACCCAACCCCAGTTTGCAACCGCTTCGGGCAAAGCTCAGATGCAGGTGACACCCTTGCCAGCGCTAAACTTGCCGACGGCATCTTCCTTTGGGATTCCTGAAACGATACCGAGTCTCGTGGTGGCTCTGATGACGGGGCGCAGCTACAGCCAACACAATACCGTCGTGTATCGAGAGGGCGATCGCTATCGGGGTATGCCCCATCGCAACTGCATTTTGCTGAATCCCTCTGATGCAGAGAATGCAGGGTTTAGTAATCATCAGCCCGTAACGGTGCAGGGTGATGCCGGTCAGCTAGAGCAGGTGGAAATTATCTTTGGTAAAGTCAGATCGGGAGCGGCCCTGATGTTTTACCCAGAGGCCAATATCTTATTCAAAGCCAGAATTGATCCCCGCTGTGGCACCCCTGCCTATAAGCGAGTGCCAGTGGTGGTATATGCCAGGGATTGAGACTCAGGGAATGCCAAGCCCGGACCGCCAGCGCCCTATCTATCTAGATCACCAAGCCACCACTCCGGTTGATCCGCTGGTGCTGGGGGCAATGTTGCCCTACTTTACAGAGCATCCCGGCAACCCCTCTAGCACCAGTCACCTCTACGGCTGGGAGGCAGAAGCTGCCGTTAAGCAGGCGCGGCAGACCCTTGCCGAGGCTATCAATGCTAACCCTGATGAAATTATTTTTACTAGTGGTGCCACCGAAGCGAACAATCTCGCGATTAAGGGGACTGCTGAAACCTACCTACAGAAGGGGCGTCATCTGGTCACGGTACAGACAGAGCATAACGCCGTCATAGAACCCTGTCGTTATTTAGAAAAACTAGGATTTGAAGTCACCTATTTGCCCATCCAGGAGCAGGGACTCATTGACTTACAGCAGCTAGGGACCTCCCTACGCCCCGATACGAGTTTAGTCTCAGTCATGGCGGCCAACAATGAAATTGGAGTCCTCCAGCCCCTTGCCGCCATCAGCGATCTCTGCCACCGCCACCAGGTTATCTTGCACACCGATGCGGCCCAAGCCCTTGGCAAAATACCGCTAGATGTCCAGTCTAATCCCGTTGATTTAATGTCCCTCACCGCTCACAAGCTCTACGGCCCCAAGGGAATAGGGGCGCTCTACATCCGCCGTGGGCAAAGAATCTCACCCCAGCTTCATGGTGGCGGTCAAGAGCAAGGTTGGCGATCAGGGACGCTGGCAACCCCTCTGATTGTGGGCTTTGGTAAGGCGGTTGAGGTGGCCCTCGCTGATCTCGAAACAGAAAGCCAACACCTATCTCACTTGAGAGATCAGCTCTGGCAACAGCTTCAGAGGCTAGAGGGCATTTATCTCAATGGACATCCTACTGAGCATCTACCGGGCTGCTTAAATGTCAGTATCTCTGGGGTAGACGGCACTCGATTGGTGAGATCGCTGCAGCCCTATGTCGCGCTCTCCTCTGGCTCAGCCTGTGCCTCAGCAAAGCTAACCCCATCCCATGTCCTGACCGCTCTGGGACGAGACCCTCAACTTGCAAGGGCTTCACTCCGGTTTGGCATTGGTCGCTCCAATACGCTGGACGAGATCAATCAGGTGGCGCAGCGAATCATTGAGGCGGTGACGACACTGCGGAGCCAAGGAAAAAATCGGTGACCGTTCAGCTACTGAAGCGGCAACATTAAACGGCTCAGCACACGTCCATCTTCAAGCTGAGAGAGTTCAAATCGTCCCCCCAAGAGCCGCATTAATGTCTGACACGCTTTCAGATGTTTCCCCGGTGGCGAGTCAAGGGTCGCAGAGTGAGCATCATCAAGGAGAGCCAGATCGGTAACCAGTTGAGGATTGATACGGCCTTGATCGGTGATGGACAGCTCTAGCCATTGAGGGTTTGCCAATCGACACCAGATATCAATCCGTTGCCCTGCCTGAGAACGATAGCAGGCAGCGAGTAACAGCTCGTCGAGTACCATTCCTACTTTGGGATGAACGCCCGTCGCGGTGGAGTTCGAGGTGAGGTTGTGGACTTGGGTCCAGAGCTGACGCTGATTGGCAAGATCTTCAATCCGAGCGAGGGACTGGCGCAGCAGTTTTGCTACCGGCAGGGAGGCTCCTTCGAGCTGGAGCTGCCAGCCTTCGGCCTGAAATAATTGCTGGATTTGCTCAAGGGTAGCTTGACTTTTCGTGAGCGGCAGCAGGTTTGGCTCCACGGCATCTTTCAAGGCTTGATGGTGATCGCGCAGTACAGCACAGTGCTGCTCGACTTGCCGCATTTGGTACCAATTGAGACACTCTAGTGTGGCCTGTTGCTGTTGATAGGATTCAAGGGTCACCATCGACCGATAGCGTTCAGCTAGATGACGCACTAATAGAGCCACAACTTCAACCTGGAGCGGCTCCCACTTGCGATCGCAGCTATCGCAGAAAATAACGGCTCCGATACTTTGCTTTGAGTTTTGATCCAGGAGGGGCATCGCTAAAACCTGCCCTAGCTTTTGGCCACTCAGCCACTGACTCGTTTCGGTCGCCAGCTCTGTTGCAGACCTCTGGAGGATATTCACAAAGTTGCCCTCAATCACTTGGGGCGTCTCCAAACCAGCAAGACTCTGTAGTAAAGGATCTTGATCGATATCGAGAGGGGGAGTAATCACATATTGAGGGGCCAAGGCAATGCAGGCCGCTAGCTCATCACCCCCCGATTCCCAGAGCACAATGGCAGCGGCAGGGGCGGGGAGGACCTCCAATAGACTGGGCAACGATTCTGAAATCAATTGGCCTGGGTCCGTTGCTTGGGTTTGCCGGTTCAAGCTCTGCTGAATTAACGTCTGTAATACTTGCTGCTGCTGGTGTTCGCTCTGGAGCTGATATCGTTGGCGACCGGCCTGAAGGGCTTGACCGACACAGTGCAGCAGATTACCTTCGGCTGAGGTCCAGGGATGAGACTGGGTACTGCCGATCAAAAGAACCTGTTCAAGGGACTGTGCTGGCGTAGTAGCCACCAAGAGCGATTGAATTCCTAAGGCATCAATGGCGGGTCGCCAGGTCAATAACCGCAAATCGTCATCAAGATTATTCATTGCGATCGCACCCTCACTGCGCCGGATCATATTGCGATCAATCTCACTGAGAGGCGGGAAGGGTGCTGTGCTGGGCTTCAGTTTGGGAGTATGAATTTGATTGACAATCCAAAAGCGGTTTGTGGCAGGATCATGTTCGAGAACCGCCATCCACTGGGCCTGAAGCTGTAGACAGACCCGCTCCATAATTTGCTGCTGGGTTGAAGGCCAATGATCAGACTGCAGTACAGACTGCAATATTGATGCCGCTGGACCACTCTTACCAACGGGCTGATCTTCATCAACCACGGTTGGGGACGCCAAAGCCGCAAGCTGGGCAAAGGCTTGAATTAGATATTTTTCTTGATCTTTCCAGACGCGGGGATCAGCACCCTCGACCGCCAAGAAGCCACAGAGCTGCTGCTGGCAAAGGATGGGCGCACACAGCAGCGAACGGCGCTTGAGCTGATGCATGAGCCGCGTCGGAGCCTGGGTATGCACAACGCCCTGAATCTCACTGACCGCTACCACCTGATGTTTGTTGAGTGCCTGATAAAAGGGCTGCACTTCAGAGAGGGGCACCTCAAGGGGAATAACCTTTTTACCCCGAGCCGATCGCTTTTGATCTCCCCCATGAACCAGTCGCTGCCAAAAACATTGTGTCTGCGAATCTAGCCAGTAGAGGCTCGTTTGGGTGGGCATTAAGCTCTGATGGAGGTGCCGTATCACCACCGTTAGCCGCTCGTCAAGCCCCGTCAACAGGGTGAGTTCACTGAGGGTGGCCTGTAGAGAGAGATAGAACTGCTCAGAGGATTGCTGCTGTGGCTGGAGTGCATGGAGCGCCGCCCCCAAGGCACTGCTCAGAATCGATAAATGGGTCATGTCTTCAGGCCGAGGGGTGCCCCCCCAATGGTGAGAGCCGAGGATCATGAGGCCATAGGAAGTTTGCTGATGGCGCAGGGGATAAATTAAGGCCCCTTCAATATTGGTGCGTTGGGCCACGGCTTGCCATTGACCGGCCCGCTGATCGGTCTGCAAGTTGGCGACCACAGCAGGCTGTCCCGTCAATAACACGTGATCAAAATGATCCCCAGGCAACGCCTTCAGTTCTTGACGTGCCCAGGCACTTTGATCTGGATTGGGCATCGCGCCCAGAACACCCTGCAGGTTACGCTGCCCCGGTTGACAGGTGGCAATCCACACTAAAGGATACTCAAAGACGTTCTCAATAAAATCTAGGGCAATACCAACCAGTGGCTCCACCTGCTCTTGAAGGCGAAGCTGCTCTAAAACGGCTTGCAGTGCGACTAGCCGTTGTCCATGTCCCGTTCGTTCTGTATCGACCAACTGTTAGATCTCGCGTGCGACGGATGCACTTCGTTGGCCCTTCAAAGACCCACGAAGCTTTTAGCTAGTGTTGGCTTTTTCGGTCTCAACTCTAACAATTCGTTGTAAATTCTCTGTAAATTAGATGTTACGTTAACTTTTCTAAACCTCACAGCGACCTAAGAATCAAGCGTGATGGCGGTGGCTCCATTGAGATCAATTGCTAAGGTTGTCGTTTCAACGTCTAGTTCCTGCGACCATGCTGTTTTCATGGCGGTTGCGATCGCATCTCCCTGTTCAGCACGGCCCAACGCCAACAGCGTCGGTCCGGCCCCACTAATCACGACACCATAGGCTCCGGCCTCAGAAGCCGCCTCAGTCACCGCCGCATACCCTGGAATCAAGGCTAGGCGATGGGGTTGATGGAGCTGATCTTGAAGGGCCACCCGTAACCAGTCAGCACGCCCCGTCTCTAGCCCCTTAATCAACAGGCCCAGGTGAGCAGTATTGAAAATTGCGATCGCATAGCTACAATCAACCGGCAAAACCTGACGAGCCGCCTGGGTCGAAAGCTCAAAATTAGGAATCGCCACAATGGGCACAATTTCGGGTACCCAGTTCACAGCGCAAAGGGTCCATTCCTGTGTGCTTTGATCTTGAGCGGCGAGCTGACAACCCCCCAGCAGGGCTGGTGCGACATTATCGGGGTGCCCCTCTAGTGCGATCGCCTGCAAAAGAAGCTCTGACCTGCTCAGCGGAGTACCCGATAGCTGATTAGCCCCCATCAAACCGGCCACAATTGCAGTTGCAGAACTTCCGAGTCCACGGGCAAGGGGCACCCCTAACTGAATCTGAATCTTAATGCTAGGAACGGCCTGCTGACGCTGCTGAAAATAAGAAGCAAACGCCTTGTACACCAGATTGTCTTTATCCGTTGTTACCCCTGACGCCTCGGCACCGACGACCTGAATATGAGGAGAAAAGACTGAAGACTCCTCTGCGAGTATCGTAAAACGGAAGCGATTATAACGGGTTAACGCTGCTCCTAGACAGTCAAACCCAGGACCAATATTAGCCGTTGTCGCAGGAACCTGGACTTCAATGGTGGCTGAACTAAGCATTCGGTTCTACCGCATTCTTTGAAACTGCTTTTTATTAGACCATTGAATGATCCTTGGGCGCGATAGTTTGGGCCAAGACCCTAGAGCTTGAAGCCGTTTGTAGAGTTCCAGAAGGGTATGGAGAATCGCTGAAGGAGGATGGAGAAAAGCCGATCAGGGCGCGATATCCATCAACCTTTTTTCGTTATCCTGTTACTGTGAACAGAGCAAACTGCATTCCCGCTGGAGAGAAGAAGAATGGCCCATACCATTGTCACCGATGTTTGTGAAGGTGTTGCAGATTGCGTCGATGCTTGCCCCGTAGCCTGCATCCATGATGGCCCCGGCAAAAATACAAAGGGCACCGACTGGTACTGGATTGACTTTGCCACCTGCATTGACTGTGGCATCTGTCTTCAGGTTTGCCCGGTGGAAGGGGCAATCTTGGCAGAAGAACGTGCCGATCTTCAAAAAACGCCTGCTTAGATCCGTCGCTTGCGCTCCCCAGCCTTGTCTGTCTAGGCCGCGTTTGCTTGGACTGACCTTCCTAGCTTTGGGATGTGCAGGAGATAGATAATGCGATCTCCCGGTTGCCAATCTTCAGAGGCCTTGGCAACCCGCACTTGCTCCTGCCGCTCTACGATCATCGGAATTAATGTTCCCGCCTTGGCGAGCGCCCTAAGATGGTCACGCTGACGCTGGCACTTGCCATCATCTTCGTCTAACACCATTTCATTCACTTTGACTTCGCCATCAGCCAAATATTTGTTCCATTTTTTGATGGAGAGCTTTGGTGAAAAAGCTCGCTTAATCTCAGGACTGGTCGGCATATTGTCAGCCCCTGGCGTTGGCGCAGTCGTCGATGGAAATGCCGCTAACACCCGTGGTGGATGAAATTCTTCATTTACCCGCTCTGCCAGCACAGAATTGACCTCTAGATTACTGGTCACCGTTAAAAAGGTACCAAAGGAAGAAACGCCAGCACTGTTCAGCGCCTCCATATCTAAGGCACTGGTTTGAAAGACTTGAAAGTTCTCCGCACGGGCCTGTTGGCAGTAATCAGGGTTCGCATCGATCATGACCACATCTTCGCCCCGATTTTTAAGCAGGTGAGCCAACTGGCGTCCAAAGGCATTGCAGCCCACAATCATCGCCCCGCTGGCCTGATCGGAACGGACGCCTAGCCAATCAGCCACCCATCGAGCGGTCAGCCCTTGAACAAAAACCGTCAAAATAATAGTTAGAAAAACCAATGCTTTGATGGCATCTCCCCCATTAATGCCCTGCTGAGTCAACGAAATAGAGAATAGCGATGCCACTGAGGCGGCCACGATGCCCCGTGGTGCAACCCAAGAGAGAAAAGCCTTTTGCCGCCAGTTCAGGTCACTATTCCAGGTGGACACAATAATATTGATGGGACGCACCACCACCATGAGGGTGATCACGGTTAAGAAGCCTCCAGGTCCCAGGGCAAAGATACTGGCAACGGATAAATCGGCGGATAGAAGGATAAACAGCACTGAGATGGCGAGAATGCTGAGTTGGTTTTTGAACCGGCGCAACAGCCGTTCTTCAGGCACAGACGCAACCCGGAGCATAATTCCCGCCGTTACAGCCGTCATTAAGCCTGATTCGTTCTGGAGCGTCTGGGCAAGCCCAAAGAGTCCCCATAGTCCAGCTAAAACCGATAGGTTCTTTAAGTCCTCTGATAAAAATTCAGCTTTCTTGAGCAGTAGGCCGAGCAGCCAGCCTCCTCCGATACCAATGGCTCCGCCAATGCCCAAGCGCAAGGTCAGGCCGCTGATGATGGTAAAGGGGTCAGCGTTGCCCCGCAGGACGATGTTTAAGACGACCACCGCCAGAATGGCACCGACAGGATCAATGAGGACGCCTTCACCTTCGAGCAGCGTTGAGACCTGACGGTCGGCACTGACCTGTTTCAACAGGGGGGCAATGACGGTGGGACCCGTCACGACGACCAAGGCTGCATACAAAAAGGCAATCTGCCAAGGAAACTCACTGAGCCAGTGAGCCGCCATACCGCCCCCCAGCAACGTAATCAGTGAGCCGATGGTGACGAGGTTACGGAGGCTACTGGAGACTTCTTCGACCTCTCGAAGCTGTAGATTGAGTCCGCCTTCAAACAGAATTAAGGCAACGGAGAGGGACACCATCACCTCTAAACCACTGCCCAACAGCGAAGGATGTAAAACCCCCAAGCCACTGGGGCCGAGCAAAATACCGAAGGACAGCAAAAAAACGATGCTGGGCACTTTGAGGTAATCGGCAATCACCTGCGCCCCAATCCCGGCCACCACTGTGATCACCATCAGTAGGGTAATGTCTAGGCTTCCTTCCATTTACGATTGCCCTGACCTATGCGCTTCATGGTAAAGAAGGTTACCCATGACCGTCCCCCAATCTCCCCATTGATTCAATGCTAAGTTCGCTCCCCTGAGATTCTAAGCTCTTGATCCGCAGGCGGCGAATCCCTTGGAAAAGTAGTGTTTCATCACAGATTAACCGATTTTGCCAGGGGACAGGTGCGATGGTTTCTTTCTCGTTACAGGCGCTCTGTAGATTTTGGTACAGCAGGGAAGCATCGCCTCCTGTGATCACAATGGTGCCCACAGCAACGTCTTGGCACCAGTGTTGTAGAAAATCAAAAAGTCCAGCTCTGAGCGTGTAGAGCACCCCGCTGGCAATGGCGCCGGTTGTGTTCCTAGCCCAGCGGGGTGGCAGGGATTCAGTGAGGCTAGGGGTGGGCAGTGAGGCTGCGGCGGAGAGCGATCGCAACTGCAAGCCTACCCCCGGCAAAATAGCACCCCCCACTAAGTTGCCGTTGGCATCGGCCCCCGTCAACGTTAGAGCGGTTCCCCCATCAATGACCAGCGCCGGGAACCCATAGCGTTGTCCGGCGCTCCAGAGGGCAAGGGCGCGATCGCAACCCAATGATGGATACACGTTCCCTAGGGGAATATCGGCCAGCGTCACCGAATGCAGATTAGGATAGGCTTGCCAAAACGCAGTTTGACTCGGCACCACAGAAAGCATCCAGAGGGGAGGCATTGGTCCTGTTGATGGTGCGATCTTTGCCAGTGCCGGAGAGTGGCGTTCCCAATCAGGCTGCTGAAAGGGGGCAGCATCCTTCGCATAGGAGCAATCCCAGGTCTGCTGCAGCGTTTCCCCTAAAAACATGGCCCAGTGCAGCCGCGAATTACCGGCAATCAGGGCGCACCAGCGATCCATGACCCCTTCAGGCTTGACCGGCAACATATTTCACCATCAGTAAAAAGTTTTTAATCCCCTCAAACCGCTGATAGCTAAGGTGATCGGCCACCTGATTCATGATCAAAATTCCCCGTCCGCGTTCTGATTCTTGATCGGCATACTGCGGCAGGCTTGCTAGTTTTTGCTCCAAGTCAAAGGGTGGCCCTTGATCCCAAATGTACATTTCGACGTAATCTGGAGCGATTTTGATTTCAATCTCAATGGGGGTTTCTGCAGGCAAGTCTTGATGGGCATGGCGAACGGCATTGGTAAACCCTTCGGCTAGGGCAATCTGGCAGCGTAGCCACTGAAGCTCAGATAACGATACATGATCAATCTGATTGAGCCAGTCCAGGATGCCGCTGAGATTTCTCAGGTCACTATTCACTTGAAGGTGATTTCGTTTGAGCACGCGGGGTGACACACAACGGAATGGACTCATTTCTCACTAGGATAGAGTCAGTCCTTGGCCCTGTAGGCCACTCGAACCTCTTCCATGCCCATGCTGGATATTTTAATCATTGACGACGACCCCGTCACCTGTTTGGTCCTGCGCCGGGTGCTAGAGCAGCAGGGATATGCGGTGACGATTGCATCCAATGGTCAAGCTGGCATTGAATTAGCCCAGGCCCAGCCCGCGCTCATTATCTGTGATTGGATGATGCCGGTGATGAACGGCATTGAGGTCTGTCGCTGCCTCAAGGCCGATCCCGACCTCGCCACCACCTTTTTTATTCTCTTGACCTCACGCACCGAACTCGAAGATCGGATTGAAGGGCTTGATGCTGGAGCCGATGAGTTTTTAAGCAAGCCCATTGATCCCAATGAATTGAAGGCACGAGTCCGAGCCGGACTGCGGCTGTATCAGCTCAATCGAGATCTGCAGCAGGAGAAACAGCAGCTTGAAAAAGAACGGGCCGAGGGAGCCGCCTATGTGCAGTCAATCTTGCCTGCCCCCCTGGAATCGCCGCAGATTCGCTCACGGTTTGTGCCCTCTAGACAACTGGGCGGCGATTGTTTTGACTATTTTTGGATCGCGCCAACACTGCTGGTCATCTATTTGCTCGATGTGTCAGGGCATGGTCTAAAGTCAGCGTTATCTTCTGTTCAAATTCTGCAGGTCTTGCGATCTCGCGGTCTTGGCGTTGATTATCAAGATCCGCAAGCTGTGCTAGAAGCCCTCAATCGTCAGTTTGCCATGGAAGCCCATGACTATCAGTACTTCACCCTTTGGTATGGCGTCTATGACCAAGCCCACCAAGAGCTGGTCTACGGCAGTGCAGGGCATCCGCCAGCATTATTGCTAACTCAGACTCAGACAGAAATTGAGATTCAGTATTTGAAAACCAAGGGATTACCCATTGGTATGTTTGAAAAGACGAACTATATGTGCGATCGCATCTCCATTCCTCTCAACAGCACCCTCTATCTCTTTAGCGATGGCATCTACGAAGTGCTGCAAACCAATGGTGAAATGTGGGGGTTCCCGGCCTTCACGGCATCACTGCAAGCCGCCCATACCCTTGGAAAACCCTGTCTAGACGACATCGTAAACCAAGTCAAATCACACTGCGAAGCAGACACCTTTAGTGATGATCTCTCCCTACTGCAGATCCATTTTGAGACGGAGCCTTAGATTATACCGTTGCGATCGCAGCTTCAAAGGCGGGCCGATCGGCATAAATCTCAAATACTTGATGGGTGTCGGTGAGACTGAATAACATATCAACCTGTTTGTTGATACTACATAGGCAGAAACGACATCCCTGCGATCTCGACTTTTTAAGCGCCAGCACCAGTGCTCCTAAGCCAGAGCTGTCCATGAAGGTCAAACGTTCGCAGTCCACCAGAATAAAGTCAGCCTCAGCCGCTAATGCTTGGTCGATGGCCTTCTGTAAGTTTTCAGTGGTCGTACCATCCAAAATCTCAGTAGGCTGTATGATTTGCACATTAGAGTTCATGGCATCTGAGTCAAGAATTGAACTTAGAATGAACAGTGAGCGTTTTCACGTCAATGTCTCTTAGATACACATTAGGGTGGTTCCAACATAGGATAATGCCCTTGGGTTCAGAATAAGTAGATCGTATGCCTTGGACTCGGATTGTCAGCGGAATCATTGCCATTATCTTGGCCTTGGGGGCAACCATTCTGGGGGGCTGGTATTTCACGGCTGGACTGGCGGTGTTGATCTACCTGGCCCACCTTGAATATTTCCAACTGGTTCGCGCTAAGGATATCTTACCTGCTGGTAAAACAACAATTATCGTCAGCCAGGTTCTGCTCGTTCTTTCAACCCTATCCAACGACCTCGCTGATGTCGTGTTGCCGCTGGCCGGAACCGCCATTTGCTTTTATCTCCTGTTTCAGCCCAAGCTCTCTACTATTGCCGATATTTCTACCTCCATTTTAGGTCTATTCTATGGCGGCTATCTGCCCAGCTACTGGATTAGAATTCGGTCAATTAACAGTGCCGACACCAGCAACTTAATGTTCAATGGTTTTTGGCCCACGGATTGGGCCAGCATCAAAGGATTGCCGGAGGGCTTGGCCCTGACGCTGATCGCCTTTGGCTGCATCTGGGCCGCTGATATCGGTGCCTATACGATGGGCCGACTCTTTGGTCGCACCCGTTTATCTGATATCAGCCCCAAAAAAACCGTTGAGGGCGCAGCCTTTGGGGTTGCCGGAAGTGTGGGGGTGGCGCTGCTGGGGGCTTGGTCGCTCAACTGGCCCGCTTGGCCTATTACGGGGGTTGCACTGGGGCTATTGATTGGGGCCACCAGCTTACTGGGAGACCTCACCGAATCGATGATGAAGCGCGATGCAGGCGTCAAGGATTCAGGGCAGCTCATTCCGGGACACGGTGGCATTTTAGATCGCGCCGATAGTTATGTGTTTACGGCACCGCTGGTCTATTACTTTGTGACGCTGCTGTTGCCCTTATTTGCTCACTAGGGCGATGATAAACCTAGAAAAACCCATAGGAGCATTAGCTAAAGTGCCTCTACCCCTATGGGAGCTGGTGAAGATGCGATCGCATCTCTCAGAATTTAACAAACCGTTAGGACTTCTCATCCCTCGCGCAGGTTAGCATTCTCACGGTTGCCGCTGCCGCATAATTTCTCTGAGAGGCTTCGTTGGGCATAAACGCCTGTCCGCGCTCATTCAAGGGCGAAGCAACCCCGCAGTAACCCGACATTTCGCTAATGACGGCGGTGGCCCAATGCGTTGATGTATCGCTAAAGGTGACGGCTGCCTGGGTTGGTTTTAGGGTCGGCTCAAAGCCCCGCAATGTGCGGGCGTACTCTGCAGCCTTTTTCAGAACGGCCATCATTTCGGCTCGCGAGACGGTGCGAGTGGGCCGAAAATCACCCTCGGGATAACCTTGGACAATGTTTTTCTCTTTAGCAAAGGCGATCTTGGCCGCACTCCAGCGAGACGCAAGTACGTCTGGATAGGGGTTTGCGCTGGTCTGAGTTGGCACATCTAGGGTGACGCCGGGCACATTCGGTAATGCGCCTAAAACAATGGAGACAAGCTGCTCCCGCGTCAGCGAAGCCAGCGGCCGAAACGTATTATCTTCTGCGAAGCCAGAGATAAACTTCTGTGACACTGCCGCTCGAATTTCTTTGAGGTAGATGTCATTGGCGACGTCTGGGAATGGAATCTGGGAGATACCCTTAGTGAGGTAAATATGGCCCAATGCCTTTTTCTCGAAAGTCCGTTTTGTAAATCGCCACTCCGAGTCTAGGTTTATTTTGGCAAAGCCGTCTGTGACGCCACCGGCTCGTCCAATTTCAATCTCTTGCCCTTGACTATTGGGCGGTGGAGAGCCAACGAGCACCAAATCTCCGTTGCGGCGGCGAATTCGCAAACTGTAGTTGAGAGCTTGATCTTCGCCATCAATGCGAATGGAGTAGCCGTTGGCATCGGTTTTGCGATCGCAAATGCCAGTAAAGTCAAATTTCACAAGCAGCGGATCAATAATGACTGGATTGCTGCCGCTTTCGCTCCAGCAGGCTTGTTTGCCCGGAACTTGCCCAATGATCAGTAATTGGTGCTCTCCCTGCCCAAAGGGAGCGGCCACCGCGATGTACTCATTCTGATTAATTTCTGCTTCGCCAAAAGTGGCTGCGTGTACACCGGGAACAGCGGCCGCGACGACTGCTGTCGTCGCTAAAACACCCCAAAAGGGAGACGTCGATAATTTCATAGTTGTATCTGGTAATGCGTTACGAATATGAACAGATATGACTGATGGTAAGCGGTGCATAGGTTACCATAATTCGTCGTAAAACCCCATAAAGAATTATGCTGACATCCGCTCAGTGATAACTGCTGTATCTGCTGACGCTGGGTCTGGTCTCAATTGTTCCGTTCTTTAGGTTCAACGAGTTGTGACATAAAGGTATACAGATCCAGCTCTGGCTGCTGCTGCAGGACTCGATCTTTAAGATCCATGAGTGCCTCTGAAAGCTCGTCAGCCTGATCTCGATAGTGAACGTTTTCAGAGAGCATGTCGGCAAAAATACTACGCTCAATCTCTTTCCGAGAGGGGGGCTGTTCTTCGTCAATGGATAGGGCATGAAATTCCCGCCCGGTGACGTCGTACTTTAGCAAAAAGACCAGAGCTTCACTGATGTCTTGGAGCTGGGTCCGTAGGTCTCGAATGTCGATGTCTGAGCGGTTAAAGCCAATGGAGCCTTGCAGCCGCAGCTCTGTAATGCTGTTCAGTGTTTGGCCCTGTTTGGCCGCTTGGGTCACGACCGCCGTGGCGGCCTGCATCACTTCGTCGGGGGTTTGGTCCGGTTTGACCTTGCAGGTAAGTCGAATAATGGGGCGCTGAAGATAGTCTCGTTTTAAATCAGCCTGAATGCCTTTAGTAGAAAGGTTAACGAGATAAACGCCGCGCGGATTTTGCGCTTGATTCTCGATGACGCTGTTGGCTTCGGTGGAGCCAGGATTGAAAATCCAGCCCTCAACGGCATAGTTCTGGTGAATATGCCCCAGGGCAAGGTAGTCCACTCCCGCCTCTTTGAGGGGGATAAAGTCTTGATATCTGAGCGAGCCTTTGTAGCGAGCCACATAGTTTTCTAAGCCGTGGTGAAACATCATCACCGTCGCTTCAGGGCCGGGGGGAAGCTGCTCGATACTGGCAGCTAGTTTTGCTATAGCAAGCGGTGCCGTCGCCCCATACCAGCGGGAGCCAATCACCCGCACACCGCAGTCGAGATCAATATAGCTACCTTGTTTACGGTCAAAATCCCAGGGTTCTAGCGCTTCTTCATTCTCTGGCTTCAGCAAAATCAGCTTGCCCCAGCCCGAAAGGTAGCGTAGCCAACTGGTGGCAGAACCGTAGGGTTCATAGTCGTGGTTGCCTTCGATGGCGAGCACAGGGATATTGGCTGCCGCTAACTGCTCTAGGCAAATCTGAGCCTGATTGAGGACGGCGGGTAAAATCTGGCGCTGCTCAAACAAGTCCCCCGCAATCAGGACAAAATCTACCGCTTCCTGGATGGCATAGCGATCGAGGGCATCCTGAAAGGCGCGGAAAAAATCAAGAGTCCGCTCAGGGCTGTCGTATTTGCTGTACCCCAAATGAACATCTGCAAGGTGAAGGAACCGTGCCATGACTACTTATTCATCTCACTTCAGTCGTCATCAGTGTAGCGTGGACGTTGATAATGGCTATCTATATGTCTAGATCGAACCTTCGGCGGAGAGACAGCTCCTAACCTGTGGCGACTCAATGCCTGGGGCGATTTCCAGATCCCTGCTGATGCCACTGAAATCACGGTACAGTCTGCTGCAAAAGAGCCATTTATCGTCAAAACACTATTGGGGCGATCTGCTCCAGCCGCAACCTGTCGTTAGGGCTTAGAGTACCGGAGCGGTTTCTAGCCAATCAAAAATTTTTTCAAGCTGCTGCAGCGTAATCAGCCCATACTGCCAAAGCACAATATGAAGCTGTCCCGGATGGTACCCCGTCCGGCGCAGCACCACCGCAATGGACGCTTCAGGAATCGCCAGCTCGGTTTTCAAATATTCAATAAATCGCTGCTGCAGAGAAACGGACATGGAAGGGGCCAACAGTAAAGGGACAGTCATCTCGCCAAAGCAAGCTCAGACTCAAAACACCGGTCTGTCCACTACTATCGCCACTGCAAACCCGATTGACGAAGGGGAAAATACCGAACTTTTACGCTTAAATGATCGCTCCAGTGCCTTGCCCTCCGTATATTTCGCAGCCCAGCCATCAATGCCACTAAAAATGACGGTCAGCATCGGGAATATGTTGGTATACTAATTTAGCTTTCATCCTCACTGTCAGCTTATTAATAAGCGGATGTGGTGGAATTGGTAGACACGCACGCTTGAGGGGCGTGTGGCGTAAGCCTTGCGAGTTCGATTCTCGCCATCCGCATCAAAAAAGCCTCTGCAGAGCTGCGGGGGCTTTTTTGTGATCATTTCTAGCAACGAGACTGAAGGAGAACGTTTGCGGGAACTTTGCTATGCGCTCATCTCCAGCATTCGCTGAATGGGCTTCAGGGCCGCTACCCGAATCTCTTCTGACAGCGTAATATCAGGGCCACGCTCCTTCATCGCAAGGTATAGCTTCTCTAGAGTATTAAGACGCATATAAGGGCACTCATTACAGGCACAGTTTTCCATTGGCGGTGCCGGAATATAGGTCTTACCAGGATGCTGCTTCTGCATTTGGTGCAAAATCCCGGATTCAGTTACCACGATAAAGGTATCAACGTCGCTCCCTTGAGCATAGCTAAGCAACGCCGTTGTAGACCCCACAAAATCAGCATGTCTTAAAACGGATGACTCGCATTCAGGATGGGCGATCACCTTTGCCTGAGGATGCTGCACCTTTAACTCAATCAACTTCCGCTCAGAAAACGTTTCGTGAACAATGCAGCTTCCGTCCCAGAGGACCATCTCCCGCCCAGTTTGCTCCATGACGTAGCGCCCTAAGTTCTTATCCGGTGCAAAAATGATGGATTGATCGGCAGGAATCTGCTGCACGATATGCACTGCATTAGAACTGGTACAAATAATATCGCTCATGGCCTTGATCGCCGCTGAGCAGTTGATATAAGAAATCACCAAATGATTGGGGTAAGCCGACTTGAAGGCAGCAAACTGCTCCGGTGGGCAGCTATCGGCTAAGGAGCAGCCCGCCTCTAGATCCGGCAGCAACACGAGCTTGTTAGGATTGAGAATTTTCGCCGTCTCTGCCATGAAATGAACTCCGGCAAAAACGATAACATCGGCGCTGGTACTGGCGGCCTGCCGCGACAGACCTAATGAATCACCAATATAATCAGCAGCATCCTGAATTCCAGGCTCTTGATAGTAGTGAGCCAAAACAACTGCATTGAGATCTCGCTTGAGATCGTCGACGGCAGCGTTGAGATCTAGAGGAAGTGCAGTCTCGGATGGAGGAAGGACAGTAAACACGTCTCAGCACCTTTCCTTGGCATTACTTTATTCTTAACTATTCTAATTATAGTCATTTTCACCAAAATACCAAAATCTTTGCCTAGATCTTCGTTAGTGAAGAAGCTGAAAACCTTTCTATCAATAGCAAAACTCTACTGATCAAAAGCTGTACAGATGGCGATTTCAGTGTTGGTCATGATTGTGTACCCAGAAAGATCGGCAGGATGCTGCATTCTTCTCGACTTCTTCACGGTCTGGCCCTACCTTTAGATATAGCGCTTAGCAGTGTACCCCCACGGCTAAGCAACCCCACCCAAACCCCTAGCCAAGCAGACGGCTAGGGGTTTGATCATTTTTAGGCCATCACAATAGATTTCTCTAGTTCTTCACAAATAAGAGATAGATTATTCACATAGCGCTTGGCAGTGTACCCCCACGGCTAAGCAACCCCACCCAAACCTTTGGCCGCGCAGATGGCCAAAGGTTTATTTTTTTGCTGCGAGGCTTGGGACTCCATGAACAGAGAAATCCCCTTGCCGAGATGGGCGATCGCAAAGCCCAAGACTGAAGACTCTAGCCTTAATAAACACTTCGTACTAAAATAATGGAAGTATTGTTAAGATAGTTTAAGTAGCTCAAAGGCAAGATTTTAAATCTGTTTCGAAGCTATTATCTGCAGTTGCTCTGGGATTTTTCTGATGTACACAACTTCTTCCGCCGAGTCGAACCCATCGCCTGAGACAGTCGAACCTTCTGTTCGCTGGGAGTGGGGGTGGACACGTGAGGCAGAGATATGGAATGGCCGACTGGCAATGGTGGGCTTTTTTACGGTTTTGTTTACAGTGCTGGCCTGCTCTTAGGTGAAAGGTTTATGACCTTTGATCGTTGCGACCCAGGTTTGAGATGGTTTGGGCAAGCTGAAAGTCTAAGTCAGTGAGTCCCCCGGCATCATGGGTTGTCATTGTGATGGATACCTTGTTGTAGCTGATGTTGATGTCGGGGTGGTGTCCTAGTGCCTCTGCCGGTGAAACAAGCTGATTGACGAATGCAATCGCCTCGACAAAATCGCTAAATTTCTCGGTCATATACAGAGCTTTACCATCCGTCGTCCAGTTAGGTAGGGTGAGCATTCGATCTGAGATTGTGGCTGAGTCAAGTAATTGTGCAGACATTTCAGAGCCTCGGTTTATAAACTAGAATGCTGGGCTGCTTATTGATTGCTGGCGATACGTCAGGCATACAAATCGACAAGCACCCCTTAAAATCTATGGTAAAGGGCATCGATGTTCCAATTCAGAAATTGGCGGTGTAAGAGATGCCCGTCTTAGGTCGGGGGTAAACTGTGGAAAAGAGCGGCCTTTGACACAATCATGTCAGTCGAAAAAACATCTGAGGACAAGCAAAAAGAAGCAGAGCAAATGCAAAATGTGCTGCTGCTGCTCAATCATTTGATTGAAAATGAAGAGACTACGCTCAAGCTAATCATTGGTTGTCTCTATGAAGTCGGTTCAGTTAACCTGATTAACCAGCGCGTGACCAAAAAGCAGGCCAATCGGTTGGTGCGGACCCTTGCCGGCATGTCAAAGCCAGTCGCCCAAATCTTTGCGCTACGCTGGTTCAAGAAAAACTGTCCACAATTGATTGTTAACTGGCTGCGTTCTAAGGTGTCGTTTAAGCCCAAAGCGCCCGCCGTTATGACCACCGCAGTCCCTTCACTAGACAAACGTATTGTCTCAGAGGCGCAGCTTCAAGAACTCAAGCAACTTCGGGGCCAAGTCAAAATTTTGGCGGGGTTGTTGGTTTGTTCGATGACCGCATTGGGGGGTACCGCCGTATGGCAAGTCTACCAAACCAGTCTTAATGGCATGCCTGTAGAGCCACTGGTGCAGCCAGTGAGAGCGAGTTCACCCACCCTAAGATAACCATCGTTCGTCTGATTCCATCGCTGAGCCAAGTTTTTGCATCAAAGCCCAGTATATTATTAAGAAACGTAGAGATCTCAAGCTTATTTGTTATATTGGTTCAAATTACGGGCAGTCTAGTTGATTAAACGTTTTTCGCTAACTTAACAACCCTAGGCTCCCAGTTGTCCTTGAGAGAGTCGCTTGCCATGCACACGACAACCTATCGATCAAAGGATCTGACGCTGGGACTAGTGTCTCCTCAGCAGCGTCTTGGGGAGGTTCTGCGGCAGGCTGGTTTGATTTCTGCAGCTCAGATCTCTGTCGCAGCCCATGATCAGGAGCTGTATACAGATATGCGATTGGGAGAAGTCTTGGCACTGCGGGGATGGCTGAAGCAAGAGACGGCTGACTTCTTTGCAGAACAGTGGATTAAGGCTATCTGTGAGCCAGCGAAGCTACGTATCGGTGACTATCTAAAAGCAGCAGCGCTCGTTGATCAAGCGCAAATTGATACCGTTTGTCATGAGCAGTGGCAAACCGGTCTACGCTTTGGTTCAGCAGCGGTTTTGTTAGGAGTCATTAAGCAGCCCACGTTAGACTTTCTGCTCACTTATCTATACCCCCAAGAAAAACTAGAGGGAGCGTTGATGAAAAAACGTCCTGAAATTTCGGGCATTGAGGAGTCGAGCACTCACCAAGATCGTGGTTTGGATACCAAAGCAACCTTATCTCAAGCCAAAACAACTCTGATCCAACCGGATGATAGTTCTGAAGTGCAGTGGATTGGGTAGTGGGCGATTCCTGCAGACTGTGACATTACGGCAGGACTGTCAGGCTACCCTGATCACTATCGAGACAGGCCAACATACCCACAGGGAGCGCGGCATTAACCCCCTGATGACCAAAGGGCAGATCTGCTACAACTGGCACCCCTAGGTCGCCGATGCGATCGCGCAAAACCTCTTCCACTGACACATTGCCAGAACTATCGCAATCACTGAATCGCCCTAACGCAATGCCACAAACTGACTGAAGGAGTCCTTGCATTCGCCACTGAGTTAACATGCGGTCAATGCGATAGGGGGCTTCTCCTACGTCTTCAAAAGCCAAAATCACGTCCGATAGATCGGGCTGTGCTGCGGTACCAAGTAAATGAGTGGCGACCGTTAGATTGGCAGGTAAAAGTTTTCCTGTGACTGTGCCACTGCTCCAACCTGTGCCCTTTAGGGGAGCTATCGCACGCCCCTCTACCCAGTCAAACAAACGCTGCACTGACCAGTCTGGCTCATCAGCGAGGGTGGTGAGAACGGGGCCATGCACCCCGGAGACTCCGGTTTGGGCGAGGCTCCATAACAAACTGGTGACATCAGAAAAGCCCACCAGCCATTTTGAGACGGGGGGCCACTGCCATTGTTCTAGTAATCTAGCCCCACCGTACCCCCCTCGACCACAAAGAACGGCACGATACTGCTTATCCTTAAGACCCTGCTCAAGGGATAAACGACGGTCGGTATCGGTCCCGGCTAGATACCCCCATTGAGGCGGGTGGCAGGGGGCAAGGTCAACGTGGTAGCCGCGCTGCCGCCACACTTCGATGCCGTTATCGAATGACTCTCGATTGCGGAGAGGGCCGCTAGGGAGAGTGACCCAAAGACGATCTCCAGGCTGTAGGGGGGCCGGTCGCTGACAAAGTTGCACGGTGGAGCCAAGAATAATAGTGTTACGCTTCCCAAAAGGTTAACGGAAAACTGGAGCGCGATGACGATCAAAATTCCTGCAGAGGCCCAGGAGCGCGAGGTTCGCTTTTTAGGCAGTGCCTCTATTGATGGCACCCCCATCGCCTACATTATTGTTTTGGCGGCGGTGGTGACGGCGCTATCCTTTATTCCGATCTCAATCACGCTGGGGACTTCAGCTAGTGCGGTTCCGTTAAGCGGCGGTATTTTACCGCTACTTGGTTTTTTGTTGGGGCCGGTAGCGGGGGCGGTGGCCTGCAGTATTGGGGTTTTTATTGGGGCGTTTTTAGCGCCCTATACGGCGGGGGTGTTGCCGGTGACGGTGGGAGGGGCTGCTATCGCAAGTCTAGCTGCTGGCCTCATGGGTAAAAAGCAACGGCACTGGCTGATCATTGGTCTTGCTATTGTGGCCTACTGTTTTCTCGCCTCTCGGGCCGTGCTTCAGAATGGAGTGGATCTAAAAATCTTTATCGCCGGAACTTTAGTGGACTGGTCGGCTCTGATTCTATTTGCATTACCGGTTCGTAGGGCTGTCGCTC
>JBHJNL010000050.1:0-88083 GCA_050330855.1 Thermosynechococcaceae cyanobacterium | reverse complement strand
TCCTCAATGACCAAGTGGCTGATATCTAACTCGGTAATGATTTCTTGTGCTTGGGTATCTAGCAGTTGTTGAGTCATGGGCAGACCTCAGAACCCGATAGTTCATTATCGTTGAAGTTGCGAAAAAGTGCTGCTCGTCTTTAAGGGCTTCTAAAAGTGGCTGACGTCGGTTGATGCCTTACGGGAGAACTACTTTAGCAGGCTAGAAGCTACAGATGGAGGTATTGCGATCGCCCCCCTTCGGTCATTTATAAAGTCTCAGTCCCCAATGCGAAGAGGAGCCACACCCGCCCGATCCAGAATTTGAGGAATCAGATCTTCTCGTTTCACCGCCATTACATGAACCCCCTGACAGATTTGACGCGCCTGCTGTATCTGCTCGGCGGCGATCGCAATTCCTTCCTGCAGTGGCTGCTCTGCCTTTTCGAGCCGTTCAATAATCCAATCTGGAATATTGACCCCCGGCACACAGCGATTAATAAACCGGGCATTCTTCGCTGACTTGAGCAGAAAGATACCGGCTAGCACTGGCTTACCGCAGGGTTCAGCAATCTGCGACATGAACTTATCAAGGCGATCAAAATCAACAATGAGCTGACTTTGAAAGAACTCAGCCCCCGCTTCAACTTTGCGCTCAAAGCGGCTTTGCAAGCCAGACCAGCTCTTCAACTGCGGATCCACCGCAGCGCCAGCAAAAATCTCAGTGGGGCCGTCTGGCAGGGCTTTATCGTTGGCATCTAGCCCCGCATTGAGCTTCGTAATTGTTCGCAGCAAACGAACAGATTCTAGATCAAATACAGGTCTTGCCTTGGGGCAGTCCCCAGCTTTAACCGGATCCCCCGTCAAAGCCAAAATATTGTGAATACCGAGGGCGCTGGCTCCCATCAGATCAGCCTGGAGGCCAATGCGGTTGCGATCGCGACAGGCCATCTGACAAATGGGATCTAGACCATGCTGACGCAAAATCACCGCCGCTGCCAGCGAACTCATCCGCAATACGGCGCGACTGCCATCGGTAATATTAATACCGTGGACCCGTCCCTTTAGCATGAGCGCCTGCTCTACCATGTGGTCTACCCGCCCCCCCTTGGGAGGGGCAACCTCTGCGGTCACCAAAAACTCACCGGCCTCAATTGCAGACTTTAACACTGTACTCACCCAGATCAACTGAAGACTGTCCTGGTATCATCCCGTTATCCCCACTGGCCGTCAACAGCCTCTATTGCTGCGGAACCAAGGAACCGCTAAGCTACTGAGTTTTTGACTCAGGCAATGTTTGAACCTGCACGGGTATACCGTTCTTCAGTCCCAGCTCTGCCGCTCGACCAGCCCGCAGTTCTAGCACATTATCCACCAGTGATTGAGGGCTATAGGTGGGGCAAGGCAATGATTTGCAAGGGGGGGCACTAGCCTCAATCCCCACGACTTTGCCCTGATAGAGAAACACCATATCGAGGGGAACCGGTACATTCTTCATCCAAAACCCGATATTCCTTGGAGGATTAAACGGAAACAGCATGCCCCGATTGTCGGGAAGCGAATCGCGAAACATTAGCCCCATAGCCTGCTGATCTTGGGTCTGAGCAACCTCTAAATCAATGGTTTGGCCTGCAACAATGGCTTGAGCTGTGATGGGCAAACGCTGACCGGCAGACGCTGAATTAGAGCTGATATCAGGTAAAGCGTTGCTTAGAGACTGACAGCCCAGCATCAATAATCCGGCGACTGCGCCATAAATCGGCCACCAGCGTCGTTGGCTAAGCCTCTCGTAAAACATATCCTACTCCTCGTACTGTATGAATGAGACGCTGATCAGATTTGGTATCTAACTTGAGACGAAGATAGCGAATGTAGACCTCAATGACGTTGGATTCTCCCATAAAATCGTAGCCCCACACCGCTTCTAAAATCTGTTCCCGTGTGAGCACTTCCCCTGGAGAGGCCATAAACAATTTCAGTAGCTCAAACTCTTTCATGGTGAGGCCAATGGTGCGATCGCCACGAGCAGCAGTGCGAGTCGATAAATCTAAGGTGAGGTTGGCAAACCAGAGTCGCTCCCCAGCCTCTTGGAGCTGAGGCTTTAGGTGAAGACGCAGGCGATGCAGCAATGTTTCGCGCTGGTAGGGACTCAGGACATAATCATTAGCCCCAGCCTCGAGGCAAGCCACCCGATCTTCGAGGGTATCGGTGGTCATCAACATCAACAGGGGCATCAGATGACCTGCGGTTCTCAACCGACGACACAGTTGAAACCCACAGTCTTTGCCCAAATCAGAGGAAATCATGACGAGGGCGGGTAATTGATCCACCTCGGCTAGGGCTGTCTTGGCGTTTGACGCGGTGACAAGCTGATACCCCAGACTTTGTACATCAGCCCGCATCGACTCAGGTGACAGCGTCGGAGGCTGTACCACTAAAACCTGTGCGTTAGACAATGAATGCTTCATAAAAGAGCAACAAAAACCCAAACAAGGAACGAAGACAAATAGACCGTCAATGACTCGACAATCTACCATAACTCCGTTTCTTGTTCTAACATGCCCCACCGCTTAAGAGAACTAAGCTTAAGCATTCAGAGTCTTTATGGACAGCAGCATTTGTGTTAGACACGACGTGCAGAAATTTGAATGCGATCTTGCGGCGTGCGACGGATAATGCCCTTCACCTCCCCCGTATTAAAGGTGGCATCAACGGCTTTACCGGCATAGGCGTTCTCTAACTGGTTCACCACTGCGGGTGTCGATTGTCCGGCCAGGATCTGGTCTAGCTTCGTTTTCATTAGATCTAGAGACACAGAACGATCAAAGAGTACCTCCGTTTGCAACACGGTATTGGTGGTGCAGCCATAGAGAACATTGATGGTCATTTTGTCAGAAGCAAAAGCATAGGATTCTCGCCAAGGATCGCCCCAGGATTTGGGATCTTTTTTAAGGTCCGTCGCGGTGGGCTGATCGCCTTGGGGCCAATTTTGCTTCCAGGTTTGAATCGGGGATGTTCCCAAAACAGTTTGCAGGGGCTTGGCCTTTGTTTTTGGCTCCACATCTGCTCGGCGTTTAGCGCCCAAGTTGACCAGCCTTCGTTTGGCGTTGGGAATATTGAGGGGCTTGAGCTGCTTGTCGATGCTGTTTCCTAAACTGACCGCAGACCATTGCGTGACTTTCTTCCAGGCGGTCTCTGCATTGGATGCGTCAGCAGGAACGTTGGTGAGCAGGGTTGCGATCGCATCTCCCTTTTTCCCTGCTCCGGCCAATTTCTCTGCCGTCTCTAGGGCTTCCCAGACGCCAATCGATTCCTTCGCTTTGGCATGCATCTTTTTATTGCCGCTCGGAACACGGGCCGCTTGAGCAATAGCAGCCTGATACTGACCATCAACGGCGAAGGCCTGGGCGTCTTTGAGAAGAGCCGTGGCATTCTCTTGCGATCCACTCTGGGCCATCATGACCACCGACGCACCGAGGGCGCTGGCTGCAAACACAGCCACTAGTCCCGCCGCAATGGCAGCCGCACTATGCCAAGACCGCTGAGGCACTGTAAGTGGATTCGATAAATTCCTGAGCGGCCCTTGTTGAAATCGCTGGGGACCGGGGGCATCAAGCAGTGTTGCTGCCCCCGGTCCCCTCGAAGGGGGAGAAATCAAGGTCGGAGAGGACTGGGTAAGCGCCTGCAGTGCCTGTAGCATTTCTTCAGCGGTGCTGTAGCGATCGCAAGGATTGAGCTGAGTGACTTTATTGAGCACGGCCACCAGCGGCGCACTGACTTGGGGCGCATACTGTTGCCAGCAAGGTTCGCTGGTGTGGCGATCTTTTTCAATATCGTCCGGCAGTCGGCCCGTTAAGGCAAAAATAGCCGTCATCCCCAAACTATACAAATCACTGGAATAAACCACCCGCTGAGCCGCCTGCTCCGGCGGCATAAATCCACCCGAACCAATCACCACGGAGCAAGTGACGCTGCCTGAAGAGCTGACAACGGTTTTTAAGAGCTGCTTCACAGCCCCAAAATCGATTAAAACCGGCTGCTGATCCTGTTCGCGCAGCATGATATTCTCGGGCTTCACATCCCGGTGAATGACCTCACGGGGGCAATGGTGATGCAAATAGTCCAGCACGGGCAACAGCCGCGTCATGAGGTGTAAAACCTCTGCTTCAGAGAGGGGGCCAGCCTGTCGAACCCTGGCCCCTAACGTCTGTCCCTGGATCCATTCCTGAACCAGATAGAACTGCCCTTGCTGCTCAAAATAGCCATAGAGGGTAGGGATTTGATCGTGATTGAGCTGTTCGAGGGTTTCCGCTTCTTCTTTAAACTTGGTGAGCGCCATCTCGTAGGACTGACGATTGGGTGTTTCCGGCTGGAGCTGCTTCACCACGCAACGGCGCTGGGAGGGCATGTGGGTATCGGCAGCCAAAAACGTGGTGCCAAACCCGCCCTGGCCGAGCTGCTCTAAAATGTCAAAGCGATTGTTCAAGAGCATTGCCGCAGATACTCCTCAAGGGTTCCATGATGGTTGGGGCAATGGTGATGGAGAAAATGATCGCCCCCTACCGTTTCACAGTAGCGGTCACGCCCTTACCTGTCAGTCCTCTACAAAAGACCAACTAAGGGAAATAACGCTCATCAACCAAGCCGCTAAAGGGAAAAAAAGAGAAAATAAGGAACGAAAGGCTGCGAAATTGCCTTAATGCGATCGCTCCAACGATCGCTTCAACGTCAGTCTCGGCAACCTTCTCAGCAAAGTTTAGTCTATGAATCAGACCGGCTTCAGCTTTCCAGTTGATACTGTTATTGAGGGGGTGTCATGCTCACAATGTCCAGATTGATAGAAGCTCGAAAGTACTTAGGATCGTGGATTAAATAACTTACCGAACTTTACGCCCTCACCCTGGGGGAGGGAGCTAGAGTCAAAGTCCTTCTCCCCAGGAAGAAGGATTTTGGATGAGAACAGCAAGTTAGACCTGTTATTTAATTCTTGATCCTCAGCAACAAAGCGAAATCGGGATCTTCAAATAGCCATTCCAAATCCTTTTGAGAGCCGAAGCTGGCTCAAGGTAACAGCACTATGAAAAGACGGTACTTTTTGTTGGCCGGGGCGACCGCAGCGGGTGCGATATCCCTATCGCGGATCGGGTCGCGTCCTTCAACGGCAAATAAGCCCTCGTTTTCTGGATTTGAAGTGACAAAAACAGAAGCAGAATGGCGCAGACTCTTAACGCCAGAACAGTTCTATATTCTCCGTCAGGCAGGCACTGAACGACCCTTTAGTAGTCCCCTGGATAAGCAGTTTGCCAAAGGCACCTATCAATGTGTAGGGTGCCATTTGCCCGTCTTTACCTCAGATGCAAAATTCAATAGCGGCACCGGATGGCCCAGCTTTAGTGCGCCCATCCCAGGAGCGACTGAGCATGCTACCTCACCGTCAGATTTAGCGATGGGCACTGAAATCCACTGCCGTCGCTGCGGTGGGCATTTTGGACATCTATTCGATGGCGGTCCTCCCCCCACGGGCCATCGCTATTGTATCGATGGCGTTGCATTGCAGTTTGTGCCAGCCTAGTGCGGTCAACCGTTCGGCCTTTTCATCAACCCTTCAATTGCATCCTTGTACGCACTGGTTAGATCTTTCCCATCCCCTAAACACCATGCCGAAACACATGCCGAAACACATGCCGAAACACTATGTCGAACTCTAATCTGCCTCGCTTTCGTCTCGCTCTACGCAGTGTCTTGGCTGTTGCGATCGCCATGGCGGCATCTAGTTTTGTGGTGATGCGCTTCTCTAGAATGAAGCTGGCGGCATTGCCCTCTGCAGCGGTGCCGAACCCTGTGACCGATGTGTCTCTTACCCCTGCTTCGGGTCAGCAAACGGCTATTTTCTCTGGGGGATGCTTCTGGGGCATGGCCGCGATATTTGAGCATGTCAAAGGCGTCTCTGCTGTTGTGGCAGGGTATTCAGGGGGCAGCGCGACCACTGCTCACTATGAACAGGTCAGTGCTGGCGGCACCGGACATGCGGAGTCGATTCAAATTACCTATGATCCGACGCAGGTTTCCTACGGACAGTTGCTCAAGGTGTTCTTTTCTGTGGCCCATGACCCCACCCAGTTAAACCGTCAGGGCAATGATGTGGGTACGCAGTATCGGTCTGATATTTTTTACACTAATGAGCAGCAAGCACAAACGGCAAAGGCCTACATCAAGCAACTCAATCAGGCCCATGTGTTTAATCAACCGATTGTCACCCAAGTCAATCCGCTGACGGCTTTTTATGCAGCGGAAGACTATCATCAGAACTATGTTGACCGAAATCCTGACAATGCTTATGTGGTGTCTGTTGAGCTGCCTAAAGTGGAGCAGTTTCGGAACAGCTTCCCTGATCTATACAAGCCGTGAGGGCTGATGCCACGGCTCCTTTGTTCTATTCCTAAGCGCTCCGTAAGGCCACAATCGGATCCATTCGGGCTGCACGGCGGGCCGGAACGACGCCAAAGAATAATCCGATCCCACCGGAAACGCTCACGGCCATCACTACGGCTGGAATAGAGATGCCTGTTTCGAGCGGGGTTAAAGCGCCGACCATAATAGTGCCGCCGACACCGACAACGGTGCCAATCAAGCCCCCGACGGCAGAAAGAATAATAGCTTCAATCATAAACTGCACCAAAATATCTTGCTGTGATGCGCCGATCGCCTTTCTTAAGCCAATCTCTTGAATACGCTCGGTGACCGACACCAGCATGATATTCATGATGCCAATGCCGCCAACGAGGAGGGAGATGCCAGCAATCGCCGCCAACATCACCGTTAATGCCGCACTGACGTTGCCGATGATCTCTAGGGCTTGCTTTTGCGATCGCACCGTAAAGTCATCTTCGTTGACAATTTTGTGACGCAGCCGCAGCAGATTGCGAATCTGAAACTGAGCAGCAGGAATATCGGCTTGACTGCGAGCCGAAACAGAGATGAACGTAAGCTGAGTGCCAAAAGGTGAAGTGGTTCCTGTCAATCGATTCGCCATCACCGATAGCGGAATAAAAATGACATCATCTTGACTGGAGCCAAGGAAAGATCCTTTCGCCTCCATCACCCCAATAATCTCGAAGCTAAGATTATTAATCCGCAGCGACTTTCCCAGCGGGCTTTTGCCGCCAAACACCTTGTCCACGACTTCTGAGCCAACGGCGGCGACGAGCCTGCCTCCTTTCTCATCGCGATCGCTAATGAAGCGCCCTTGGGCCACATCATGATCCCGCACGATGGCATAGCTGGCATCGGTGCCCATCACTAAAATGCTGGCATTTGTATTGCCATACACCACAGAAAGTTGATTTTGCAACTGAGGTGTGACCATCTCCACCGTGGGCACCTGGGCCGCAATGGCTTTAGCGTCTTCGAGGACCAGGGTTTTAGGCACTTCAAAACTGCGTCGTCTGGCTTTATCGCTGCCGGGGACAATAAACAGAATATTGGGGCCGAGCGACTCAAACTGCCCCGAGGCATATTTCTCTGCGCCTTGCCCCACTGCAATCATCGAGATCACAGAGGCATTGCCGATAATCATGCCCAGCATGGTTAAGCTGCTGCGGAGGCGATTTGCAATCAGGGTTGCCCCGGCCATCTTAATGCTTTCAACAATATCCATTATTCTTCCTGCGTGCCTTCTGGTTCCATGCCCTCTGGGAAATCGATGAACACTTTTTGACCCGCTTCAACTCCATCTAGAACTTGGGTTTGACTGCCGATAGAACTGCCAATGGTGACGGGTTTAAATTCAGGCTTATCATCTTTGCCAGGAAGGTAGACCCCGGTTTGGCTCTTCTCAGTTGCGATCGCCACCGTTGGTACCACTAGGGCATTATCCACTTTGTCTCCTAAGAAAGTGAGGTCTGAATTCATACCTGAACGAAGCTGCTCTTGCCCCGTAATCAATGAGATCCGCACCTGAAAGGAAGTCACATTCTGTTCAACAATCGCTTCGGGAGAAACAAGGCGAACCCGTCCCGTAAACACCTGATCGGGGTAGGCATCCGCTTTGATCTCAACCTGCTGACCCGGTCGAATTTTGGCAATATCGACCTCTGGCACCTTGGCTAAGACCTCTAGTTCCTGTGCCAAAGCGACAATGGAGGCAGATGTTGCCGAAGAGGTGGCTGAAGCTGAAGTCGTTGGGGTGACAAAAGCACCCACCGTTGCATATTTCTGCGTAATAATTCCCGCAAAAGGTGTCCGAATTTCAGTATCACGGAACTGATTTTCCACGCCCCGCAACCTTCCCACCGCTTCACCCACTGCAGCTCTGGCCTGGTCAACTTCTTCGGGTCGCGGTCCCCGCTGAGATAGTTGGTAAGCCTGCTGTGCCTCCTGAACGCTAGCCTGGGCCTGCTGGATTTCTCTGCCGGTCTGTTCTTGCACTCGGTCTAATCGTTGTCTCGCCTCTTGAAAATTGGCCTGGGCGCGTTGGTCTTCTGCGAGAACTTCATCAAGGCGATCTTGGGTTTCAGCTCCTTCTTTCGCCAGTTGTGAATAACGATCAACCCGCGTCCGAGCCAGTTTTGCGCTCGACTCAGCCGCTAGAACCTGATTCGCCGCCTCAGCAACAGATTCAGGGCGGCTGTCGATACGACGTGCGAGTTCAGCCTGGGCTTGGGACACCCGTGCCTTAGCCTGGTTAATCTCTTCTGTTCGGCTCCCGGCTTGCACCTCTGCCAGCCTAGCTCGTGCCTGCACCACCGCCGCCTGTGCTTGAATTGCTTGGCCTTCGAGATCGCGGCGATCCATCCGGGCAATCACTTGGCCTTGCTGGACGCGATCGCCCTGTTCTACCAAAAGCTGAACCACGATCCCCGCCACTTTAGGGCTAAGGTTGACGCTCTGGGCTGGCACCAGCGAACCACTGGCGGCAATCCGCAGCGTCAGGCTTTCAGACTTGACCGGCACCGTTAACTCGGCTAAATCAATCCGGCTCGATCCCCGTTGGCTTAAAACGATGGCACCCGTCACCGTCATTACTGCCCCCGCTGCCATCAAACCCAAAAGCCACCTGGAGGGCTTCCGTTTTTTGACGAGCGTTTGCTGAATCGGGACCATGGGAGCTGAACCTTAAAATTTCTAAATACTTCAATCATTTTAACGATAGCCGCCCCTATTCCGCAGAGACTTGTCTCGTCAAAGACCCTATCATCGCTCTGATTGACCTGGCCTCAGGCGCAAAGAATCGCGGCAGAGTGAACAATAGAGACAAGATTCTCCATCAATATCAATGGCATGAGCATCATCACAATATCTAGAATTGAGTTATAGACTTCAACGGTAGAATTCATGGCTATCAATATAAAAAATGCCGAGGTTGATGGTTTAATTCAGAAACTCCGCCAATTGACGGGGCAAGGCCCCACTGAGATCGTGAAAGCGGCCTTAGAGCGTGAGTATCGTGAGCTGAGACGGCAACAACGACAAAAAAAGTTGGCCGAGTATTTAGCTGACATTCAATCTACGGCTAGACAGAAAGCCAATGACTTTGAACCCGACGCTCTGTATGACAAGAATGGTTTGCCAATATGATTGTCGATACCTCTGTCGCGATCGAGATCGCATTGCAAGAGCCAGACTGGGAAGATCTTTATGAGCAGATGCTCACAGCGCCAGAACTATTAATGTCCTGTGGAACGCTCCAAGAACTCATGATTGTGGGACTGCGTAAAGGGTTGCTCACAGAAGTTGAGACCCTATTAGCCCATCTAGATCTAGACTACGTTCCAGTGACTCAAACCTTGGCACTCAAGGGCGTCGAGCTTTACCAGCGCTTCGGCAAGGGGAATCGTCACGCCGCTCAACTCAACTACGGGGACTGTTTTGCAGCAGCGACAGCTCTAGTCTATGAGATGCCGCTGCTCTATGCTGGCAAAGATTTTCAGGCGGCAGGATTCTAAGGCAAAGAGGCCCACAGATCAAACACTCCTCTCTCAGAACAGTCTGACAGAGGAGTGCAGTCGAATCTAAATCAAGACATTTGGGTCAAAAACCCAGCCTGTTTAGAACGAGAAAGTAGCGCGGATTAAGCCTTGGATGGCATCAGTCGTAACACCACCAGCATTTCCAACATACATCACCGCTGGAGTGATAGTAATATTCTCGTTGATGGGCACACGGTAGAAGCCCTCAATGTTGAACTGGTCAGATATTCCGCCGCCACCACCAGTACGTAGGGGCTGACCGTAGGCCGCCGCTAACAGAGAACCAGGGATAAGTAAGTCTTTAGCACCGACACCCGCCATATAGGAATGGACTAGGTTATTGGAAGCAAACAAATCAGTACCAGTGGTACCATTTTGAGGGTCAATTGAAACAGCATATCGACCAAAGAGTCCAAATCGACCAAAGGTGAGTTCACCATTAATACCGGCAACATACTGGCGAATAAAGTCCCCAGCAGGAGCGAGAAGACCAAAGGTGTCAATCGTTTCAGAGTAAGTTCCCTGCAAACGAACCGCATAGCTATTCTTGTCATCGGCACCAAAGCTATTAGCAAGCTCTGCTTCAACCGTGGCTTGTTGAGGAGCGCGGCCTAAACCGCCAGCGCCAGCAGCAACGTTACCAGTCGCTGCCACATAAACACCTCTAAAGCTTAAGGGGCCGCCCTTAACGTTGTAGTCAAATGCAGCACCAGCACCACCACCAGCATCAACACCATTCGAAATAATCAGAGGGTTATTGATGAAGAACCCTGAGCTGAAGTCTTGAGCGGAGTTGTTGGCGTAGCTATTGAAGTCAACGAAATCACTGGGGAAGATATTTGTACCCACAGTGAGGGTCAAATCTTCGTTAAAGGGCTTGAAGGAATAGGCCAAACGTCTAAGAACAACGCCATTGCCAATTCCTGCATAGTCTGCAGCACCTAGATCGGCAGGTAGACCGGCATTACTAAGACCAGTACCACCACCAAAGGTAGAGAAGTAATCCGAGCCAGCATTACCAACTTCTAGCTGAGTTTGAAGCAAGTCATCACCAGAGAAGCTGGTGTTGAAGTTAAGACGAACTCTAGAAAGAGCAGATGCACGAGGAGTGCTTGTACCAAGTGAGTCTCTAGTGCCGTTGGTAACATCACCATACTGAACTGCCATCACCGCTTCACCTTGAAGCTTGGTAGTAGTAGAGAACTGCTGGGATTCAACCGTGGCAACGCGAGCCTCTAGACCATCAACGCGTCCTCTGAGTGTGGCGAGTTCAGCCGCGAACTCATCCTGAAGTGCCTTAACAGCGTCGAGGTCAGCTTTAGACGCAAAGCGATCGCTAATCTGGTCTAAACAAGCGTTTAGAGCCGCCGCCATTTCGTAACGAGTGGCAGAGCGGTTCCCACGGAATGTTCCGTTAGGATAACCGGCGATACAGCCATAGCGCTCAACCAAGGACTGTAGTGCTTGGAATGCCCAATCTGTGGGGCGAACATCGGAAAGCTGAGAGACAGAAGTCACCTGACCGACAGAGTCAGATTTATTCTCTTGCATCAAGTCAGAAACAGATGTTGTTGCAGACTGATCCGCCAACAACAGAGGCTGTTCAACAGCACCTTCAGCTTCAATATTTTCTTGAACGACAGGGGCTTCAGTCACTGAAGCTTCAACAGCCATAACGGGAGCAGTTGCGAGGCCCAAGAGGCTTAAGCTTCCTGCTAATAGGTATGTCTTTTTCATGAAATTACTCCTCACTCTTGATAGCTCAGGGCGTACACATTGCCCTAAGTCGTTTGCTAGCTTTTGCTCAGCAACCTCTGAAACAGAAGAAACTGAAAGAACTGGCACGGAGAGACACTTACGCTAATGGTATAAGCTGTCAGGTCTCATCGGCAAGAAGAATGCATCCTGCGATACCAATAAATTCTCCTCACATAAAGTAAGGTAATCGATTTCTTCTAATAAGGGAAGCATAGATATGACAATTTATTTTTTGGCTTGCCTTATCCTTCATGACTGCATACGCAGGTCAAAGCTGCCACCATCGAGCGGTAGAGAAGAAAATATAATTGAGACGCAGGATACCAGCGATAGCGCTTTTGAGCTTACAAAGGGCTTGTACATATGTACATACACCGTAGCCCTTGCGTTAGAGGCGATCAGCGTCTAGCTCCCCACTGTCTTTGAATGGATCTTGGCGCTCAATTGAATCAGCTCGACCTTATAGCCATCAGGATCTTCTACAAAGGCAATCACCGTCGAGCCATGTTTCATTGGTCCTGGTTCGCGAGTCACTGTGCCGCCCCGCTCTTGAATCATGGCACAGGTGGCGTAGATGTCATCAACGCCTAGGGCAATGTGGCCGTAGGCATCGCCCAAGGTATAGGCGGCTTGCCCCCAGTTATAGGTCAGCTCTAATACCGCCTCGTCTGATTCATCGCCATAGCCGACGAAAGCTAGCGTAAATTCACCGCCAGGATAGTCTTTTCGGCGTAAAAGGTTCATGCCTAAAACCTCGCAATAGAACGCCAAGGATCGGTCTAGGTCACCTACGCGAAGCATAGTGTGTAAAATTCTCATAACTTTATGCCTGCCTATTACAGTTACATTCTGGCGCAATGCCCCTAGGATATTTAAGAGTATGCCTGCTACCGTGAGCAGTAGGTGAAGCTGAGTGGTTTTTAGCTCAGCGCGTTCAATCAATTACCGAGTGCTTGGATCAACAATATTAAATCTATGCAAGAAACAGAGATCGTCGCTATTGAGGCTCGTGAGATTCTAGACTCACGCGGTCGTCCTACCGTTGAAGCTGAGGTCATTCTGAGCTGTGGGGCCTATGGTCTAGCCCAGGTTCCGAGCGGAGCCTCGACGGGTAGCTTTGAAGCCCATGAACTGCGCGATGGCGATGGCGATCGCTATGGCGGTAAAGGGGTACTCAAGGCTGTGGCGAACATTAAAGATGAGATCGAACCTGAACTGCTGGGTTTAGATGCGCTCAATCAAGTCTTGTTAGACCAAACGATGATTGCCCTTGATGGCTCTACAAACAAGTCTAGTCTGGGGGCCAACGCAATTTTGGCGGTGTCGCTAGCCGCAGCCAAGGCCGGAGCAGAGGTGATGAATCAACCCCTCTATCGCTACCTGGGGGGGCCGCTCGCCAATGTCTTGCCGGTGCCCTTGATGAACGTGATTAATGGGGGCGCTCACGCCAATAACAATGTCGATATTCAAGAGTTTATGATTGTCCCTCACGGGGCACCTACTTTCAAAGAAGCGCTGCGATGGGGGGCAGAGGTGTTTGCGACTCTCAGTCAAGTGCTAGCCGATCAGAATTTGCTCACTGGGGTTGGTGATGAGGGTGGCTATGCCCCGAACCTTACCTCGAATCAGGCGGCATTAGACCTATTGATGAGTGCCATTGAAAAAGCGGGTTATCAGCCAGGGCAACAAATTTCACTGGCTCTTGATGTGGCTGCCAGCGAATTCTATAAGGACGGCAAGTATACCTACGATGGCGCAGCGCATACACCCGCCGAGCTAATTGATTATTTAGCAAGCTTGGCTGATCAGTACCCCATCGTTTCCATTGAAGATGGTCTGCATGAAGATGATTGGGCGTCTTGGAAACAGTTGACGGCGAAATTGGGAGATCGCATCCAACTGGTCGGTGACGATCTCTTTGTGACCAACCCGACTCGCCTACAGCAGGGCATTGACGAACAAGCCGCCAACGCCATTTTGATTAAGCTCAACCAGATCGGGACATTAACCGAAACCTTAGAAACTATTGACTTAGCGACCCGCAATGCGTTCCGCTCGGTGATTAGCCATCGGTCTGGCGAAACGGAAGATACCACCATCGCCGACTTGGCCGTTGCGACCCGTGCCGGTCAAATCAAAACGGGTTCATTGTGCCGGAGTGAACGGGTTGCCAAATACAACCGTCTGTTACGGATTGAAGATGAATTGGGTGACTCAGCTCAGTATGCTGGCTCCCGTGGTTTAGGTTTAACGCCATAGCCGACTTCTGCTGATTGACGCTGCTTGACGGTGTTTCAAGACTGATTCAAGAGTTGCCCCACCTGTTGGGGTAGCTCTAACACGGCCTGCCAGAGTTGCTCTGGGCCAATCCCTGCGATCGCAAGTATCATCACAATGACCGCCACCATAAATGCTGTTTTGAGGGTTGTTTTAACCACCTTCAACAGCCAGGTGAATAGCAGCCATGCCACCACGCCTGCAGCAATAAAAATAAAAAGCTCCACTGAGTACCCCATACTTAACCGTTGGGTCAGATTCTAGCAATTGACCATCTGTAGCAGAGCCAATTTGCTTTGCTGATGGATTGAATCGTAGCCCAGCAACGATAAAGACTTCGTTAAGAGACGACTAAGTTTGGCAAAGTCTCGATACGGTTAAGGGCAAGATACCTCCTAACTGCGTCTATGGCTCTGAGGCTGATCTGTAGATTCTACAAGATCAGCCTCAGAGCCTCTCTTTATATCGATTCTCACCCTTTTTTGACACTGCTGTGGTGGACTAAGCTGGAACCGATCTGCCTTCGTCTACGACAATACTGATAGTCGCTACTTTATTGTGTGCTGATGGGTATTGTGTGCTGATGGGTGTAGGTCACTAACCACAGGGTACTGAGTCTACAATGCCGATGCTGAGGTGGTTGCTGAGTTGACAGACGTGAGCACAGGGGCGATATAGTAGCGCCGTTGGGCATGCGGATCATGCTTAGGTGGTAGGAGAAGTTCCAATGAATGACTTAGCTCACGGTGGGTTGCTATTGACGCTAGCGGCAGCGCCGTTAACAGTAGCTCCCGTTGCTATGGCAGCAACCTTTGGGCAAAAAGAAGTAAGCCAAAGCCAGTTTGTGGTGGTTGCCGTGCCTCGCCAAGACGACTACTATAGCTTGCTACTGATTGAGCAGCTCTCTAGCAGTAAAAAGTGTTGGCAAGAAAGTGGCTCGTCGCCAACCGTGATCGATCCGCTCTTGCTGAAATTTGACTTTTCTGGAATTTGCGGTCGTAGCACCGACAGTAACGGCTATTCTATCCGCCAGCAAGGACAGGATATGGCCTTGAAATATCGCCTCAGCGTCCAAAAACGCAATAACGAAGTGGTCCTTCTGGGCGTCCCTAGCGGAGGACAAGGTGGCGGTTCTGTCGAGATTGGCCGCACCCAGGGCATAGAACCTGGTTTCTTGAAAATCCAGATTAATCCAGGGTGGCGCTTAACGAAGCGGACCTATCAGGGCAAGACCCTGGGGCATATTTATCTCACCACCGATAAACCCTTTGAATCTTTGCCCATCGCCAGCAGCCGTTCAAGCTCTCAATCATCTAAACGCCTTAATATTTCAAAATCTTCTTCAAAGCCTTCGAGCCAATCGGTACCAATTCCGCCGCCTGTCGACTCTCGTCGGGCAACGAGAAAAGACGATCAAGACAGCACCTCTCGTTGGTCAACGAGAAAAGAAGATCGAACTAGCACCTCTAGCAGCGATACGGTCTATCGAGTGATGGTGAAAACCCGCGATAGCCGAGAGCAAGATCAGGTTCGTCGCCTTGTCTCTGATTCCTTTCGGTCATCCTATGGGGGACGCACGGTGATGCAGGTGGGCCTCTTTGATGACAAGAAAACGGCGGTGGAAATGAAACGCCGGATGGCTCAGGACGGCCTAGACGCGCTTTATGTTACCGAGAAAAAAGCCCCTCGCCCTGTATTCTCTTCAACGGCGGTGAGTCGTGCCAGAGTGTTGCCCGTGCCGAGCAGCCGTGCTCCCCTGGGCAATGCCAGTGGGAATCGTCGGGTTCTCGCGACGCTCCCGCCGCCGCCCCCTTCAGCCTTGCTGGGACCGCGTTATCGTGTGGTGGTGGCGTCGAGTAGCTCTAAGAAGCAAACGAAGCTTATGAAGCTTGTCCCTGATGCTTTTCGGTCTTCCTATCAAGGACGTTCTGTGCTGCAGGTTGGTTCATTTAAATCTCAAGGAGAAGCGGACGACAGGATCCGCTTTTTAGAACGGAAGGGCTTCGACCCGATTATTGAAAAAACACAGTAGGATTGCAGTGGTTTCAGAATTATTGAGGAGGTCAAGGGTGCGGAAACAGGCCGCGATCGCGCTCATCGCGTTCATAATCACCAGTTTTACAATTATGGCAGAACCGGCTTGGGCCAAAGAGCCTCTGCCTAACGCACCCGTAGAAGAAACGCAATCGATTCAGCCCTATCTGGATCGGGTTTCAAAGCAGGTTACAGAGTTCACCCTCAAGAACGGCCTCAAGTTTATTGTTTTAGAGCGGCACCAGTCCCCCACCATTGCCTTTCATACCTATGCAGATGTCGGGGGCGTTGATGAACCGAATGGGCAGACCGGCGTCGCTCACTATCTTGAGCATCTAGCCTTTAAAGGAACGCAGCGCATTGGCACCACGGACTACGCTGCCGAAAAGCCGTTGCTGGAACAACTAGACCAGCTTTTTGATCAAATTCAAGCCGCCAAGGCCAAGGGCGATACCGTTTCGGCAGAGAAGCTTCAGGCTGAATTTGATCAGGTCTCAGAGAAGGCCAACGACTATGTCAAACAAAACGAGATGGGGCAACTCATCAACCAGTTTGGCGGAGTGGGCCTCAATGCTACGACCTCTTCTGATGCCACCCAGTACTTTTATAGCTTGCCCTCCAATAAGCTAGAGCTGTGGATGTCCACTGAATCTGAGCGGTTTTTAGAACCCGTCTTTCGAGAGTTCTACAAAGAGAAAGAGGTCATTCTCGAAGAGCGACGGCTACGCACCGATAATTCCCCCATTGGTCAGATGGTGGAAGCATTTTTAGATACTTCCTTTACGATCCATCCCTATCGTCGTCCTGTGATTGGCTACGAAAAGGATTTGCGTACCCTGACTCGGCAAAATGTTCAAGATTTCTTCGATACCCACTACGGCCCTGGTAATTTAACCATTGCCATTGTCGGGGATGTGAATCCGAAGCAGGTGAAGCGGCTTGCCAATGCCTATTTTGGTCGATTTACGTCAAAGGCCCAACCCTCGAAGGTGACGGTGGTCGAGCCACCCCAAACAGAGCCACGTACCGTCACAAAATATCTCGATTCACAGCCGTGGTATCTAGAGGGGTTCCATCGCCCTAATATTAATGACCCTGATAATGCGGTCTACGACATGATCGGCAGCATCTTGAGCGATGGTCGCACCTCCCGGTTGTATAAATCTTTAGTCGAGACCCAAAAAATTGCCCTTAGCGCCCAAGGCGGCGGCAGTTTCCCCAACGATAAGTATGCAAATCTGATGCTGTTCTACGCGTTGACGGCTCCCGGTCATACCGTTGATGAGGTAGGGACGGCCTTTAATGGTGAGATTATGCGCCTCACCACTGAACCCGTGAGCGCCCTAGAACTCGATCGGGTTAAAACTCAAGCTAGAGCAGGGCTGTTGCGATCGCTGAGTTCCAACGGCGGCATGGCAAGCTTGCTGACGGCTTATGAGGTTAAAACCGGGAGCTGGCGCAACCTGCTTGCAGAGCTAGATAAAATTGCAGCGGTGACCCCAGAAGATATTCAACGGGTTGCTCAAAAAACATTCCGCCCTGAGAATCGGACCGTGGGCCGTCTGCTCTCTATTGCCCAGAAACCCTCACAGACCCCAGGCCCAGCCCCTAGCAACACCCCTAATTAACTTGAACGCGGCAGAGTATTGATGCATTACCGTAAGCCATTGAGGCCCCAATTGATCAAGCGAGTTGTAGCCTTTCTCACGATTCCGTTGCTGTTGCTGAGCCTTTCTGTTTTGACGGAGCCAGCCCAAGCAAAGGTGAGTCCGAAGCACTACACCGAGCTTTCGTTTCCTGAACTCCCTGAGATTAAAATTCCTGACTATCAGCGGCTAGAGCTAGAGAATGGTTTGGTGGTCTATCTAATGGAAGATCACGAATTACCTCTAGTCAGTGGGCGGCTGATGGTCAAAACCGGCGAGCGCTTAGAGCCTGCTGAGCAGACTGGCTTAGCCGATATTGTCGGTGAGGTGATGCGCTCTGGCGGCACCTTGAAGCACGACTCTGATACCCTCAATCAGCTCTTAGAGCAGCGTGCCGCCTCTGTTGAGACCGGTATTGGTAACGACTCTGGTTCTGCTAGCTTTTCGAGCCTCACCGAAGATCTCACCGATGTGTTTGGCCTCTTTGCCGAAGTCTTGCGAGAACCCGCCTTTGTCCAGGATAAAATTGAGCTGGCGAAGACCCAGCGTTCTGGCGGCATTGCGCGACGCAACGATGACCCCGGCGATATTGGGGGGCGAGAGTTTCGCAAGTTAATCTATGGCGAAGAGAGTCCCTACTCCCGCATTCAAGAGTACAAAACGCTAGCAAACATCAGTCGCGATGATGTCGCACAGTTTTATAAAGAGTACTTCCATCCCAACTGCATGATTTTGGGGATTGTGGGCGACTTTGACTCCCAGGCCATGACGGAGCTGATCAAGGCGAAGCTGGGCGACTGGCCCATGAAGCCAGGAGCAGTGGCACCGACAGCACCCCAGGCCTCTCAAGCCAAAACCGGCGGTGTATTCTTAGTCGATCAGCCCCAGTTGACCCAGAGTACTGTTCAGATTGGGCACATTGGGGGACGTTTAGATGACCCTGATATTTTTGCCCTGCTGGTAATGAATGAAGCCCTCAATAGCTTTGGAGGACGGTTGTTTAATGAAGTGAGATCGCGCCAGGGTTTAGCCTACTCCGTCTATGCGGTTTGGAGCGCCCGCTATGATTTCCCTGGCCTCTTTGTCTCGGGAGGGCAAACCCGCTCAGAGACCACAGCAGCCTTTATTAAATCGGTAAAAGCTGAGCTAGAGAAGGTTCGCCAAGCGCCGCTGACTGATGTAGAAGTTCAGCGAGCCAAGGATGCCATTTTAAATTCCTTCGTCTTCAACTTTGATGCCCCGTCCGATACCCTCGGTCGCCTGATGCGCTATGAGTACTATGGCTATCCAGAGGACTATCTGTTTCAGTATCAAAACGCCGTGAAGACAATGACGGCAGAGAAGGTGCAGGCTGCGGCTCAGAAGCACTTACAGCCAGAGAATCTAGTCACCATCGTTGTCGGCAATGCCCAGAAGCTGAAGCCTGATCTAGAAACCCTAGGCCAGACGATTACGCCTGTGGATGTCACGATTCCTTCCCCCACTTCTTAGGAAATGCAGACACCGCCTTCGGGCGCTCTGGTGTCACTGCTGGTGATCATCCTGGCAGTTTATGTTGCGCCAATTCTGCTGATGTTTGCGGAGGTGATTCCCTCTGACCTTAAATATCACGTTTTGATCGGGATGAGTACGGTCTTGCTCGTCTATGCTTGACTAAACTGCGTCAGCTTTGCCGCGTTGGGTTTCACCCGACAAAACCTAAAGCCTGCCTTGCTTAGAGTCATGCCAGTAAGTCTTCTTGTGGCAGCAGTGATGTTAACCCTCTACTTTTTGGGGTGGTTTCGCTCTGATAGTCCAGCGGCCCATTGGTCATTTTATATTTTCTATATCTTTGTGTCAGCAACCCTTCAAGAGTTTGTCTATCGAGGCGTTCTGTTTCACTTCCTAAGCAAGGCGGGTATCAGCATCGTGTGGACGATTGTGATCACGGCTGCACTCTATGGGTATATGCATATCTTATTTGACGTTGGCTCAGTGATATTTACCTTCATCATTGGTTTGTTCTGGGGATGGGCCTATGCGAAGGACCGCAACATTTATGGTGTGCCCCTGAGCCATTGCGTCCTGGGTTGTCTGTCGTTATTGGCAAATTTTTCCTGATGCCAAGTTAAGTGATAGATTGTCCTTCTCGCAACACGAATTGGGACCAAATCCCGAAGAGAGCGATGGGGATCGCAATCCAAGACTCTAGCAAAATGAGGCTATTCATTTTTAGGGATAGTTAGTTCCCAGATCGGGGAAACGACGTAGTGTCCTAAGGTGAGTTGGCTCAGGAGAGCGTAGCCATACAGGCCAAGGTAAGCCCACTGAAATTTTTGTTGTCGGTAAAACCAAAGCCCTGAAAGACCAAAGGGCGTCATCAACCACCAAATGGAATCGGTCAGATAGGGGGAAAACCAGTCTGGCTCTGGGTATGCATCAAAGTGAATCAGGTTGTCTGTGTAATGGAGAATAGACGCGACAATATTGATGATTAGCAAGGCTAAAAGCCATTTCTGCCTCTGAGCGTGGGATGTCTCACTTAAAAGCATTTCAAAATCTCCAGATATATTCAATCAACAGAGTCTGTTCGGGAAGCCTTTGTCTCAGACGGTGAGCTTGACCTGAGTGACACCTTGACGCATTTTTTGCTGCCGTCTGACCCAAGAATATCGCGCCCCTGGCCCGATCAGAGGTGCGAGTTTGCTGAGGAGCGATCGCAACCCCCTATTCCCCTTCAACAATTCACCTTGACGAGCTTCCTGCTCTTGCAAATGCTGGGCACCGATAATTTCAGGCTCCCGTTCGGCTTGAATTTGAGCTGAGGCCGCATCAATTTCTGCTGCACTTGCCCCGGCCTGCAGTAAAGGCACCAGGTGGTTCGCCGCCACAATGACATCTCGCAGCGCCAAATTAATGCCTTGGGCACGCACCGGAGACATTGGGTGAGCGGCATCGCCCAGAAGCAAGACCCCCGGTTGACTCCATTTTGGGCAGCGACCCACCACGACTGAGAGCCGAATCGGTGATTCAATCGTATCGGCGTGAGTGCGGAAATGCTCTGCCAGCGACGGCGGCGACAGCGAGGCAAAGATCTCAGCCCAGTCTTTATTTTCTCGCCCTACCACGTCCTCTACCACATCGGTGGCTGACAGAATCCAAGCAAGATGGAGTTTCCCCGCCTCTGCCCCATGAAAAACGCTGAACCCAGAACCCTTGTTGAGGATCGAGCAAAATACATTGTCTTCAACGAACCGAGGATGAGCGAGCAGCTTGAACCACAACACATCAATCGAGCTGGGTTGCTGAACCAAGGGTAATTCTGTCCGATGGCGAATCACAGAGTTGCGGCCATCGGCTCCTATGACCAGATCGGCTGTAATGTCTCGCCCATCGCTAAGCGTGACACCGACGATACGATCTTGCTGCCGTAAGACATCTTTGACGGGCACCCCCTGGATAAACTCAAACCCCTCATGTTGCTGGGCTTGTTCAATCAATGCCTCTAAGAGCGGTGGCTGCGAGACAAGGGTACAGGGGCGGCTGGCCCCCATTGGCTCCTCCACTCGAAAGAGCAGCGTGTCACCGATGATAAATTCCCAGCCCGTCAGAGGGCGGTGGGGAATCTGTTGCACAATATCGGATAACCCCATTTGCTCAAGGGCATCTAGGCCACTGGGCATCAAGCCTTCGCCCCGAAACACTCGCCGGAAATCCTTGGTCGCTTCTATCAACGTGACGCTGATGCCGCGCTTGACCAGCAGTAAGGCAAATGTGGTGCCGGTTGGACCTGCTCCTACGATTACAACCTTCGGCATATTATTTATCCTGGGTAAGGCCGCAGCTTTAAGTCAGCTATAAAGCGATAGTCACGCTGATGATCAAAGCCACTTATGAGGTCCATTCTAATTTGTGAATATTGCGTACCCATGCACTACTATCTAGCAGATCATCATGATCTTGCCAAATACCGATAAAACTCTCGCTTGATATATCAGACTGTGGTTGCTCACTCAGGCAAGGGAGGCGACTATAGCGCTATATAAAGGTGACAAAATCTACCATCTGACGTTGTCCTTCAGAGGGTAAGGCAGCAATCTCCTTTATGAGTTCTTCGTATCCCATGATTTTCTCCGCAATCGTCTCTTGATTAGGTAATGTATCTAAAATCTCGTGAGGATGTTGAACCAGTCATTTGAGGTACCGAGTTCAAACTCTTGTAAGGCAATCAGAAACGAGCAAAAAAGTCCCCTCTGGGCAAGCCCAAAGGGGAGGATCTTCGTTCTATTGGTAAGAGAGACCAAAGCTTAACTGGCAAGGTATTCGCGCACTCGCGTCTTGCGGCGGCGGAGCTGATCGAGCGCCTGTCGCTCTAGCTGTCGCACCCGCTCACGACTGAGGCTCAAACGCTGACCCACCTTCGCCAACGACAATTCCTTGCCGTTGTCTAAGCCAAATCGGAGCGTCAACACCTCTTGCTGCTGCGGGGTTAACTCCGCCAGCAACTGAGACATGTCATCCTTGAGTGATTCAACTGCGGTGAACTGTTCCGGTGACTGTCCATCGTCCTCTAATAGATCCCGCAGCTCGGTGTCTTGGTTATCGCCAACACGCAGATCCAGCGAGATGGGCTGCCGGGCAATGGTGAGATATTCACGAATTTGGGCGGGTTCTAGCTCTAGCTCTTTGGCAATCTCTGCCGGTGTCGCACTGCGACCCAGGGTTTGCGCCAGCTCTCGCTGCGCTTTCTTGATTTTGTTGAGCTTTTCGGTGATGTGAATCGGTAAGCGGATGGTGCGAGCCTGTTGTGCGATCGCACGGGTAATCGCCTGCCGAATCCACCAGTAAGCATAGGTCGAGAACTTATAGCCCCGCATGGGGTCAAACTTCTCAACACCGCGCTCTAGACCCAGGGTGCCTTCTTGAATCAAGTCGAGCAGCTCAAGGTTACGCTTTTGGTATTTCTTCGCTACCGATACCACCAACCGGAGGTTGGCCTCAATCATTTTTTGCTTGGCATGCTGACCTAGCGATAAAGCCTTAGCCAAGTCAGCCTCGCTGATCTGGGCCTTGTCAGCCCACTCAGCCTGATTTGGCTCACGATCAAAGGACTCTGACAAGTCACTCTGCAGTTGGGTCAGCTCCATGAGCTTTTGCACCTGCTTGCCATAGACAATCTCTTCTTCGTGGGTTAACAGCGGTACCCGACCAATCTCATGCAAATAGGTTCGCACCATATCTGTCCCGGCAGGTACACTTTTTGATCGGTTTTCTCGTTTTGCGTTCGGCATTTAGGTTCCCCTAAAACAGTCAGGATTAAAAATTAAGAAGTAGAGGTTGGCTTCGATAAAGAAGGGCTATTGCAGATGGAGGCACATGGTCAGATCTCCCAAGCTTAACGCCACGAAAGCGAAGTCAGTATGAGTTTGCTCTTTAATCATAGGTGATTCCTCTTGGTCCTGGCAAAGGGCGGTGGGTGGCAATAACCGTAATGCTTTAGGGGTGCTTTCCTCATGGGTATAGAGGACTGATTCTGATGCCTTAAAGTTTCATCTTTTCAGTAAAAATACTGACCTATGTGTTCTGTAGGGTACCCACTCTTATCCATAGAAGAACACTTTTATATGCACGTCCCTGGAATTCATCCTATTATTGAAGATAAATTAACCGATTATTAAGATTCGTTAACTGCCTGCCTCATTTAATAGCCTCTTTAAGCCAAATTAATGAAACTCCTTTTTGTCAGCCGCTTTTTTACATTCTGTCTCAGCCTCATCCTTGCTCTAGGGGTTTGGGTCGTAGCGCCCTTGCCGGCCTATGCCTTCAACAATCCTGAGTTACTACCAGATGCCCCCACTGCGGTCATTGACTTAGCGAAGTCTCTCACTAATGCCCAACGAGACAATTTAGCCGACAGTCTCGATGCCTTTGAAAGCGATACGGGCTGGAAGCTGCGGGTACTCACCCAATATGACCAGACGCCGGGAACGGCTGTTAAAGAATTTTGGGGCTTAGATGATAAGAGCGTTGTCCTGGTTGAAGATACGCGTGGGGGTAACATTCTAAACTTCAATATTGGCGATGAGGTTTATCAGCTCTTGCCCCGCACCTTCTGGATTGAGCTGCAAACTCGATTCGGTAACCAGTACTTTGTACAGGAAAACGGTGAAGATCAGGCGATTATCCAATCCCTTGATGCGGTGCAATTATGTCTCAATAAAGGTGGCTGCAACGTTGTGCCCGGCTTGCCACAGGAGCAGTGGGTTTTAACGCTAGTGGTGTCTATCTTAGGGGGCGTGATCTGTGGGTTCGCAGCCCATCCTCGCAAAGAAGGACAAGTGTTTGCTTGGCAATGGGTTCTCATCTTTTCGCCGCTGTGGGGCATCTTATTCTTTTCGTTTGGGATTGGCCCAGTGGTGACCCGCACCTCTGAATGGCTCCCCTTGGCTCGCAATATTGCTGGTTTTTTGGGTGGTGCGATCGCGGCTTATCTAATTCAGCCCCCTAGTCCATCGTCTTCTGGTTCAGAAGCTTAGTGCTGCCCCTGAGCCTCGTAATCTCTAGACCGTCATTAAAGATTCATTGAGATATAGTTGAAGCTCAGGTTGCTTAGGTCTATCTATGACCCCCATCTCACCCGTTGCCTCTTCCCTAATGGAAGTCTTTCAATCGATTGAGGCCGATAGCTGCCCTAGTCGATATAACTTTCACCTGCACACCCACTGCTCTGATGGTCAATTACAACCAGAGGAGCTAATGGAACAAGCTGTTGCTGTGGGGCTAGAGGATCTCGCCATTACAGATCACCACAGTATTGAAGGATATAAAGTTGCTCAACATTGGCTCGCGGCTCAACCTACTGAGCAAAAGCTGCCAACGCTATGGATTGGCGCAGAAATAACGGCCTTGCTCGCTCAGACCGATGTGCATATCTTGGCCTACGATTTTGACGCAGATGCGCCCGCTCTCCAGACTTATTTGCAGGGGCATCGAATCGAAGAGGATCACATCTCTGATGCCCGGTGTGTCATTGATGCAATTCACGCAGCCCAGGGACTTGCGGTGCTCGCTCACCCTGCTCGGTATAAGCGTTCTCCAGAAACGTTGGTCGCAGCGGCAGCAGACCTTGGAATTGATGGCCTAGAGACTTACTATTGTTACAAATCAAGCGATCCTTGGCGTCCCAGTCCAGGGTCAACGGACTTGATGCAGCAGCTCACTGAGCGCTATCGGCTACTACGAACCTGTGGCACTGATACCCACGGCGTCGATATTTGTCAGCGGCGTTAGGGGGTATGGGGGGCTATTGTGAAGCAAAATTTGCTATTTTTGGCGGTTGTTATCGCGATTACGGGGGTAATCACGGCGGCATTTAGCCGTCAGAGTAATGAGTCCCTAGATCTACTCCGATCTCCGCCGCAAACTGTGGACCTGCAGCCGGTTCCAGCAGATCCTTTTACTGCAGATGCGCTGCCTACCTCTGAGGGTGTGACGCCTCAAACGGGTGACTATGTGACGGCTAATCCAGGAGCGGCAACATCACCGACAGCGGTGTCTCCGGCACCTGTCACTGTGCCCCCCTCTATTAAAAATACTGGCTATCAGCCGAAGCAGTTTCAGGCTGCGGTTCATCCTAGTAATTATGGGGAGCGCTATGCCCGCGATGCAGCCGGTCAACCCGCTAAAAATGACTGGATTATTGTGCTCCATGAAACAGTGGGGTCTGGGACGAGCGCAATCAATCACTTTCAAACGCCTCATCCAGAAGATGGCGATCAGGCCAGTTATCATGCGCTGATCTGGCTCGATGGCACGATTATCTATCTCGTTCCGCCAGAGAAACGGGCTTTTGGGGCAGGGAATTCGGTCTTTGAGGGCGATCGCGGCCCTGAAACGGTAAAAACTAATCCGGGCTTACCCCCATCGGTGAATAACTTTGCCTATCATATTTCACTGGAAACGCCGCCAAACGGGCGAGAGAGCAAGGAACCTACACATTCGGGCTATACACAGGCTCAGTATCAATCTTTGGCTTGGTTGGTGGCGAGAACAGGGGTTCCGGGCAATCGAATTACAACGCACCGAAATGTAGATCGCTCAGGAAATCGGGGTGACCCTAGAAGTTTTGATGTAGCGACGTTTCAGTCTATGTTGAGTCTCTATCGATAGTGGGTGCATACTGACGTGCCCCAAAAATTATCGCTCTCCTACCACCCTCCATCTCCGGCACTGCCTTAAGGAGTGATTGTTAGGATGTATTTTCAGCATAAATTTTAGTCCCATGCAATGTATCCATTGTTACGGCGAGAACGTAGTGAAGAACAGAACCAAGACTCTGAGAACAGCTCAAGTAGTTCAGGTTCAGTACTATCTATGCAAGGATTGCGGTCGTCGCTTCAACGAAATGGGACACCGATGGCGAGACTTCGAACCCCAGTAGAGACAATATCAATGGTCAAAGATATCAATCGCAGTACCTTCAGATGCCAAAAGCTGACATGCCTTTAGGAGCCTCATATTGCGAGAAGCCTGACGGAGACTGCCTGAAATCGCCAAAATCTTGATCATCACCGACGTCTCCTTCTGCCTGACTGTTCCAATCGAGGATTTTGCCTCATCATTTCATCTCAATCCTTGGGCACGCCTTCGTCACGTTCTCAGAGCGCTGATCGGGGGCATTATGAAATGGGGACTTTTAAGCATGAACAGATGCCTAATCAAACTCTATCTAGACATCTGCTCCACATTGGTTTCAAGCCTCCTGATTACTTTTAGAGGATACTTTATGACTCAGCAACGCTATCCGGCTCCGCGCGGTGCCATCATTCTGACCACCCTTGAAGGGGTGCCCGGTCAAACTATCACCAAACATTTTGGACTTGTTCAAGGCAGCACCATTCGCGCCAAACACATTGGCCGCGATATCGCGGCAGGATTCAAAAATCTGGTCGGCGGCGAACTCCACGGATATACCGAACTGCTGCAAGAAGCCCGCCAAGAAGCGACCGATCGCATGCTTCAGCAAGCCGCACAAATGGGGGCGAATGCCGTCGTTAATGTTCGCTTTGCCACTTCTTCTGTGGCCCAAGGCGCAGCCGAACTCTTTGCCTATGGCACTGCAGTAAGGGTTGACTGAACATGCTGCAACTATTTGTTTTTCTGAGCCTGTTGGCGCTGGGCTATCTGGCGGGTAATGCGGCTGAACAGAAACACTACGCCAGCATCAAAGAGCGTGAGCGTCGCACCCTGAGTGTGCCGGTTTACAACATCGGTGCGAAGCAGCCTTTTCCTGAGGCTGAAGGCGCACAGCTTTTTGTAGGCAGTGTTGTGATTTCATCCGACTACTTCAAGACCTTTTTAGCCAGTCTCAGCAAGATTGTCGGCGGTCAAATTTTTGCCTACGACAGCCTGTTAGATCGGGGGCGTCGGGAAGCGCTCTTGCGGATGAAAGAAGAGGCGATCCGATGGGGAGCTAAAAAAGTGATTAATGTTCGCTTAGAAACAGCGACCATTGGTTCAAGCAGCGGCGACTCAGGTATTCTCTCCATTGAGGTGATTGCCTATGGAACGGGAATTCGGTGATCACGGTGGGAGAGTTGCGAGGTGTGACCCGTCGCCAGTCATTCTAGGCTAGGCAGGCCGGAGAAAATGGGTTGATTCAAGGGGGCTTGCTGACTGCTGCCAGTCGGTCTCCCAGGGGTTGCCACCCACCTCTAGGCCACAGAGGTTGCTGTGGGCATTAATGAGCACGGTAGAGCCTTGCTGATGGCGTGAGGTGAGCCGCAAATGAAGCTGGCCATGCATGGTGTCACGGCAGATATAGAGCAATCCATTTTGGGTGGGGGCGCGGAGGGGAGTGCCGTTGCGATTGCATCTCCCCACTAGCTCCACGGCATAGTCATCATTGTGGGCTGTCATCTGCCAGTAGCCCCAAGGTGCAACCTGCCAAGAGATTTCAGCATTCCAAGGGGCAAACTCATAGAACTGGCCCTGATGGTGGATGCCAATCATGCCCACTGACTCCATCCACCAGAGGACACCGCGCCGACCGGCAGCAGCGGTGAGGGCCAGATCGGGCTGGTTTTCAAAACAGTTGCAGTTCAACCAAAACCATTTCTGCGGGAAGGCTCCCCCCCAGTTTTTTTCGGTGTAGGCCGGGGCATCTGCAAAGGTATAGCGCTGCCCTTTCCAGTCCACCCAGCCCGACGAGAGGCCGTGGGCCATCATGATTTGCCAGCCCGGTTCAAACACAGGCAAAAATGAGAGTAGCCCTGCCGTTGATTTTTGCGCTTTCCCAGCATCTCCCCAGCCGTAGAGGGGCTTGGTTTCGTAATACCACTGGGCAACGTCTCCTGTGCCGGGATCGGTGAGACGACCTTGGTGCTGCATTGCTGTCCCCTGATATCCTTCTTGAACGCAGTGCTTAAAGATCTCGGCAGAGAGATATTCAGGCTGCCTTTGTAACGTGGTTTTTCCCCAATGGCCTAGCCCCAGTGGCCCGGTGCCGTGGGGCGCACCCCAGGCCCAAAAGCTGCGCGTATCCGGGAAGGTTCGACAGAGATACTGATCCTCTGGCCCCAAGATTTGAGCGCCCCCGCCGCTGTAGGGCTGGCCGCCAATGGGGTCTTCAATGGAATACATAAAGGCAAAGGTTTGTCGCTGCTCAGGAAGCGTGATGCGGAAGTACCAGCCCTCAAAGAATCTGCGATCGCCCCCATCCCAGTGATAGCCACTGTGGGGGGTACGCATTAAATTTTGTCGCGACTCAAGAGCCATTGCGGCTATCCTTTAGTTTGATCATCATGCAAATAATCTGTGGCCCCTTCTAACAATCAGACCTATCACGTCCCGGTCCTCAGCCAAGCGTTGCTAGAGGGGATCGCACTCCGTGAGAACGGCCACTATCTAGATGCCACCGTGGGCGGCGGTGGGCACAGCTATCTAATGCTATCGACAATACCCACCCTTCGCATCACTGCTTTAGATCGAGATAGCCATGCGTTAGCGGCGGCTCGTGAGAAGCTGACTCTATTTCTCGACCGAGTTGAGTTCTGGCAGGGCAACTTTGCCCAATATGATCCCGGTCCAACCCGATTTGATGGCATCATTGCTGACTTTGGCGTTAGTTCTGCCCAGCTCGATCACCCAGAACGCGGCTTTAGCTTCCGGTATGATGCGCCCCTCGATATGCGTATGGATCAGCGCCAAGACATCACTGCAGCCGATTTGATCAATAGACGTTCAGAAAAGACATTGGCCGATATGTTCTTCCATTATGGGGAAGAGCGCTTTTCTCGACGGATTGCGCGCCACATTGTCGCCCAGCGTCCCTTTCACACCACTGGGGAACTTGCCGATGCAATTGCAAAAGCAATGCCCAAATCCAAATCATCTCGACGCCATCGGATTCATCCTGCGACTCGCGTATTCCAGGCTCTCCGCATTGCCGTCAACGAAGAGCTAAACAGCATTGAGACCTTTGTGCAGCAGGCCCCACTGTGGCTCAGACCAGGAGGCATTATTGGCATGATTAGCTTCCATAGCCTCGAAGACCGCATCGTCAAGCATCAGCTTCGGGCGGTTCCCCAAGTGCAGGTTCTAACAAAAAAGCCCCTGATCGCCACTCAAGACGAAATTAGAGCCAATCCCCGCGCCCGATCGGCAAAGCTAAGGCTGGCCCAGAGGCTCCCAAAGGAGAGCGCCGAGACTGAGCAACCGCCGACCTAGAGGGGTGAACTCATGAAAAAAGAACAAGAAAACTAGCAAAGACGCCGTTTTTATGCATTGATAGTGCAGAGTGATACACAGTAAGTTGCGGTTTGAGAGGGGTAATCAAGGCGTCTTTCTTGTGTTTACCCCTATGTCTGTCCCCTGTGGAGGAGTATTTCTGAGATGCTTGCAGCCCCTAAAAAAAACAAATCCGTCCCACCCGTTTCGCTGCCGTCTAGCAGTTCTCCTCGTCGCCATCTTGAGGTCGTCGACACGGCACCCCAATCTCCCCCGTGGCTTAGGCTCTTGCTGGGTCTGCGTAAGGTTTCAACTCCCTTGGTCATCGTTTTGACCCTGAGTTTATTGCCGCTCTATGGCTGGAGCGTCTATACCCAAAAAAATTGGGGCAAAACCTATGCACAGCTCGAAAACCTAAAGCGGAATGAGCGCAATCTGCTGCTGCAGAACGAATCTCGTCGTCATCACCTCACCGACAATGCCGAAGTGAATCCAGTGGGATTGACGCCGAAGGGACCTCACAATACGCTCTTCGTAAAGCCAGAGGCTGCTCCACTACCTCAGCCTGCCGCTGCTGATCCTCGTCCTCCGATCCGTATGTCCCCGATTGGCTATTAAATATGCGCGCCTCACCTGATCAGAATCGCTCCCGTCGCAATGCGATTAAATCCCGCATTCAGGCTGAGCCACCCCATCTGCCCCAGGGACGGCAGCAGCGCCTGTTATGGATCTGGTCTGTATTGGTGCTGGGTCAAGTGGGGCTGGCGGCTCGTTTGGTCTATCTCCAAATCGATCAGGGGCCACGCCTCAAAGCCAAGGCACAGGTTCAGCAAATGACAAAGCTCACCCCCTACGTGAGCCGGAATCCGATTGTGAATCAAGCGGGCGATATTTTAGCGAAAGATGAGCCTGTTTTTCGTCTCTTTGCCCACCCCTTTCTATTCAAGAAGTCAGGAGCCGAGATTGCCAAGGTACTAGCTCCTGTGATTGGGCAGTCGCCTGCAGCGCTCCAGCAACGCTTTAAAACGCAACGCAGTGGTATTTCTATCTCTCGGGGTCTATCAGAAGATAAAGCTCAGGACATTCGTAAGCTATTGCTAGACGGCATCGAGCTAACCCCAGGTTGGCGGCGGGTCTATCCCCAGGAAGAACTGACCTCGAATTTGGTGGGCTACGTCAATGCCGATGGCGAGGGTCAGGCCGGGGTTGAATACAGTCAGCAGTCGTCGCTGCTGTCACAACCGCCGCAGGACAAGGTCTCCCGCGATGGCCTTGGCTCCTTTCTGCCCGATTATTTTCCTGATCAGCCGCTCTCGACCCGAGATCGCAGTCTCCAGCTCACTTTGAATTTGCCTCTCCAGCGAGCGGCGCGGGCCGCTCTCAAAAAGCAATTGACCCAGTTCCGCGCCCGGCGGGGCACGCTCATTGTCATGAACGTTAAGGATGGGTCTTTAGAGGCGGTCGCGTCTGAACCCACCTTTGACCCAGAGCGCTTTTATGAGGCGGATACATCTCTGTTCAAAAATTGGGCCGTTTCGGATCTCTACGAACCGGGTTCGACCTTTAAACCCATCAACGTTGCGATCGCACTAGATGCCAAGGCCATCAAACCCACAGACCGCGTTCAAGATGCCGATCAAATTCAGGTGGGGGGATGGCCCATTGGTAACTATGATCGCAAGGGCCGGGGCGTCCTCAGCATTACCCAAGTCCTTGAAAACTCTAGTAACGTCGGCATGGTCCGCATTATGGAGCGGGTGCAGCGCACGACCTATTACGATTCGTTGAAAAAAATTGGCATTGGCGAGATTACAGGCACTGATTTACCCTTTGAAACCCCCGGACAGTTCAAAAAGAAGCAGCAGTTTATTGACTACGCCATTGAGTCTGCCACGACCGCCTTTGGTCAAGGTTTTTCGGTAACACCGATGCAAATGGCTCAGCTCCATGCGGCGATTGCCAACGGCGGCATGTTGGTCACACCCCACCTCACGGCAGGGCTGCAGGATGATTCGGGGAGATTGGTCAAAAAATCAGACTTCGCTAAGCCCCGGCGTGTTTTCTCAGAAGAGACGGCGAACCAGGTGCATAAGATGATGGGCAGCGTCGTCGAGAACGGTACTGGCAGAGTCGCCCGGATTCCGGGCTATCGTCTCGGCGGCAAAACAGGCACCGCCCAGAAAGCTAGTGGAGGACGCTACAACAGCGGTAAGGTGACGAGTTTTGTGTCGCTGTTTCCCTTAGACAAACCGCAGTATGTTGTCCTTGCCGTCATTGATGAACCCACTGCAGGGAACGCCTTTGGCTCCACCAGTGCGGCTCCAGCGGTAAAAGCGGTGGTTGAGTCTTTGATTGCGTTGAAAAAGATTCCACCGAGCCATCCATTAGAACTCCGGTCTCCCACCGATCCTAAGAATGAGGGACTCGTAGAGACAGCACCACCTCCGATCAACTAACGACAGGTGAGGTGGACACCTGCCGAACCGGAAAGAGACGACAGGCCGAATTCTTCTGTAAGATAGGGACGTTCGGTAACTGATGCAAGCCCATGACCCCTTCTATCTTTCCTGGTTCCGCTGTTCGTGTCGTCAATGACTCTGATACCTACTTCGGGTTTGAAGGTCAGGTGCAGCGCGTCACCGATGGTCATGCTGCCGTTACCTTTGAGGGGGGCAACTGGACCAAGATGGTCACGTTTCGCCTTGCTGAACTAGAGCTAGCAACGGGGAAGCGTAAGTAGCACGGGCCGGGTAATTTTGACTATTTAGACGCCGTTACTGAAAGATCTTTAAACGTCTGAATGAGGCTTTGGAACGTCTTTTGTTGGCGCTCAAAGGCAGCGCTAGAGGCTCCCACCAAAATCTGATGAAAGTACTTCGGTGATTCAATCGCCGTGTGCAGAAGGACGGTGTCTATGCCGTCCACTTTGCCCCGAAATTGGTATTGAATGGCGGGATAGCCGTTCACGGCGGTCACCTCCGTCGGCCCTGTAATATTGAGATCGGTCATAGTGGGAATGCCTGCTTTGCGACCGATGCGAGCAAATTCTTTTAAGCTGAGCTGTGACAAGTCTCGCTTAGCGCTAGTCTGTACGGTCAAATAGGCATCCTTCGAGGCATTTGCGGCTTTCAGATCAAAGGAATCGTCTTGGGTCAGTTGATTGCTCCATCCTTTGGGCAGCATAACTTCAACTATTTTTTGATTACTGACGAGGGCTTGGCCTACAACCGCCGGTTTTACAGATGTCGAAGGTGTTGGAGGTGTCAAAGGTGCCGGGGGTGTCTGCACCTTGGGTTTTGAATGACAGCTTCCCAGACTCACCACGAGGCAGAGCAGGCAGCAATATCGAAGGTTATGGGTCACTGGAGTCAAGAATAGCAAGGGCAGGCTCAAGGGGTTGTGCGCTCGGTGGAATCGGCTGCTGCGCCAAAAACTGGGTGAGCCAATCTCTGACGTAGTAGGTTGCACGGCAGTCGTCTTCGTTGTAGTGAACAATGGTGTCGAGAAAGGTGCGATCGCAAGTTTCTAGCCATTGACTATACCAGTAAATTGACTGGGCACCGTTAGCTTCTGAGTTGCGCCATTCAAATCCAATCCAGCGAGCAATCAGCTTCAGGGTATAGCTTTCAATGGGTAAGACCGCCGTTTTAGTCACCCAAATATGGAGGTCGACAAACCGCTCTAATAGCGACTCAATCAATGGCATGGGCGTATTGTAGAGGCGAGCCAGTCGCTCCACCGTTTGCACTTCATAGGCACAAAAATGAAAGATAGGGGCGTCAGGATAGCGCTGTACCAGATCTAAAAACTGCTCCCACACCTGCTGTTCGCCTTCTGGAGCCTCAGCCAGCAGCGGATAAAACGTTTGGTCTTGCGTCTCATGATTAATGACTAAAACGCCGTGCAGATAAGCCAAATTGAGGCTCGGTTCTGCTTCGATATCGAAGTAAAGCTCGACCGGGGCCGTCGGCAACAGCGGCTCATAACCAGGGGGATGGGTTGCGATCGCAATGGGTTGATGATGCACAAATGCTTGGGCCTGATGGACCATCTTGGTTGCCACCTCTTTACCAAAGCCCGTTAGGGCTTGCAGAGAAGCCGGCGTTAGGGCCGCAATGTCTTCTGCTGTATTGAGATTGTGAGCCTGCAGCATCGGATAGCGGCTCGGCGTAATGCCCGGAATAAGGGATAGATGCTGCTGCGACTTCGCCGTTGTATAACAGGAGTCGTACCAGCCGCACAGACTGCAGCGGTTATTGACAATGAACGCCTCCGGCTCTGTCCCCTCACGCAGCAGCGCAATGAGATCAGTCATCAGAGCCGCTAACTTGGGGCGATTTTTCTCAAGATCAACGGTATACCAGCCCCGCTCTCGCAAATACAGGTAGGCTGTTTCAGGCCAAGCCCCTTGACAATCGGCCAGCACCAGAGCCTGAAAGGTCGCCAAAAGTTGATACTCCAGCTTCGGGCGCTTACTGAGCTGGATCGAAGTGGGCACATACTGCCAATCCCCTAAAAAAGAATCCCCAGGCACCTTGGTTAACAGGTCGGGGATCGCCACTAAGGTTAAATCGGGTTCAGTGGTCACCTTCAGAATGCCACGATGAATCTGCTCGACGCCCCTCTGCATGAGATCTAGCGTCGCCTGGGCACCAGCAGACCAATCACGGGGCGGATAGCTCGGCTTCTCCCAGGTATAGTTGGCTAAAAATTCTTGCTGGTGCTGCGCTCGATCTTGCCTCAGCTTCGTTAAAAAATCGCTAGGGTCTGCCTTCTGTTGCAGATCGCCAAAGGTATCGAGATAGGTTTGGCGCTGACAGCGTTGAAAACTCAATAACTGTCGGGCAGTGAGCAACATGCAGTTTTGATATGACAGAATCTGTGCAAATCCTAACAAATCCTGAACGATTGACTCGAATTGCCCGACCTGCGGCAAGGACTCGTTACAAAGCGTCGCTTCTACAGCACCTCAATCATCTCATCTTGGCTAAACCGAACCTTTGCATTTTGAGCATAGGGGTCACTGGGGTCGCGGTAGCCCACAGGACAGAGAACGGCTGCTGAATACCCCTTGGCAGTTAGCCCCAGAACCTGATCATACTTTTCAGGGACAAAGCCTTCCATGGGGCAGGTATCAATGCCCAGATGGGCAGCACTGGTCATCAATTGGCCGAGGGCAATATAGACCTGAAGTTTTGCCCAGGCGTTGAGATCTTCGGCTGACATGCGACCGAGAAAGTCTTTGATTACTTTGGCAAAGGGAGCCAAGTTTTCGGCAGGCATTTGCCGAAGTTCTGCCGTGCGCTGAATGTAGTGATCAACATAGGCTTCATCGACCTGGGTTTTAATGGCTAAAACCACCAAATGCGAGGCATCGACTACCTGGGTTTGCCCCCAGGAAAACTCAACAAGCTGCTGACGAAGCTCAGGGGTTTTCACCACAAAAAATTTCCAGGGCTGTAGGCCAAAGGAAGAGGGCGACAAGATTAGGCTTTGCTCTAGGGTATGCCAATCGGCTGGGGCAATTTCGCGGCTGGGGTCAAACTTTTTGACGGCATAGCGCCACTGCAGGTGAGCAAGAAGCTGTTCAGAGGTTAGAAATTCAGGTTGATACTCAGACATGGAATGCAGCTCCTAAAAATGATGTGGGCTTGGACCGCACGAATATAGTTAATTTTAAACGTTCTGCTCAGAACAGGCTGACAGTTAGAGGATGTATGAAAAGTATCAAACTTGCTGCTGATCTAGAACTCAGGTTATTTGCAGGCCTCGTAATGCTCTACAGACTCTCGCAGATTGGTCATTGACCGAATTCTGTCGGTAGGATGCGTTTCAATCCCTCCTGGAGAGGGGATTATGGTAGGTCAGATGCGGTAGCTTGATTTCAGGGCAAAGCAAGCCAACTTTATGGGTGCATGACCAGAGCTATTGCTGCAAGATGTTCTCAGAAGAATTAAGTAAAGGGAACAAGGTATCACAGTCCATTTCTTAGAACATTGGCTTGTGACAGCACCTTTCGTTCTTCTACCCTTTCAGGAAGATTGATTTGCAACAACCGCACTGTCACGCGTCCGATAGCAGTCTGCGGTAAGATTTTGCCCTCCTTGAACTGGAAATGAACATGCCAGAGATCGCCACGAGGCCGATATAGTCTTACGGTCTCCCCGCTACTCGGATCAATTGAAGAAAGGTCACTGCCTTTGTGCTTATTACAAAGGGTGCAGGCTAACGCTAAATTCTCTTCATTCGTCTGTCCACCATGTTTCTCGGCAATAACATGATCGATCTGGTGAGGAATGAGAACCGCAATCTCAGGCGTCAAGCAATATTCGCAAGCATAATGGGCACGTTCACAGACCAACCGCCTGAGCGCAGCCGTTACGTAGGTCTTACTCATTCGCTAGGCCGCATTGAGCCTTACCAAGGCTTTTGCTTTTGCAACTCGCACTAAATGCTCAACATATTCATATTGCTGCCACAGTCGCTCTTCTTCAGCCGTTAGCCCAACTGTCCTATTCTTTTCCAGTAGTGTTTCAATATGCTGCAGCAGTACTCCAGAAGGCTTTAGTGCCAGCATCTCTTCTGGTGAGGGAAGACTCGCTAAAAACTCTAGAACTTCTGCTAAACCAGAAAATCCAGATTGAGTATCTGCACGCCATTCTCGCAGGCCCAGCTCCAAAATCTCTGGCAACTGGTCCTGTAGTGAACTTAGTCGCAGCGCTAGCTCATCTGGAACTTCTACCTTAATTTGCATTGTTTATCCTTGATGATTCACAAAGAATCTAGCCTGATCGTATCCTATCGGGCTGTTTCCGGATGCTAGACCAAATCCAGGAGCCACGTCCCCCGCGACAGTTCAAGCCAGAGTTAGATAGATTCTAGAGTGAGGAAAGCCATCCTCATGGGTGAATGGCCGACGTTGCTATTTCAAGTTCTAGCGAGAGAATAAGGCTTTGCGCTTATCCAGAACTCAGGTTATTTACAGAACTCATAAGTAGATGCTTCAAACTAATCAACATCCCGATCACGATGCAGCAGGGCTTTCTGGGCTTCAGGGCAACGTTTAATTATCTCCACCTACTTAACCCTCTACAGGCTTTATCAGATTAGACAGTTGACTGATCTCTAAAGGTAGGCTGCATAGTTGATTATTATCGAGGTCAAGCACTTGCAGATTATTCAGTTGCCCAATTTCTGCCGGTAGGCCGCTCAGTTGATTGCAAGTGAGGCTAAGCGATCGCAGATTGGTGAGTTGTCCAATCCCTGAAGGAACTTGCGTTAAAGATAGATTACCCAACTCTAGTTCAGTGTTGCCCTCCTGAGATCGACCCGTCTGTGCCCATTGGCGATCAGCGGTGGAACCTGCACTGACTTCGCTCGCTTTCACTTGACTCAATGGGCTACATACACCCGCAGCAGTAACAGTCAGCGCGACCAGTATTTTCGATAACCTGTGATGCCATCTCATACCCCATACACCTCTTGTGATAACTCTGATTTTTCCATTGTCTACAGCCCCACTATTCTGAAACTGTCATCTGGGTTTCTTGCCGCAGATAGGCCTCAATAAAAGGGTCTAAATCACCATCCATGACGTTATCGACGGCGGTCGTTTCCTCATTGGTCCGTAGATCTTTGACCATTTGGTAGGGATGAAAAACATAGTTCCGAATTTGACTGCCCCAGGCGGCTTCCACCATGTCTCCGCGAATGTCGGCGATTTCTTGGGCCTTTTGTTCTTGGGCAATGATCAGCAGCTTGGCCTTGAGCAAAGCGAGGGCTTTTTCTTTGTTCTGGAGTTGCGATCGCTCCTGGGTACACCTAACCGCTAATCCCGTCGGCAAATGAACAACCCGCACCGCCGTCTCGACCTTATTGACGTTTTGACCGCCCTTACCGCCAGAGAGTGAGGTGGTAATTTCTAGATCTTTGTCCGGCAGATCGACCTGAACCTCTTCGTCAATCTGAGGCATAATCTCAACCCCAGCAAAGCTGGTTTGGCGCTTGCCATTGGCATTAAAAGGTGAAATCCGCACCAATCGATGTGTTCCCTTCTCTGACTTCAGGTAGCCATAGGCGTAACGACCACTAATTTCGAGGGTGGCAGACTTTAGCCCTGCTTCATCGCCCTCAGAGATCTCGGCAAGCTGTATTTTGTAGCCCTTGCGTTCAGCCCAGCGCGTGTACATGCGTAATAGCATCTCAGCCCAATCCTGGGCATCTGTGCCGCCTGCACCTGCGTTAAGAGTAAGGACGGCACCCTTTTGGTCGTAGGGACCAGCTAACAGACGCTGTAGCTCCCACTGGTCGAGCTGGTGGCCTAGCGTATTTAGGTTGGTCTCGGCTTCGTCTAGGAGTGCCTGATCGGTTTCTATTTCTAGTAGCTCTAAAACAGCTCTAGAATCTTCTAGAGTGTCTTGCCACTGCTTGAGCTGGTCGATATTGGCCTTGAGATCATTAAGGTTTTGGAGCGTTTGCTGGGCGCTGTCTTGGTCATTCCAGAAATCAGGCTGGGCAGCAAGCTGCTCTAGGTCGGTAATTTGAGCATTGAGGGCGGGTAGGTCAAAGATACTCCTGGGTTTTACCCAGGCGATCAGATAACGTCGCAATCTCTCGTTTAAGATCTAAGGCTTCCATTGAGTTATGGCACTTATTAACAATTTTTTGATTGTAGCGGACACAACTCGTCCAATTTTTGTAACAATTGTTTGTAACATTTGTTTAAATAGCAGTCAGCACTCACTGTTAGCTTCGTCCTCTGTCCTCTACTGCCTCCCCACTACCGGGTATGAAAGAACTCTCTTATCTCGAAATTCCGACCCCAGACACCGACACCGTGAGGGCTTGGCTGCACAACTGTTTTCAACCGGTCGGGACTAAAACTTTAAATGCCACGGGCTGTCGGGTGCGGGATCGTTCTGGAGAGCTATCCATCGTGGTATGGCCCCTTCAGCGAACCACCTATCTCAAAGTTTTTCGCTGGAGTGAGCAGCCTCTCAAACAAGAGAAGCAGCTCATCCAACAGCTTGAGCAGGAATTGAGAGCAACATTTCCCTATCAGTATCCTGAACTCCCCGCCTTTGACCGAGCGCAGGAATCCATCTTTGTAGCCTTGGCAGCGGAATATCCTGAAACCGTCAAGTATTTTCAACGGATGCCCAATGGAGAGTATGACCTCACCCGCGCCTACTGGTGGGAGCAGCGCTGGAAGGAAGGGGTCAGGCAGCCCCAAACGCCTCGCCAAGTTGTTTTTTCGCACCGAACAGCAGCAGAGTTCCCAGACCCACCAGCTTACGATCTGATTTACCTCGGAGGTGCTTTAGGCGTTGTTCATGCTGCCGTGATGGCGCGTCTGGGATATCGGGTTCTACTCATTGAGCGGATGCCCTTTGGCCGCATGAATCGAGAATGGAATATCTCTCGCAATGAGTTCCAGAGTCTTTTAGATTTGGGACTCTTTACTCAGGCTGAATTTGAGAGCCTGATCGCACGGGAATACGGTGATGGGTTCCATAAGTTTTTTGACGGGAATAATTCCGAACATCTAAAGTCTTCGGTGCTGCGAACGCCGACGGTGCTAAATATTGCCCTAGATTCTGAAAAGCTCCTTCGTCTCTGTGGTGAAAAGCTACGCCATGCAGGCGGCGAGATCTGGGACCAAACCGAATTTAGCCGCGCGGACGTGACGCCGGAAGGCGTGACCTGTACCGTAACGAATCTGCCGACCAACCAGGAACAGCAAGTGACGGGACGATTTTTGGTAGATGCGATGGGGACGGCGTCCCCGATTGCATGGCAGCTCAACGGTGGACGATCTTTTGAGAGCGTGTGTCCCACGGTGGGCGCGGTGCTTAAGGGTTTAGACAAAGAGGTCTGGGACTCTGAGTATGGCGATGTTCTCAATAGTCATGGTGATATTTCGCGGGGGCGGCAGCTCATTTGGGAACTGTTTCCGGCGGCTAATGATGAGCTGACGGTGTATCTATTTCACTACCATCAGGTCCATCCCGATAACCCAGGGTCGCTATTAGAGATGTACGAAGATTTTTTCACGATTTTGCCCGAGTATCGGCGCTGTGACTTAGACCAAATCACCTGGATAAAGCCAACGTTTGGCTACATTCCAGGTCACTTTAGTGGGGATAGTCGCGATCGCAACATTGCCTTCGACCGTCTCGTCTCCATTGGTGACTCCGCCTCTCTGCAGTCTCCTCTCATTTTCACCGGCTTTGGTTCCCTGGTTCGCAATCTGCCTCGTCTCACTGATCTCCTGGCGACCGCTCTGCGCCATGATCTTTGGCAGGCCCAGCATCTAGAGCAAATTCGCGCCTATCAAAGCAATATTGCCGTAACCTGGCTCTTTTCACGGGGCATGATGGTGCCCACGGGCAGACATCTACCTCCAGCCAGAGTCAACTCCATGCTCAATACATTTTTTGAGATTTTGGCCCAAGAACCCCAGCCCCAAGCAGAAGCCTTCATCAAGGATCGGTTTGGCTGGTTAGCCCTCAACAAGATGGCACTCAAGGCCGCTTGGACAAACCCCATTCTACTGTTTTGGATCTGGACCGTGGTGGGAGCCAAGGACTTTGTGCGCTGGATCGGTAGCTATTGGAGCTTTACTTTCGCCAGCTTGGTCAATACCCTTCTGCGGAACTGGTTCCCAAAGTTTGTGCGCCGCATACAACCCTTGGTTGAAAAACGAGCGCCAGCACTGTGGCTGTGGCTGTTGGCCCGTAGCTATGCCGTCACCTATTCAGTGGGGCAGCCGAGGGTGGAGCGATCGCTGCAGCCAGAAGTCACCTGTTCTGAAACAAAACCACTGGTGGCAGAGTCGAGATAGAAGATCTAAGCGGTGATCTTCGTCACCCAAATAGGTGCGATATATCACACCCTCTAGCTTGAAGCCTATATATCCTAGTAAAGGTATGGGTATCTTTAATGATATAGAGATACCTCGACTCTACTCCCTGCTTGATGCTCAACCGAACCCGCTCTATGCTGATCGCCCCGTGACGCAACAGTGGTTGCCATCAATGTTCCTAGACGTATTGCTTTGGGCCTCTACGAGCCATTGTGACGACGCTGTTCATTCATGGGTAGGTGTTCCTTTAATCGAGATTTTCTAATAAGGCGAGAGTAAAAATCAGTGAACTCCCGAACGAGTCGATATCAAAGCACCAATATAGAAGCGCATAAAGAGACGATTTATGAGCACCTGCTCCACTGCGTGCGGAGTGAGTCACCCAACGCGGTCCTCAAGCGCTTTCACACGTTATTTATTTCAGGAGTGCAGTATCCAGATTCCACCGTTAAAGCAGCCTTAAATCAGATCGTAGTCTCAACTCAAGGGAAAGAAGAGTTTGCTCTTTTTTTCAATCGTTGCTGCTATATCTTAGTGAACTCTTGGCAAAATCAACCCGACTGCAGAGATATGATCCCAGAGCTAGTCGGTGTTCTCAGTCACATGACGGCAACCCCCGCCACCTTGGGCCGCAGTCGAGCGACCACTCGGTTGCGATCTCTTCTGCAGCAGTTTGCTCAAAGTACTTACTTTCAACGCCTTCGTCGTTTTGCTGAGTTTATTGCCCCCCAAACAACAGCATCGGCCAGTCGGCCCTTGAGTACCATTCTGCGCCGCTATCCCTATCTCTATCAACACTGCCTCGTTTCGCAAGAAGACAGCCAAGAGCACCAAACCAGCGTTCGCGAAGCTCGCCAGCAGGCGCAGGAGCGGTTCGAGCTAGATTTATCCCACTACCTCACCGGCATTGTCAAACGTTCAACGACATCAGGGCGAATCATTCAGTCCGCCCCGCACACACAGCTCATTTTGCCGGTCACGGGGCAACTCATCCAGTCCAAGAATCCAACCTTACTCACCGATGGTGAACTGTGCGACACCCTGAAGCACTACGTGGGCCGAGTAGACCGTCAGGGATCTTACCGAGATGTTGCCAAGCACTTCATGCTCCGCAATCAAGCCACGCAGTCTTACCTCGGCTTTAAAAAGAATCTATATGACTATTTAGTGGCCTCGGTCGATCCTAAGTTTGGCCGCAGTCGATTCAATCAACAGCTTCAGCAGCAGTTTGATCAGCTATTGCCAGAATATAATCATCGCCCGATGAGTGACTTTCTATTGGCAAGAACCTGCAATCGGCTGCTCAACTTCTTGGTGATTGAAAGTCGTCAGCAGCCCCACCACTTTATATTTATGGATTTAATCAATAACGTGGGTTCCACGGCGACGGTGGGGATATTGCTTAAGCTCGTACTCCTGTGCAAGAAAATAAAGCCCTACCTAGAAAATCGCTTTGCGCTGCTGTTTAACCACTATGAATCCAAGCAACAGGCCTCGGTGAAGTGGCTGGTGGCCTGCCTAGAAAAGCTCAACCTTGCCTGGAGCGCACACTTTGGTCGCTTTGATTTTTCCTTTGTATCGGTTCTGGGCTAGCGATGCTCAGAACCAACCGCGCTAGAGATATCCGATAATTTTTTGCGTTCTAATTGATCAAGCAATTCTGCCAAAATTTGCCGTACCATCCAGGGGCCACCGTAGGTCCAGCCGGTGTAGACCTGCAGTAAGCTCGCCCCTGCCGCTAATTTTTCCCAAGCATCGGCTCCGGTGAAAATACCGCCGACCCCAATAATGGGCAGTTGGCCCTGGGTTTGCTGCCAGAGATAGCGAATCACTGCTGTCGATCGCGGTCGTACCGGGGCACCGCTCAGGCCACCGGCCTCTTGCTCCGGTGAGTTGCCCGTGACCAGATGCTGCGTTTTTAAGCCTTGGCGTTCAATGGTGGTGTTGGTCGCAATGATCCCGGCGAGGTGATGGGATTGGGCTAGGGTTGCGATCGCATCAATATCGTCCCAAGCTAAATCCGGTGCAATCTTAACCAGGAGCGGCTTATCATCAGTGTTTTCATTCTGGAGCGCCGCCAAGATCGGCTCAAGCTGCTCAGTGGCCTGGAGCGATCGCAACCCTGGCGTATTGGGTGAACTCACATTGACCACAAAATAGTCCCCATAGGGCTTGAGCAACCGAAAGCTACCCACATAGTCCTCAGTCGCCTGCTCTAGGGGCGTCACCTTAGACTTGCCCAGATTAATGCCCACGGGGGCATCATGGGATCGATGCGGCGCTGAAGCGGCCAGCACAGCCGCCATCTGTTCAGCCCCCTGGTTATTAAAGCCCATTCGATTAATGGCGGCTTGATCTTGAGGCAGACGAAACAATCGAGGCTTGGGGTTACCCGGCTGGGCCTGTAGCGTCACGGTTCCCACCTCGGCAAAGCCAAAGCCAAAGCTAGGCCAGAGGTTCGTCGCCACCCCATCTTTATCAAAGCCTGCCGCCAACCCCAACGGGTTCGGAAACTCTAACCCCCAGAGCGTTTGCGATAGGCGAATATCTTCAACACTGCAGGACTTGCCCCAGCGCTGTAGGAGATCAGAGATAGGGGTGCGATCGCAACGTTGGTTCAGCCATCTGCAGGTTTGCATAAACTGCTGATGAACCGCTTCAGGATCTGCTTTTAAACCTGAGAACAATAATGGGCGCAACGCCTGCCGATAAAGATCCATGCGCTACTCTTCCTGGGGAGGTAATGAGGGAGAGGGTAACGGCCAGCCCAAGCGCGTCGGCTGCTCATACACTCGCTTCAACGTATTAATATCTCGTGGAGAGATTGGGGGAGGCGTTGGCACCTGCGAAAAGTAGAGAGCATCTGTCGCAGACTGGCTGTGGCCCCAAATGCCGAGGGCATGGCCTAGCTCGTGACGAACGGCAGCGGTGATATAGGCTTCCGTTTGATTGGGGCGAATGGTAACCGTACTGCGATGGGCAAACTGATGGCGCTCATTCACGTAAAGTCGATAGCGCGTCTCTGCCGATCTGACCCGATTGCCGCTGCGCTGCTGGGGATCAACTTGGTTGATTGTAATGTCGGCCTGCTCTGGTTGATTGGTAAAGGCCAACGGCAGGTACTGCTGCCAGTCCCGCAGGGCAACCGTCACGGCTCGCTGCCAGATCTCGTCCGCATTGGGGGTGGGGGCAGTGGCCGGCCCTACATAGACCTGAATCGGGAAATGACTCCAGACCAAATAACCTGCTCGGGTGGGTTTGACCTGGTCAAAGTAGTCCCCCTGTTGATTTGAATCCTGCCATGCCGCCAAGGTGGGAGGCAACGGATGCACTTGAGGAGCCGGAGCAAGGGCCGCACTGGGTAAAGTGCCGCTACTGTTGAGATGCCCCGCCAAGACCGTCACCACACAAACGACTACCCCTAAGATCAGAGGCCAGTGCTTCCAGTGAGTAGCAGACACGATCTCTAGCTGAGCCAGCCTGCGCTGAGCACAACCGTTAGCCCCATATAGAGCGCAACGAGGGTCCAGGTGGCACGATTGAGCGTGGTCTCAGCACTTTTGGTGCTACTAAAAAGCTGAGCTTGACCGCCGATGCCAAGACCTTCACCCTTCGGACTGTGCAGCAGCACTAAAATAATGGAGCCAATGGCTGAGAAGGCCCAAATGCCCTGCAAGATCTTAATCAACATAGCGGTATAAACATCAATAAAGTCTACGCATAGAAGGATAGATCGCTGAAAAACAGACGACAAGGTACTCCTTACGCTTTATAGAGTATAACCTTCTGCTCGTCAGCTTTGGCTAAAGCCGAATTCGCACCGGGCCGTTATTGGGTTTCACCTCAAACCCTAGTGGCTCAATGATAGAGCGACCCGTCATTTCATCGGGTTTCGGCAACTGCAGAATTTCTAAAATCGTGGGGGCAATATCCGCCAGACAGCCATCGCTTCTGAGAGGGATCTCCGTTCCGTGTCCCGGAATTTTGCGACCTTCACCTTCGACCACAATGAAGGGAACCGGGTTAGTGGTATGGGCCGTCCAGGGGTTGCCGTTTTCGTCCCACATCAGCTCTGCGTTGCCGTGGTCAGCGGTAATCAGCATCGTGCCACCCATTTTATTGACCTGCTCTAGCAAGCGGCCCACACAGCGATCTACCACTTCAATCGCCTCCACCGTAGCGTCCATTTTGCCGGTGTGACCCACCATATCGGTGTTTGCATAGTTGAGAACCACAAGGGAGTAAATCCCCTTCTGGATAGATGCGATTGCTTTATCCGTCACCTCCACCGCTGACATTGCAGGCTCTTGGTCATAGGTGGGCACCATGGGGCTAGCCACCATTACCCGATCTTCGCCCGGTAGCGGATCTTCGATGCCGCCATTAAAAAAATAGGTGACGTGGGCATATTTTTCTGTTTCTGCAATGCGGAGCTGCTTGAGATCATGCTCAGCAATGACTTCGCCCAGAATATGGGTCAAGTCTTGTGGGGCAAAGGCCACCTCAACGGGGAAGCGAGGATCGTACTGGGTAAAGGTCGTGAACTTGAGCGGTTCAATGAAAGGACGCTCAAAACCGTCAAAGTTTGGATCGACAAAAGCTCGTGTCAGTTGACGGGCGCGATCGGGCCGGAAGTTAAAGAAAATAACGCCATCTCCAGCTTCCACAGCCCCTGGTGCAATCCGGGTCGGGGTCAAAAATTCGTCGGTGATTTCATGATCATACGCTTCAGTAATCACATCCAGTGCTGACCAATCAGGCGGATAAGAGAATGAGTCTTCGGTGAGCACCCGATAGGTTCTCTCCACACGATCCCAGCGATTATCACGGTCCATGGCATAGTAACGACCGCTAAGGGTCACAATTCGACCAATCCCACAGTGGGCAATTTCTACCTGCAGGCGCTGAATTTCTTGATGCCCTTGGGTAGGCGGTGTATCCCGGCCGTCCATAATGGCGTGGATGCAGACATCTCCAACGCCCTGCTCCTTCGCTAATTCTAAGAGGGCAACCAGATGGTTGACGTGGGCATGAACACCACCCTGAGAGCACAGCCCAATTAAATGCAGCTTGCTTTTATTCTGCACAACGGCCTGACAGGTGCCCACGAGGGCGTCATTTTCGTGAAAGGTCCGGTTCTCGATGGCATCGCCAATTCTGACCAGTTCTTGAGGAACTGAACGACCTGCGCCGATATTGAGATGCCCCACCTCAGAGTTGCCCATTTGTCCTGCAGGAAGCCCCACAGCCTTGCCAGCGGTTGCAATTAAGGTTCTGGGATAGGTTTGCCAAAGACTATCAATGACCGGCGTTTTTGCCACTGCGATCGCATTTCCATCGGCGCTGTCGCGGTGCCCCCAGCCATCTAATATGACCAAAACCACCGGAGATACGGGTGTCAATGTCATACTGATTGCTTTTCCTCACGGATGCATTGTGTTGCAATCATAACATCATTGAAAACAAGCTCAAAATACCCCCAACACCGGATTCCAGGTTAAATTTCAGTGAAATTTTTAGCCCACCCTAAGTCTTGAGAACGAAGAAATATACAAATTTTAGATTCATTAATCCGAGAATACAGGTCTGGGTATTTATACGTCAAACTTCACCGCGATTGATCGGGCATGGTGCGTCGTGGCGCTGTTCTTCCCTTTCGTATTGAAAAGCAGCACCGCATCCTCCATATCTGAAAACAGCTAGCCGCTGAAGTCTCTTCAGGAAAGGCAGTTCCACAATAGAGACAGTTCGGTTTCTTGGCTTGCTGAACACGACCACATTTAAGCGATTCCGCTTTTCGGATCTTCCCCACCAAGGTGTAGACTAGCGGTTGATTTTGCAGCAGCCAAAAAATTATGAGCGATCCGAGCCGAAGGTACTGGCGAGCGAACATCGCCTTGATTCGTAACCTATTGCTGGTGTGGGCTGGGGTTTCGATTGGGCTGAGTATCCTGCTGGTGCAGCCTTTAAATAATGTCTATTTAGGACGCTTACCCCTTGGGTTTTGGATGGCGCAGCAGGGATCAATTTTTGTGTTTGTCATCTTAATTTTCGTCTACGCCAAGCAGATGGACAAGCTCGATCGCAAATTCAGCAATAAGGATGAGTCGCAGCCATGACCGTTGAAGTTTGGACGATCATTTTTGTGATCATCACATTCATGATTTACCTGTATATCGGCTGGCGATCTCGGGTCAAAGATACGAAGGGCTTCTTTGTTGCTGATCAGGGCATCCCGGCTATTGCCAACGGTGCGGCTACTGCAGCGGATTGGATGTCGGCAGCGTCATTTATCTCAATGGCGGGGTTGATCTCATTTTTGGGGTATGACGGCTCCATTTATTTGATGGGATGGACGGGGGGCTATGTGCTTTTAGCCTTGCTTTTAGCGCCCTATCTTCGTAAGTTTGGCAAATATACGGTGCCCGATTTTGTGGGCGATCGCTATTACTCTAACTGGGCCAGGTTGGTGGCCGTCGTCGCCGCAATTTTTATCTCCCTCACCTATGTTGCGGGTCAAATGCGAGGGGTGGGGATCGTCTTTAGCCGCTTTCTACAGGTAGACATAGAGACAGGCGTTATCATTGGGATGGTGATTGTGGCCTTCTTCGCTATCCTCGGCGGTATGAAGGGGATCACCTGGACTCAGGTGGCACAGTACTCCATTTTGATTGTGGCCTACTTGATCCCGGCGGGTGCGATCGCATGGCAACTCACCGGTAATCCCATCCCGCAGTTAGCGTTTACCTTCAGTGACATCGTCGACAAACTCAACGCCGTTCAGGTTGATCTAGGCTTTCAAGAATATACCCAGCCCTTCGCCAGCAAGTCGATGCTAGATGTGCTGATGATTACAGTGGCCCTGATGGTCGGCACAGCAGGCCTCCCCCATGTGATTGTCCGGTTTTATACGGTCCCTAACGTTCGGGCCGCTCGTTATTCAGCAGGCTGGGCGCTCTTGTTCATTGCGATCCTCTACACAACTGCCCCTGCAGTGGCCGCCTTTGCCCGCTACAACCTAATCGATACGCTCCATAACCAAAAAATTGAGGAGGTCCGTCAATTAGACTGGGTCACAAAATGGGAAAACACAGGTTTACTGACCCTAAACGATAAAAACAAAGACGGTACGATCTCATTGACGCCCGATCAGAAAACCTCTGAAATTACCATTGATCGCGACATTATTGTGTTGTCAACGCCAGAGGTGGCGAAGCTGGCCCCTTGGGTGATTGCGCTTGTGGCCGCCGGTGGTCTTGCAGCGGCACTTTCGACCGCTTCGGGTCTATTGCTGGTCATCTCTAGCTCAATTGCCCACGATGTTTATTACCGGATGATTAACCCTGATGCCTCGGAGGCCAAACGCGTTTTTGTGGGGCGAATCATGGTGGGTTTTGCCATTGCTGTGGCAGGTTTCTTTGGCATCTACCCACCGGGCTTTGTCGCTCAGGTCGTCGCCTTTGCCTTTGGCCTTGCTGCCGCTAGTTTTTTCCCGGTTATTTTGCTCGGTATTTTTGATAAACGCACCAACCGAGAAGGAGCCATCTCAGGCATGCTCGTGGGTCTACTCTTTACCACAGCCTATATTGTCGGCATTAAGTTTGGCGGCATGGAACCCTGGCTCTTTGGCATCTCTGCCGAGGGCATTGGCACCATTGGGATGTTGCTGAATTTAGCCGTCACCCTTGTCGTGTCCCGATTGACCCCGCCACCACCACCAGAGATTCAGGCCTTAGTCGAAAATTTACGCACCCCTGGCGATGCGCCGCTAGCGCTTTCTGATCTAGGTGAAGAACAGCTCGATTAGTCCTCTCCTGAGAATCCTTTTTAGGCTTGATTGCGGAGCCAATTACACAGATCTAAATCTGTTTTAAAGGTGAAGTGACTGCATACGCTAAGGTAAGAACGCTGAGTATTCATAGTCTGATGCAGTACCTTCCCCTCGCAGCTCGAACCTGTCTGTCTCTCATCTTTCTCAAGGCAGGGATTACACATTTGCTGGGCTTCTCTAGCTTTCAGGAAACAATTGCAGGCGCAGGTCTTCCCCTCGCGGGTCTGCTTGCAGTGAGTACCATTGCATTTCAGCTCCTCGGTGGTTTATCGTTGCTGCTGGGATATCGCATTCGGATGGGGGTCGGTCTACTGATCGTGTTTTTAGTGCCTGCGAGTCTTATTTTTCATAACTTTATTGCCGATCCTGAACAAATGAATGCCTTTCTAAAAAATGTAGGACTCATGGGTGGACTGTTGATGACCCTTTATGTAGGGGCCGGTCCCTTCAGTGTTGATCATGGAATCAGCCCCGACCGGAGAACATCATGCTGAGAATGACCCATCGACGCATTCCTGTGGCGCTCTTTGTGCTGCGCCTGAGCGTCTTCTTTGTGATGTTAATGTGGACCCTCGATAAATTTATCAATCCGTCCCATGCAGCGGCGGTGTTTGAGAACTTTTACTTTATTGCTGGCTTAGGCAATGTGCCAATCTACATTATCGGTGTTATCCAGTTTGTGATCATCGTGGCCTTTGTGCTGGGCTTTAAAAAGCGGTTGTCCTACGGTGCTGTGCTGTTTTTGCATTCGGTGTCTACGCTGTCAGCCTTTAAGAAATACTTTGCACCCTACGCTGAAGGGAATTTACTCTTCTTTGCCGCTTGGCCGATGTTGGCGGCGTGTTTTACCCTTTTCTATCTCCATGACTGGGATACGCTGTGGGTGATGGATAAAGACAGATCGCGACTGTTCTAGTCTTGTTGGGGTGAAGCTACCTATGATTGTGGGGGTTCTATTTACCCAGCGAACTATGAACAAAATCTAGACGTGCGAGTCCAAGGTAGACTCCTGCCGACGATTCTCCTGCCGGGAAGCCTCTGACTTCAAACAGATAGGTACCGACGCTCGGATTCTTGACCGGCCTCACAGCCAACGTAATTTGGCGTCCCGGCTGCACTGGTGGATTAAAGGTCACGGTCAGGGTTCGACTGGGAGGATCAGTGACCACTAAACTCAAGGGAAGCGGATTGCCGCGAGAACGGGCGGTTCCTTCGTAGGCAGCAACCCCTTGGGCTGTGAATCGAGGATATTGAACCCCCTGCTTCAAAATGAGATCAATTTGCTGGAGTGGCGCGGCGGCGGTGGCCGGTAGATCAATCTCGAAAAAATAGTTGGCTCCCAGATTTTTAGCGTTGCGATCTGTCGTATAGGCTTTGCTCAGTCGGGGAGGTTGAGTAAAGGCAATCCTTGGTGCCGGTGCCGGAAGCTGTGGCGCTTGGATTATTTGAGTAAGCTTCTGATTTTCGGCCAGCACTTGAGGGGGCAATGGAGACGGGCTAGGACTCTCGATAGGGCGAGGCGGCGTAGGGACAGGTGAAGCAGAAGTCTGGGGAATGGGGGACTCTACTGGAATCGAAGGAAATTGAACCTGCTGTGCTAACCGAACAAAGGTGTTGATAGGGATACCCATATTGAATCCCGCTTTAATAACGCTAGCATCGCCCGTGTATCCGGGCAGGGCTACCTGCCGCCCCTCAGCAAGGCCATGGATGCCAATCACCCTACCACGGTTGTTAAAGACGGGTCCACCGCTCATACCGGCGCGGGTCACGTTGGTGTAAACGAGGCCATACCCCCCGACAATTGGGCGCGGGGCTATCCCTGAAATTTCACCGCTGGTGAGCTGGTAAATATGGGGAATAGCTTCACCGGCTGCAGGCCATCCGGCAATGAAGATGCGATCGCCCTCCGTGACCTGATCAGAATTCCCCAGGGGGGCCACTGTATAGCGCTTCGGACTTGTGAAGGGCACAATTGCCAAATCCACTTCGGGTAGCTTTCTAATCTCGCCATAGTTGAGGGAATGAGCTTCACCATCTGGTGTGACAATGGTGTACTCATCTTCGGTAGCAACCACATGCTCAGCGGTGAGGACATAATAGGTCTGTCCCTGGTGCCCAATCACAACGCCAGAACCGGGATTCTGACCTTCTATCAAGATCGTAGAGGCTTTGGCAACCTGATTCACGGCAGATCCCTCTAGGGCCACCAGCGTCGAAGACGGGGACACCGTGGCACCGCTCAGTAGGGCAGCGCACAAGAGATAGAGAGAGCCGGAACGCATAATCTTTCTCGGAGTATATTAGCCAATATACAATTCCCGCTGGCCTATAGCCCTATTTTTTGCTCAATGTTACGGAGTCGGCGGAAGAGCTGAGGCAGCTTTTTCGTTTCAGCAATTACTCGCAGCCAAAGCTTGTTGTCCATCGCAGGATAGCCGCAGACTGTTTCCCCTGGCTCCACTGACTGCACAGCAAGGCCACGGACGCCAACCGCAGCGCGATCGCCGATCGTTAGATGTCCTGATGCCCCCGATTGGCCCCCCATCATCACATGATTGCCAATCTTCGTCGATCCGGCTAGCCCGACCTGCCCACAGAGCAGCGTGTGTTCACCAATTTCGCAGCCGTGACCCACCTGGACTAGATTATCGATTTTGGTACCTTTACCCACCTGGGTTACCCCAATAGTGGCCCGATCAACGGCGGTCAGGCTCTGCACTTCGACATCTTCTTCAAGGACAACGGTGCCCGCCTGCATGATTTTATACAGGGTGCCGTCAGCACAGGGCACAAACCCAAAGCCGTCGGCACCAATAACCACATGGTTCTGGAGGATGACGCGATCGCAAATCTTCACCCCTTCCCGCACCACGGTATGACTATGGATCACAACGTCAGCTCCAATAGTGGCATGGTCATAAATGACACAGTGGGGATACAACGTCGCTCCATCGCCAATGGTGACATGGCTGCCAATGACCACGTAGGCTCCGATGGAAACGTTGTGACCCAGTATCACTCCCTCCCCCACAACGGCGGTGGGATGAATGGTACGCTCGGGGAGCGGCTTGCGATGAAACAGCTCAATGGCCTGAGCAAAGGCTAGGTAGGGATCTGCGACTCGTAACAGTGGCATGGGCGCAGTCCCGTCAAAATCTGGGGCCACCAAAATAGCAGCAGCTTGACTATTCTGAACTTGACTCGCGTATTTGGGATTAGACAAGAAGGTGATCTCAGTGGGGGTCGCTTCCGCCATGCCAGCTACCCCTGTAACCTCTAAATCAAGCCCAGTCTTGACCTCAGCATTCAACGCTTGGGCAATGGCCTGAATATGCATAGCGATTAAGCCGCTGTATTAGGTCCAGATTGGGCGATCTCAGCTCGAATCGCCGCAAGTTGAGTGGTGAGATCGCGCAGCTCTTGCTGAATCATCGGGTCTACCCCCGTTGATGTGACCGGCGTTGTCCCTGGCGTCGAGTAGGTATTTGTTTTAGGGCCGTATTGATCCATCATGTTGTCAATCATCTTACGGCCTTCAACCTCGGTGACAGCCCCTTTCTCTGCCCAAATTTCTGCCACTTTATCAAAACCCAGATTGAGCTGAGATAAATTCTCTTCGCGCTTACGCTCATCCTGGAGCGATTCAGCCAGTGATGTGGCAGCTCCGAGAGAAACCTGAAAGCCTTTCTTCAAAAAGTCTGCGGGGTTATTGGTGTCCATGATAGATACTCCTTGTGTCAACAAGCCATCCTAACTTCTTTTAGAGTAATCAACTTTGTTGAAGCCTGACAATGCGACTGAGGTATTTAGACATGAACAAGAGACAATGAGATGCGATCGCACCGCAGAGCTTTTAGAATTAAAGCGACCCTTCAACCCAGCACTGTGACAAATCCTGACGCCCTCCATCAACTGCTACGCAACGTTGCCGCTGGCGATCTTAGCCCCGATGCAGCGCTCGATCAGCTCAAATACTTTACCTATGAGCCGGTGGGTGACTTTGCCCGCGTCGATCATCACCGCGCCCTCCGCACAGGCTTCCCGGAAGTGATTTGGGGTCAGGACAAAACCCCAGAGCAACTGATTAAGCTGTTTACCGCCATGGAGGCCCACTCCCCCTGTGTAATGGCGACCCGCATTTCACCAGAAGTCTACAATCAGCTCCAAGCCAAGCTGCCAACACTGCACTATTTTGAACAGGCCAGAATCTGCACCACCGCCCTTCCCCCAGAGCCACCCCACCACCAAGGGCAGATTGGCATCATCACGGCGGGGACTGCTGATTTACCCGTTGCAGAAGAAGCCGCGATCACAGCAGTCCTCTGCGGATTTAAAGTGCAGCGCCTTTGGGATGTTGGCGTAGCAGGCATCCATCGATTGCTCAACAACCGCGAGATTATTGCTGAGTCTGAGGTCTTAATTGTGGTGGCAGGCATGGAGGGAGCGCTGGGGAGCGTGGTGACAGGACTCGCCGATGTGCCCGTGATTGCGGTGCCCACCAGTGTCGGCTATGGTGCCAGCTTTAACGGACTGGCACCGCTGCTGACGATGCTCAACTCCTGTGCAACAGGTATGGGCGTTGTCAATATTGACAATGGGTTTGGAGCAGCGATGTTAGCCGGTCAAATTTTACGCACGGCCCAAAGGCTAGCAAAAGCAGGGGAATAGGGTTTCGACTCAGGCGAATAAACAAGAATACCTACGACAACTATTAGGGCACCTGCAATGGAATCAATGAATTCTCTGGTAGGTACTCCACAAACTCATTATCCTTCGCCAGAACGGCGAGCAGCTCTATCTGCCAGTCTGGCTCTACATGTAAATCGTGCCAAGGCACGGCCAGCTCTAAACACTGATCTAAGCCCACCTGGACCTGATGGGACACCTTATACCAAGGCTGCTCGCCGCCTGCCACCTGCAGCCAAATATCACCCTGCCGCAGATCAATTTTGAGATGATGGTGAAACAGATAATTGAGAGGAGCGGCATCCGGTATTTTGCTCAGCGGGACGGCGCTATTGTGCATGGTTTGCCCTGGATAGTACCAGAGCAAATGCAGTTCGGGGGGGGAATCTACCCCTAGTTTCTTGCCGATCTGGCAGTCAAATCGCAGATAAAAGTTAAGGTGATCGAGGCCATACCAGAGACGCTGTACGGTGCTGCTTTTGTGCATGGTGCCCCGCGCCCCCGCCACCGTGATGCGCCCCGCATGTTCCCAATCTTGCTCATCGGCAACGCCATCAATATGAGGATGGATAAACCCCTGGGGCTGGTGATCGAGCATCGGCTGATGATCTTCGAGGGGATATTGCAAAACCTCTGGAACCGGTTCATTGAGCGCCTGATAGAGCGCGGTCAAATGCTCTCGGAAGAGCTGGTCGAACATAGCATCGTGGTTGGAGGAGTGTCCTTCACCAAACCACCAAAACCAGTCGGACCCTTCTGCGGCGAATAGAGCTTCCCAGGCTTCTGGATTGGCCTCTTCAGTGGCTTCGGGGTGATAGGCCAAGGTCTGCCGCGCTTCGGTAAGTAAATCCCAGGCTCGGTTTTTAATCGGATCGCCAATCCAGGTGGTGAAGCTGCCGTCAACCCAAGAGCCGCTGTGGAGTTTTTGAGCTGGTAATGTCTCTCGTACCGGAAATTTGTCTAAGTATTCAGAAACGGTGACGAGTCTGAGGTCGTTGCGATCGCACAGTTGCCCATACAGGCTTTCTAAAAACGGCAGTCCATCCTTGGGGTAAAACTCCCAGCAGTTTTCGCCATCGAGGGCAATGGTGACCAGCCATGGCTTTTCTAAGGCTGTGCCGCCTTCAGGTTGTCGGGCCTTTAGGGTGGAGGCGATCGCATCTAAATGCCCAATCAAATCAGAGGCTGCCGCCTGCGGATCCATGGCACTGTAGGTAAATCCTACTAAATCAGAGAGGCGATGATCTCGAAAGACAATAGACAGATCACCTTGCTCGGTTGCGAGGCGATAGGGCTGATAGAGAATTTCGGGTTCACAGACATTACCCGACTCATCCCGATGAAAAAAGTGATGCTTGGTCCACCCCAATACTGCTTCATCGGAACAGAGCCACTGGAACCCCTGCTTGGCGACGTAGGGCAGCATCTGAGGACTCACCGACTGCTCTGACGGCCACAGGCCGCGAGGTGTGCGACCAAAGCGATCGGTATATTGATCCCAGGCTCGCTTCAGATGCCGAGGAATATCGTTCGGCCACTGAAATGGGGTATTGGGCAGCTCCATCTGGGGCACCGCCACTCGACCCGACTGGGTATCGGCCAACAGCGGCAAAATCGGGTGGGTGTAGGGAGAGGTAATCACCTCAAGCTGACCAGACTCTTGCATCTTGCGATGCTGGGGCAAAATTCGACTGAGGATCTCTCGATGCTTAGCAATAATATCTTTGCGGTCTGAACGTGAAAAATTGCAGCCCTTTTCTAGCCACTTTGCAATATCTGGATCATCCCCAAAAAGTGGATCAATCCAGGCGAGGTTATGCCAAGCCATCAAATCGCTATAGTCCTGCGATCCCCAATGTTCAAGGCACCCATCTTGGCCTTGTTCTTGATGCTGGTTATATAGCTCTGCGTAGCGCGGGTGTGGATCGATCAGTGTTTGGTGGTGAGCATCAAAAAAGTGTCCCAGAATGAACACCTTTTGCTCACGGGACAAGTTTTCGGCCCCTTGTAAAGAGGCAGTCAGATATGGATCTTGGGCTGTGCCTGCCACATAGTCTTCAATCTGAGCAATCAACGACGGTACCAAATTCACCGTCTGATGCAGCTTGGGATAACGTTCTAGCAGCAGTACTAAGTCAAGATAATCTTTCGTGCCGTGGAGCCGCACCCAAGGCATTCGATAGTCACCCGTCACCCGACTTTTATAGAGCGGTTGGTGCTGATGCCAGATAAAAGCAACGTAAAGGGGGTGAGACATAGAGGCTCTTGTGTAGGGGCAGGGAGTGCTCAAGGGAACCGGCACTTTCTCTGTTTACAATAGTAGATGAATGCCACCTGGGTTCTGTCATGTAACCTTGATCACTCCAGCCCTACTGATAGCCACCAAAATCTTGATGAGACGAATTAAAAGCGCTATGACGACAATTGCAACAGCAGTGCCTCAGCACTTTTACTCGTTGGCCCAAACACATACCGAGGCGGCGATACCGTAATATCTTGCCCCTCCACTCGACGCAGATGTTGCACCGCCTGAAAAAGATGCTCTTGGTTGACCACAACCGTGACCGCATACCAGTCGTCATTGCCTTGCCCGTGGGTATAAACCTTAGAAATGGTTGGTCCGCGCATTCCTGTCAGCTCATGGAGTTGCCCTCCATTGGTGAGCAAAGCCCCCACTTCATCCATCGATCCCGCTCTTACATTGGCGGTGATTGAGGTATATTTTTTTGCTTCTTGATTGGCTTCAATGCGCTCTAAAATTTGCTGAGTAATCTCTAAGGCAACGGGTGATTTTAAGGCCCTACGATTGGCGATTAAACAGGCTTGAGACTTAAGAATCTTTCCCCCGGCCAATTGCTTAAGATTATTCTCTCGTAGGGTTGTCCCTGTGCTGGTAACGTCAGAAATCATGTCGGCATAACCCATACTAGGGGCCGCTTCTAGGGCACCATTAGCATCCACTAAAACAAAGTTAGTAATATTTCTGTCAAACAACAATTTCTTGGTGAGGTTTTTATACTTCGTCACGATCCTAAGCGGCTTGCCTTGGGCCTTCCACAAAAGAGTCAATTCTGCCAAATCTTCAATAGTGGTCACATCAATCCAGCTATTGGGTACCCCCAACACGACTTCGCACTTGCCGTACCCCAGGGTCTCGTAGGCGGTGATGACGCTGCCATCACCGGGATCATCTTCTGAGACCACGTCATAGCCCGTCACGCCCAAGTCGGCACTGCCTTCATGGACTTTGACAAAGATATCCGCAGCCCTCTGAAACAACACTTCAATTTCAGGCACAGCCGGGATTGTTGCCACATACTGACGATCGTTGGGGCGGTTGACCTTTAGCCCAATATTAGCTAGCAGATCCATGGTGAGCTTACCCAAGGCTCCTTTGCTGGGTAGCGCTAGGCGAACTTTGCGATCGCTCATAAAACAGCCTCTGCTCTAGTATTCAAAATCGTCTGGGCCGCTTCCTCTATCGTCAGTCGTTGCCCTTCTTGTTCTGATTGCGTTCGCAGCGTCACCACAGACTGCGCCTGTTCATCAGCCCCCACCACAATCACAAACGGGAAATTTTGCTTCTCAGCATATTGAAAATTCTTAGAGACGCTGCGCTCCCGCGTCGCCAGCTCAATCTTGAAGCCCTGATTACGAAGATGTTCAGCGGCTGAGATCGCGTAACCATATTGCTCAGCGCCTAAGGCAATGACCAAGGCATCATACTTAAGATGGCTACCCACATTGAAGTGCCCTTCATGCTCCAGGGCAACACAGACCCGCTCCAATCCAAAGGAAAAACCAGTGGCAGGGGTACGATGACTGCCCCCCAGCGTCGTCACCAGCTCATCGTACCGCCCCCCACCGCAAAGCTGTCGCTCTCCGCCCAGTGCCTCATGGTGAATTTCAAAAATCGTGCCGGTATAGTACTGCAGCCCCCGACTCAACCCTAAATCAAGGTTGACCCGATGCCAGTCAAGGTCATAGAGCTTGAGGACTTCAAAAATGTTGCGAAGCTCTTCTAGGGGGGCCGTATCAATGCCGTACCGGGGCAAGAGGGTTTTGCCCTGCTCTAACACCTCAAAGGGTTCTCCCTCAAGGGCAGATAGCTCCACCATAAACGCTAGGGCTTTATCAATAAGAGGGATCCGGTTTTGCCGGTGAATTTTCTCTAGGAGTCGGGACGCAATTTCTTCGGGACTGCGGCTTCCCTTTAAATCAACGTTGAGGTTGCTAAGCAGCTCTAAAATGGCGGCTTTTGCGTCAGCATCGTTGAGGTGCTGGAAAAGGGTTACCAGTTTATCCAGTTGGCCCTCTTGCTCAGGGGCTGGCTCCGCCGAGGCTTGATACTCTGGGTAAATCTCGTGAAGCCGCTGCTCGACTTTCTGACGACCATTTTCAGAGCGCAGTAAATCGGTGCTGCTCAACAACAGATTTTGCAGCCGACTCCCCAACTGTAGCCCTTCTAAAAACGTTGCCAGTACCCCAATGTGACCAATCACAATTCGATAGTTCTGCAGCCCTAGCTGGTTGAGGCTGCGGCAGGCCGTCCAGATCACTTCGGCATCAGCCATGGGGCCAGCAGAGCCGAGCAGCTCGACGCCCACCTGAGAGAACTGCCGATATCGTTCTCGTTGGGGCCGCTCGTAACGGAAAACGGAGCCGCCATAGTAGAGCCGCATGGGCAGAGGGGCTTGGCCCTCAAGGTGATCGATGTAGGCCCGAATAATAGAGGCCGTCATCTCAGGCCGCAGACAGAGCCGCCGATTTTGGTAGACAAAATCATACATCCGCGTGACGATCTCTTCGCCAGACTTGCGTAGATATAGCTCGGTATGTTCAACAAGAGGCACCTGGATAGGGCGATAGCCAAACTGCTCAAAACATTGATGCAGCTTTGTCTCAACAGCTTTATAGGCAGCGCAGGTGTCTGGCAGAACATCACTCATGCCCCGAACAGGCTTAATTCGGTTGATTTCCATCTCTATGCCTATACATTGTTCAAGAGCTGTGCCGCTGAGGGCCGCGACACAACCCCCCAGTGGTCTATTGTCACCCTAAACGGTTCGTGTGGGTATACCGAATCGCAGTTGTCAGACGTTCTGGGAGGCGACCCTTGTGCCTCTGCGCCTATCGACAATTCTGCCCGTCACGAATGATCGATAGACCTCTGGCGGCACAGTCTCAGACCATGAATTTGTTGTTTTGAGTCGTCGGTATGGAGTCATCGCAACAGAGCAGATTCTTTTGCCTAACGCTCTAGACCCCTAAATCAGCAAGGGCAAGACGAATTTGCTCAAGACGCCTGCGGTTGACCCCCAGATCAGACTCCCCTAGGCGAGCAGCGGAGCGGACTTGGATCACGTTATCTTCAGCCGGGAAATAGAACTCGCCGTCATCAATAAAGCCCAGGAGCTTACTGGCCGATTCAGTCCGAATATAATCGTCTCGCTGTTCGACAACCGTTGTATTCGGAACCACTGTAAGGACTTTCAAGAGTGCAGCTTGGGCAGTATCGCGATCGCTCTGATAGCGAATTGGGTCAATCTCATGATCAAGATCAGCCCCTTGACTGACGACGCAGTTGGGTGAATCGGGGCAGGGCGTAAGCTGTCCGTTGCGAACACCAATGTCAGGCGCACTGCCCGCAAAAAAGCTTGATAGCCCTGGCAAAGCTGCTGGCAACGAGGAAACAGCAGCCGCCGGGGGCGAGAAGAAGCCTGAACAGACTAAGCAGCCCGCGAACAGAAGAGAAAAGAAATACTGCGTCATAGAACCTTACGATTTTTACTTAGCTGCAGTTTACCGTCATAGTGGAGTGACTGACATTGAGGGCCACTAATGCAGTTGCCGAAGCTACTTCAAAATAAGGCTGCAGCAGAACCTCGCCATGCTGCAGATCTATAGACAATATTTTGGATGACTCAGCCAATGGATTCAGATCGGCTACTGCTTCCAGTTGAGCTGAAGACTTTTTTCACCGGTTAGGTACCCCTGCTCTTCAGCAATGCGCTGACGTTCACGAGGCGAAAAACTGTTTTTATAGTCGCTTTTGAGTTGCTCAACTCGGCTATTCGTTTCTACTGTCTCGACTCGAATCGCCTGCAGCTTTTGGTATTGAGCTAACTGATGGGGGAGCAAGTTAGACAGGGTATAGATACCAACCCCGATCAAGAGGCTGTTAATCCCGACAACAAAAAACGTCTCTATGGCCTGTGTTCTTTGCCCAGCAAGAGTTTGGGTCGGGCGAAGCTGCTGCGGAGACGCAGGCGCTGAAGGGGGTCGAACAGGTTTAGGTAGAGCACTCATAGTAGCTAGGCGAATAACGGTCTAATAACTTCAGCGGCAACTGAAAGATAGCCCCAGAGTAGACAAAGATCAGCAGTGTACCGTTCAGGCTATGGGGTGTTGGCCCCAAGTATAGAGCATTAGGGCTAAATTCAAACCCCGCACTCTTATCAAATTGAAACGACAGTAACTCAGGGCGTGACAGTGTCAAAAGGCAAAAAAATAAGAATGTGCCGCTAGCTTAGCGAACCCATTCTATAAATGCAACTCATTATTAATGCAAATTTTATGTCTTGCAAAAACTCTGCTAACTCAGCCAAGGGAAACCAGCAATGTACTAAGAAGCAAAATAATCAGACCTGAACCGACCCAACCCTGATTCAAAAGCATTCTCTTCAGGAGTCACAGCTCGTCAGGTGGTTCAGGCTTGAGATTGCAGTTACTTTGATAGTGCCGAACCAAGATTAAGCGCCAATATGGCAGGAATCAGCGAAACAGCAAGGGCCGCAACGATTTGAATATCGGATAAAGGCATGTTTATAAACTCCTTTTTGGCAAGTCTGACTAGTTCACAATGTCCGTTAAATCGTGTCAAAGGGGAATAGTTTGTTACATGATGAAACAATCTCAGGGCGCTCTACTGGCCTGGACTCTAGCGCGACGAGCCGATCTAATACAGACGAACTAGAGGGGTATTCTATCGCTAAACCGTAAACATCTGCTCTGCAGAGCGCCCTCGTTTAAGGTTACGTTGAATGTAATAAGGGGCAGTTATTCTAAAAACTGTTTGCGTTTCTATCTATTCTGCTTCGCCTGTCGCCCTATGATTGATCGTTTTTTTGAACTTTACCCGCAAATTGAGTTCGACGGCATCTTCATCGTTCTCATTTTGATTGCTCTTGAGGCGGTGCTATCTGCGGATAATGCGATCGCACTTGCAGCCCTCGTTAAAGGACTTGATGATCCCCAACAGCAGAGGCGCGCCCTCAACCTGGGTTTAGTAGCAGCCTTTGTCATGCGGATGGTGCTAATCTTCACGGCAACTTGGGTGATTCGGTTTTGGCAGTTTGAACTAGTGGGCGCAGCCTATTTGCTATGGCTGGCGATTCAATACTTCCGATCTAACGATAGCGAAGATGATCATCACCATGGGCCTCGGTTTGCTTCGCTGTGGCAGGCGATTCCGGTGATTGCAGTGACAGATCTGGCCTTCTCTTTAGATAGCGTCACCACTGCTATTGCCCTTTCTGATAATCGCTGGCTCGTAGTGGCGGGGGGTGTGATCGGCATTATTACCCTTCGGTTTATGGCAGAGCTATTTATTCGGTGGCTCGAAATCTATACCCACCTACAGGATGCTGGATATGTGACGGTGGCCTTAGTGGGCATCAGGCTACTGGTTAAAGTGTTCAACGATAGTCTCGTGCCGCCGCAGTGGGTGATGCTAGTTGCGATCGCAACCATATTCATCTGGGGCTTTTCAAAACGCAATCCGATCGAAGCGAACACAGACAAGACAGACTCACAGGACGAGGCAGAAACGCCCGAGGCTCCAGAGCTACCCACCCTCATTTCTGAATTGAGTGAGCGCACTCGTGAAGAACCCCAGGCGGTCAACGAAAAAGTTTAGACCTTATTCTTATTCGTAAATCCAAGCGGTTAGCGTTGGCTCCCAAGCCGCCAACTCCTCAGACTTGAACCAGAGGCTAATTTCTCGCTGAGCGGTTTCCACTGCATCAGAACCGTGGATAATATTGCGGCCAATATCGACACCAAAATCACCGCGAATGGTTCCGGGTTCTGAGGTGAGCGGATTGGTTGCCCCAATAATTTTACGAGCAGCAGCGACAACACCTTTGCCTTCCCAAACCATGGCAACCACAGGACCAGAGGTAATAAAATCGACAAGCCCAGCAAAGAAAGGCTTCTCTTTATGTTCACCATAATGCTGCTCGGCCAGGTCTCGACTCACCATCATGAGCTTGAGGCCCACTAGGGTAAACCCCTTTGCTTCATATCGGCTGATGATCTCACCCACTAAACCTCTCTGAACGCCGTCGGGTTTGACAGCTAAAAATGTACGTTCCACAGATTCCTTCTCCATCAGGGGTTGATCTCCTTTCCTAATGCTCAGGAAAGATGGCACTTTTGTAAAGAATGACGGATCAAGACGCATAGACACACGGCAAGTCCCAGAATTGCAGAAGGGTGATGCTTTATCCCCTTGCAAGGGGCGTGCCGTCTGACCTCATCAACCATTGATGCATCCGGTCAGCTCCAAGACGGACGAATGTGAGGGTCAAAGCCACAACCTTTCTACTAAGTTCTACTAAGTTCTACTAAGTTCTATTTTTTGTCTTCTCTAACCCCCTTGAGATGCCCTTACTTGCACAGGGCGATTGGACTGACATGCTAGAGAAGCAGGCCTAACCTTTTAAACAGGATGTGAGGGTAACCATTAGGGGTACAGAAAACTTGCTTAACAGACCTGCTAAGCGAGCTTTTGCGGCTGCATCTCCAGCACTAACTTTGCCGATTTTCGGAGCAAGAGTTCATGAAATCTAGCCTTGTGAAAACCGCTGCATTAATGATTGGGTTCGGAGTCCTTAGCTCTATTCCCCAGGCTCACGCAATCACGGCGCGACAAAGTTTAGAGCAGCGTGAGGAAGTCTCTACAGTGGTAGCACAAACCACTAAACAGCTTTCACCAGAACAAAAAAGACAAAGAGAAGAAAGGCTCCGACGGCAGCGTCAAAAGGGCAATAGCAATCAAAAGAGACAGCAGCCTAAACGTCAACCGACCCGACGGGCTATCCAAAAGACTCGGCCACAGCAAAATACTCTAGAGCGCCAACGAAGACTAAAGGCAATCCAAGAGCAAAGACAGCGGCAGCAAAAGGCTAAAGATAATAAGCCCAGGCAAGTCGTGCCAAAGCAAAATGCAGCAGCACGTCAGCGTCAACAAGACGCGATTAAGCGCCAACGAACGTTACAGACTGTTCAAAAACGTCGGCCACAGCAAAATACTCTAGAGCGCCAACGGAAGCTAAAGGCAGTCCAAGAGCAAAGACGGCGGCAGCAAAAAGCCAAAAAATATCGGCCTCAGCAGCAAGGTGTTTTTCAGCAGAATGCTGTAGAACGTCAGCGGAGGCAGGACGCGATTGAGCGCAGGCAGAAATTACAGACGGTTCAAAAACGGCAGCAACAACAGAATGCCCTAGAGCGCCAACGAAAGCTGAAGGCGATTGAAGAGCAAAGACGGCGGCAGCAAAAAGCCAAAGACTATCGGCCTAAGCAGCAAGGTATTTTTCAGCAGAATGCTATTGAACGTCAGCGTAAGTTAAAGGCTATCCAGGAGCGTCAGAGACAACGAAAAGCGCTCGATCATCGACGACAGCAAACTGAACACCGACATCAACGACACACGATCCAGAAGCAGCCACAGAATGCTCTTTGGGAGCGACGGCAACGGCAGAATGCGTTAGCGCACCGACAGCGTATTCAGGCCCAGCGAGAAAGGCGGCTTGCCTACCGTCGCAACAGAAAAAACCAATATAATTACCAGCTAGCCCAGCAACGATTGGCTTGGCAGCAGCAGAGAAATCGAGATCGCCAACGGTGGTTGAAGGAGCAAAGACTCATTGAATATGAACGTCGCCTAGATCGGCTTGAAGCCCGACAACGGTTGCTCTACCGTAGTTATGCCAAGCAATACAACCGCGATTACTGGAATGATGTCAATTGGAAAAATCGTGATTACTGGAGCAACCGCGAGTATTGGAGAGATTCTGGTTATTGGAATGAACGCGATTACTGGAGTCGCCGTGGATATGTTTGGGATGATGTACTGGTAAAAATTCTGCCAAGTTTGCTCGGTGGGTTGCTGCAAGGGGGCATTGGCTTATCTAACTCCCCCTATCAGCAGGCAAGTACCCTTTACAATCAGGGGCCTGAGATCCTTTCTTACAACGACTTAAGTCAGGCATCCTGTGAGCCGGGCAACATTGTCATCTTGCTGCCTAATCAGAAGGTGATGTGCGCGATTCCCACCGAGACTTATGTACCTGGAACCTATCAAGTCACAAATTCTAGTCTAGGCTTGATTCCTGCTGATATTGATTACTAGACTGCTCTAGTCCAACCCATCGATTAATCGCTTGATTTAATCGGACTTCAGCGATAGGTTCCCCAGACAATAAAATGGCGATCGCTCACGGCTTTAATCGCGAGTTGACCTAGATCAGCATCGCGAAGCTGCACCTGCACCTCGTCTAGCGTATAGGCTGCCAATAAAGAATTGAAGAAATCATCTTGCAAGACTTTTGGCTCTCCAGCAGCATAGGTGTCAACGATTTGACGAGCCGTTGCCTCTTGCTCTGGCCGCATCAGATCCATCACAAATAGACCCGCGCCCGGTGCTGCCCAACGGTGGATAGAGTGCCAAAGAATGCTGGGGTCAGCTAGATGGTGCAGCAAACTGTTTGAAAAGATGCACGGGTAGCTATCTTTCGGTGCCGCGCCTGCGGGCAAATAAGCCTGTACCAAGTGGACGCGATCTTGAAGATTGGCCTGGATAACCGCCTGATGTCCGTACTTGAGCATAGCGGCAGAGCCATCAATGCCATCGACCTGCCAATGGGGAAAGGCACGGGCAAACCGTAGCGCAATATCACCAGGACCACAGCCTAAATCGAGAGCTATTCCTGCGGCTGGAAGGTTCAGGGAATTCTGCAGCAGCTTTAGACAATGATTATGGGGTTCTGCGAAGTCGGCCTGGGCATAGGCCAGAGCCTGGGTATCGTCATCCATTAAATCGGGTTCAGGGATTCGCTGCACGCTAATCTAGAGGCTCTGTTTGCGGACCAAGACGGCGTGAGGGTTGGGGCTGTGGTTGATGGCGACCGGCTTCAATGAGCACGGTTTGGTAATACTGCTGAAGCTGTCGAGTGGCAGAGGCCCAGCCCCATCGTTCTGCTTCTTGACGGGCATTGGTTCGCATCGCGTCCCGCTCATCGGGGTTACTCAGCAGCTTTTGGGTGGCTTTGAGCGCCCCCGCTTCGTCATTGGGGTCAAAGAGATAGCCATTGACGCCATCTTGAACAATATCGGTAATGCCCCCGGAGCGAGCCGCCACGACGGGACATCCGGCTGCCATAGCTTCTAAAAGCACGAGGCCCAGGGTTTCGGTGCGAGAGGGAAAGACAAAGGCATCGGCAGAGGCAAAGGCAGACCCTAGGGTTTTACCGGTCATATAGCCTGCAAAGTAGGTGCACGTCCCGGCAAAGTGCTGCTCAAGATCTTGTCGGTGGGGACCATCGCCCACTAGGGCTAGACGTGCATTGGGAATCGATTCAAGCACCTGCTTAATTCGATCGACTTCTTTCTCAGCAGAGAGCCTGCCCACGTAGAGCAGTAAAGGATTATCTGGGTAGCCTTGGGTCAGATGCGATCGCATCTCCTGATCGGCCAAGCTGGGATGAAACGTATCGATATCAACGCCGCGCTGCCAGAGGGCGAGATGCTTAATGCCGTGGGTTTCTAGCTCACTGACCATCGCGCTAGAGGTGCAAAGATTGAGTCGCGCCTGATTATGTCCGGCTTTGAGCAGTTCCCAAAGGACCGGTTCAAGGAGGCCCAGCCCGTAATATTTAAGGTATTGCGGTAAATGAGTGTGATAGGACGCCACCAGCGGAATATTCTGGAGCTTACTAAAAAACAAACCCGCTAGTCCCAAGACTGCAGGATTCACAATATGAACGAGGTCGGGCTTGAATTTTTCTAGGGCTTCACCAATGGAGGGGCGCGGCAAAGCCAGCTTCAGCTCTGGATACATTGGTAGCGGGAAGCCAGACACGCCATGGACTTGGGCGCCGTTATATTCTGTGATGCCACCGTCAGGACTGAAGACTAAAACTTGATGACCGTCATTTTGCAGGTTGGTGACGGTATGAATCAGTCGGGTGACGATGCCATCGACCTTGGGAACAAAGGTTTCGGTAAAGAGGGCAATGCGCATAGAGCGTGCTGTTTGCCAGGGGTGGAGGGCGGCTAGAGAGACTTAGCAATCTATGAGGTACTAAGCATCTTCTACTCAAGTTACCAGGAATGGGGGGCACTGCAAGAGCTGTTCGCTAAAAATACGCTGTAGTCAAGAGTCAAAAACCTTTCCGATGCATCACCAGGCCAAAGATCGAATCAAAAATCGAGGGAGACGTCTTCAATCGTTATGGCAGGAGCCGCGCCGACCTTTTGAAATGCCATCTTAAAAAAATAAGTTCTCGTACCAACGTTTAGCCTCATGTAACGCAGAATTTAATCGCTCAACCTCTATCTCTATCAGAGTGAATGACTGTTTTCATAAAACGAGATTTTACCTATCAGGAAAATTTGAATATGCTAAATTTAAAGTCCTCCTCCTCCTTTATAAATGCGGTTAATCACTATGTTTAAAACTAAGCAGAGCCTCATCTCCGCCTTGCCGCTGCTATGCCTGAGCCTGTTCCCCTATAGCGCTGTCGCCCAGACCAGTGATGGTGATGGTGAACCCTTCAGGTCAAATGCTCCGAGTGCGGCCCAACGTATCGGTGTGCAAGAAGTTGGCATTCAAGACTTTGTCTTTGACAAGCCCCAACCTCGCCAATTACCCGAAATTAGCGTCAAACGCGAACTAGAAGTCAAGTTTGTCCCCCCCCCTGATCGACAAAATACGGTGTATGACAATACGGAAGGGGTACAGGTCCAAATCAGGCCGCAGCCAATCAAGTCAAAAACCAAAAATCTTGAATAACGCACCCCAAAAAAGCCCCTCGCCAAATGAGGGGCTTTTTTAAGCAAAATGGTTATCAACGTTAGGGTGCTAAGGCATACCCACGCAACAGACTACCCACCGTTTTCGCAGTGAGCTTCATCTGCTTGAGCGGATTAATCGGTACGACGGTCTTATAGAGGTAGCTATCAAAGGTCATCTTCTGAACGTCGAGGTCAGCGCATAGCTCAACAAAAGCTTCACGGCTGGCATCAGAACGATAGAAGACCCGCTGCATGATATCCAGAACCTTATAGGTCATGGCGTACTTCTTATCCCAGTGCTTCAGATAGAGTTTTAGATCTGCTTCAGTGGGAATAGTGGCACCATTGTTAGAGGTTTCAACAATGGTTTCAGCACACATACGGGCAGACTTGGCGGCGAAGTAAATTCCTTCACCAGAAGACTTGGTGACCGTACCGGCCGCATCACCGACAAGGGCGACTCGACCGACAACGCGGCGAGGACGAGGATGCTCAGGAATTGGGTGCGCCTCAACCTTAATGATCTCACCACCGACTAACCGACGGGCAGCGCGCTTGCGAATGCCAGCCTGTAGCTTTTTGATGTCGGCCTGATGCACCTTCATGGTGCCAGTGCCAACAGCCACGTGGTCGTACTTGGGGAATACCCAGGCATAGAAGTCTGTGGATACATCGTTGCCCACATACATCTCAGCGCGATCTTGGTAGTACTCCATGTACTCGTCGGGGAGGCGAATGCGCTCTTGAAATGCGATCGCATAGTTATAGTCGCCCGCATCAATGGCCTTCGCCACGCGGGAGTTGGCCCCATCGGCCCCAATCACGAGGTCAACTTCTAAGGACTTCATCTCACCAGCGGCTTGACCATTGGAATGGTCAGCGTAGTGCAGCGTATAAGGCTGATCTGACCCTCTAGGGATCTCAAGCTTATTGACGGTGCCGTTGATCAACTTGGCTCCGAGCTTGTGGGCGCGATCGCGCAGGAAGCCATCTAAGACCTCGCGCCGACACATGCCAATGTACTCGTCTTCACTCTCAATATTGATATCAACTTCAACATTAGAAGGCGAGATCATCCGCATTTTGCGAACGCGACGATCAATAATTTCAGGTGGTAACTCAAACTCTTCCACCATACAGAGTGGAATTGCGCCGCCACAGGGCTTGGCATTATCTAATTTACGTTCGAAGAGATAGGTCTCAATACCCGCTTTAACTAATATCTCAGCGGCTGACGAACCGGCTGGTCCAGCACCAACAACAGCAACCCTTAATCCCAAGGAGATCCTCCCTTCATTTACTGCTACGAGCTGAATCCTATCACGGCGATCTGGCTCGATCTGCCGTTTGCAGGGTTAAGCCAGCAAACTTGAAACACACCTTAACTAACTCGTAACACTGGTTTACAAATACAGATGCAACACCACCATCCATAAGAGTACAAAAAGATCACAGAAATTGGCTTAGATTGCGATCGCCCCCATCGTCAGAAAAGCCCAGTGTTTAGAGAGAACAATGTCAGTCCCTACGGCTTGAGCTAGACCGTGCCAAACCGTGCTAGAGACCTTTGCGGCTCACCGTGCCAGTAGAACCCTTTGCACAGTTCTATTGATTCCGTCCGGTAACGGGGTCTGGTAGCCTTGTCTTAGCGTATGAAGTGCCCCCTTGCGAGGTGAGCATTTGGAATTAGTAGCAATTTATTGCAAAATATTAAGATAAGACAGGCTAGCTTCGGAGAGATTCAGTGGCAAATAACCCCCTCGACCGCATTAGACAAGATTTACAGAACCTTGCTAAAAACGCTGGCAAGGCGCTCAAGATGGATGTGCAGCCAGAAAGTTTTGACGAGGTCATTGCCCCCGTCTCTGAGCAGCAGGCTCCTGCTGCAACGGCGAACGCTGCCGCTGCGACGGCCCCTGCCGCCGAGCCTGCCAAGCAGAAAAAGCCCAAGCCTGGTGCAGATGTTCCGATTAATATTTACCGGCCCAAAGAGCCTTATATCGGTAAATGTCTCTCTAATGAAGAACTAGTCCGCGAAGGTGGCGATGGCACGGTTAAGCACCTGATCTTTGACATTTCGGGTGGCGATCTTGAGTATGTTGAGGGTCAGAGTATCGGCATCATTCCAGCCGGAACCGATGCCAACGAGAAGCCTCATAAGCTGAGACTTTACTCGATCGCCTCGACTCGCCACGGCGATCACAACGACGACAAGACCGTTTCGCTCTGTGTGCGTCAGCTCGTCTACGATGACCCAGAAACAAAGGAGAAGGTTTACGGCGTCTGCTCAACCCACCTTTGCAATATGAAGCCCGGTGATGATGTCAAAATCACGGGTCCAGTGGGTAAAGAGATGCTGCTGCCGGACGACCCCACCGCCAATGTAATCATGATTGCCACAGGCACTGGGATTGCACCTTTTCGCGCGTACCTCTGGCGGATGTTTAAAGAGCAACATGCTGACTATGCCTTTAGGGGTGTGGCCTGGTTGTTCTTTGGTTGCGCCTATACGCCCAATATTCTCTATAAGCAAGAGCTAGAAGAGCTGCAAAAGACTTTCCCGAATAACTTTAAGCTCAGCTATGCCATTAGTCGAGAGCAGAAGAATACTGAGGGCGGCAAGATGTATATTCAGCACCGCATTGCTGAAAATGCAGATGCGCTGTGGGATCTCGTCAAGCAAGAGAAGACACACACTTATATTTGCGGTCTCAAGGGCATGGAAGGCGGCATTGACGAAGGGATGTCAGTGGCGGCCAACAAGAATGGCGTGGACTGGGATGAGTACCGCAAGATGCTCAAGAAGGATCACCGTTGGCACGTCGAGACTTACTAAACTCAGCATTTTTGATTCATTGAATCTTTCTTCGCTGCGATCAAGGTATTCCTGTGGGGGTGCCTTGATTTTTTTGGGATCTATTTTGGGTGATGGGTTAAGAGGGAAGGGGGTAAGATTTTTTGATTGCTGTTGGCTGGTGTTCTTCAGGGTGGCGTTAAGGGCTGACGCAATCCTTGCTTGGGAGGGCATCCTAGAATAGCGGCCTGGTTCTAGGTTCGCCTCGGGGTAAACGTTTGTCGTGATGCTTGAGGGTTGGCGCTATTCACTGTGTTTAGATGGATCATTCGTTATTGCAGCAGGCGATCGCAACGCTTAGGCATCATGCTGAAGCCGATCGCATTAAAAAATTAATTTACTGGGTTTGTGAGCAGGATTGGCCCCGTCGAACTGAGACGTTAGCCGATCTTGATGAATTGCTGCCACAGTTGCTTGCGATCGCAACGACGACCACCAACCTACGAGAGCTACTGCTCAAAGGGGTCTCGACCCTGAGTAAGCCTCAGAAATATACCGAGATTGCCCTCGTTATTTGCACGGCACTGGCCGCGCTGTATTCAGATAAAGCAACGGCAGCTCAGCCCCCTCTAGATCCGTTTGAGCTGCGCTTAGCGGTTATTAAATATACCGTTCCGGTCCATGCCAAAATTTTGATGCAGTCTGCCCTCGACCCGATTTTTACCGGACACCGCCGCGACTGGGTGGCCCTAAGACAGACCTCTTTAGACACCCTGCTGATGCGTCTGTGCCAACGGTTTGTCACCTTTAGCGAACTAGAAACGCATCTGCAGTTAACAGCAAGGCAGATCCAGGTGTTAGACCAGCCCCTGCAAGTGATGGCAGCGGTGCTGCAGGCGGTGAAACCCGTCTATGCGAGCCAGCAGATTTCGCCTCCGGTAACCGTGGCCGAAACGACGGCATTTTCGCAGAGGTTAGAGGGGCCGTTACGCGCCGCTGCAGAGGATGTGACGATGCTGAAGGCGGTGCACAACAGTCAATTCTTTCCTGCTGGAGCATAATCAATGAACGGTCAAGAGCTACTGACTCGATATGCGGCAGGCAGTATAGACTTTAGCCGTCAGATGCTGCGCAATCAAAGCTTGGTGGGGGCCGATCTGATCGGGATTGATTTGACGGAGGCCGATCTGCAGGGGATTCAGCTTCAGCTTGCCTATCTGAATCGGGCCAGTTTTAAGGGCAGTAACTTGAGTCAAGCCGATCTCAGCGGTGCCAACCTCAGTCAAGCCAATCTTGAGCGGGTTAACCTCAGTAATGCCAATCTGCACGGAGTGAGTCTGCAGGGAGCCATGCTGCAGGGGGCCAACTTAGCGCTGGCCGATCTCACCGATGCCAATCTAATGGGGGCTGATTTACGTGAGACTAATTTAAGCAGCACCAATCTGACGGGAGCCTGTCTGAGGGGGGCCAATCTCCGGGAAGAGCAGCGCCGCGATCCGGCCAATTTGCGGGGGGCGATTCTTTGTCAGGTCGATCTGCGGGGGGCGAATTTGCGCGGGGCGGATCTCGCTAAGGTTAATCTGCAGGGAGCCAATCTTCGAGAGGTGAATTTGAAGGGGGCGAATCTAGCCCAGGCTGATCTGCGCGGTGCTAATTTAAGCGGTGCATTGCTCAGTGAGGCTGATTTCTCTGGGGCCAAGCTGCAGGGGGCAACGCTAGTCTCTGCGAAAATGGAGCGGGTCAAGCTGATCGAGGCGAATCTCTGCCAGTGTGATTTGGATGGGGCGAATCTGACGGATGCGATCGCAACCCAAGCCAACTTCAACAAAGCCAGCCTGCGGCAAGCCAAGCTCAACCGCAGCAACCTCAGTCGAGCTACTTTGGAAGGGGCTAACCTTACTGAAGCCTCATTTGTCAATGCTTATCTAGCAAGGGCGAATCTGACAGATGCCAACTGTATGCGTGCCAATTTAGCCCGTGCGGAGTTAAGTAGCGCCACCCTAATCAATATGGTCTGGACCGGGGCCACGATGCCAGACGGCAGCGAGTACAGCGCTTAGTACGGAATTAAAGACTCGCCTAATTGACGGCTGCGCCAGTAGGCTACTCCTAGAATTCCTACTTCTACAGGGAGGACCAGAAGTCCGTAAGCCCATTCTGGTGACTGGAGCAGCATCCCGAAGACAGTCCACGATAGTAAAGAGGTAACTTCAATATAGGTCTGTAAGCCTTCGAACTCAGCACATTGAGGCGCGATCGCAATCGCAAGATTAACAGGGCTAGCACTCCATAAACGCAGCCTTGCGTGCGCTGCCGGGGCCACTAAGAGCAAGACCAACATCATTAGTCCAGACCCCCCAAGTGAAATGACAATACCAATACTAGGACTCAGCACAACCCAAACAGGGATAAGGGCGGCCAATAGTTTACTCTCTCTCAGTTTAGGGCTGCTGACGGGAACAGACCGGAGCCAACCCATCGCCTCTTCACCCGCAACGCAATAGGTCGTCAGCCAAGAGGCAAAGCAGAGACTCATCAATACTACCGTCGATGTAGCTAAACCTGCCGGAGGGAGCTGAGGCGATAGTTCAACTTTTTGGATGATGAAGGCAACGATAAAGATCAAAACTGCAAGATTGAGATAGCCAATAAAGGGATTGAATCGCCGTCGTATATTCCGCCATTCTTTGCGAATAATATTGCGAGTAATGCCGACTGTAAACGTTTGTGGTTGATAGTTTGAAGACTGCTCTCGCTCTTTCTGAGGCTGCGTCAGTAGGTTTATAAATATCGTCGGTAATTGCCGGTACGTGAACCCAGTTAAACCCACACTAAATAAGAAAGTTAGCACAATCGCTTTTAGCTCTAGCAATAGGGTACGGGCAGGCAACCATAGCCAGCTCTGTCGTCCCCACCAGAAGTTGCTCGTGAAAGCTTGCTGCAGGTGTTGCCAAAGCCGAGACGGTGCTTGCCCATCCCAGGTGGTCCAATCGATGAACCAAGCAGAGCTAAGCAGGATAAAGATCGGAGCGAAGAACAAGACGAAACAGCCCATACTGAGGAGCAAACGTGCTCTTGTAGCCCCCCAGCATCTCGCCAAACCAATTCCTAGCCATACAGCGAGGCTCGTTGCCAGCAGCATCAACGGAATGAAGGCAACGATCAGCCCTACAATGGGCCGTAATGAGTGGGTCACCAAAACGATAGACGGCACAATCAGGATCACGAAACTTGCCGTTTCTATGGTAGTGATGCCGGTTATTCGGCCCCACTGCGTTGCAAATTGAAGCTGATAGCTCAGGGGCGAGGAGGTCCACTGGCCTAGGAAGGGAGGACAGCCCAAGATTGCAAGGAGTCGCTGGAGAATGTCTGCAAAAGCGATGAAGAATAACAGACTCCAGCATCCAATCGTGATCCAAAAACCAATCTCAGGGTTTTGAGCTAAGTAGGGTGATAACGAGATGGGGCTGCCATTAAAGGCTGCCGTCAGCAATACTGCGCTAGACATCAGCACGAAAAAGAGGGAGCCTTTGAGTTAAGTCCAGCAGATCTGCCCGAGTGTAGTACTGCAGATATAAGCGCCACAAAACGTGATGCAGCAACCAGGGTAAAGCTCCAACGCGCATGGTGATACTCCTGAACATTGCGCCTACTGTTCTAGGGTTCCCCGTACCTGCTTCTTTTGATTGAGTGAGCGGTTTCTCAAGTGTCTCATTCAACCTAGGCCAGACGAGCAAGCACCCAACTTTCTAAACGGCGACGCCTGTATGCGATCGCAAGAATCCCGACAGATAGACCAAGATCCAGGAAGGAATAGAGCCAGTGGTAGAGATAAGCCAGAGGTGTGATCATGGTCCAACTGATCATTGCCCCCACTTCTAACAACTCTAAATCGGTGAGTGCCTGCTCAAGCCAACCCATAGCAGGCAAGCGTTGAAGAGCTGGACCAGGGGAGTAAGTACTCCAATCGCCAAAATGGCCTGACTAGTCGTGGCAGGAATGATCGCCATTATCATCGGCACTCCTGGGCCGTTGAGACAACTGAGCACCACTCCAATCGGAATACAGATGCCCCAAACCAACAAGAGAACTGCCAATAACTTACTGATATGCAGTTTCAAGCTCGTGATCGGCGTAGATGGTAGCCAGCTTAAGCTCTGGTCTTGGGCTAGGCAGGTTCGGGTAAGTCTGACTGTGAGAAAGAGTCCCAAAAACAGGACCACCCACGCTATAAAAGCAACGGCAGAAATCATGAGGGAGTCCGATTCAATCCGAAACTGATCTAAAAACAGAACCGGGATGCAGGCACCCCCTACAATGATTGGCATTGCCCAGATCTGTGGAGATCGCAACAAAATCCGCCACTCTTTGAGAATAATGTTTGCGATCTCACCTTGCATAAACTGCCTCTGGCGCTGCTTTGCCGATCGGCGTCGCTGAACAGGGGGCTTTTGAACAGCTTTGATAAAAGCCATCGGTAATCGCCAAGCGCTGAACCCAAACAGACCGACACTCAATAGGGTCATCAACAAGACCGCCTGCGGATCGAGTAAGAGCGTACGGGTGGGAAACCATAGCCAGCTTTCATGACTCCACCACGAGCTGCCGACCACCGACTGCTGCCAGAACTTCCACAGCGGGTTTTGGAACTCAACGCCTAAAGACATGAGCCAAGTTGCGAATAGCCCTAAAAAGAGTAAGAGCACCAGTACGGTGTAAAGACTTTTGGTAAACAGAAAGGCTCGTTTGAGACCCAGCCATCGCACTGGATCTAGCCACATCCACATCGCCAAACTTGAGCAAAGCAAAGCTTGAAGAATTAGCGTAATGGCTAAACCAATGACGGGTTGTACAGAATGCGTGACGAAGATGATTAAGGGGGCACATGTGGGGAGAGCATCATTGGAAAGCAGCACGGTTGTGGTTAATTTGCCAAACTGCATCATGAAGAAATGCTGGGCACCGAGGGGAGAAGAAGCGACCAGATCTAGGTCTGTGGGCTTTTCGAGCAGGGCGAAGAGCCGATCAAAGCAGACACGGAGCATGACAAGAAACAGGAGGCCCCAGGTTGCGATCGCAATTCCCAACCCCGTCGCCGGGTATTGAGCCAAGTACTGCCGAAAGTCCTGCAGGTCAGAACAGAACAGTTCTACGGCAATGATGCCAACACAAAAAATAGGAATGAGTACAAGAGTTAACTTCGCCCCATCAACCACCAGCGGCAACCCTTTCGGATCACGGCACCATAAGCGCCATTCATGGCGAAGTAGCCAAGGTAAAGTCCCACGCGCATAGTTATACTCCCAGAAATGATGCACTCAGTAGACCTCTTGCACGAATTCTTGTCTGAGGCTGTTTTTGATTCCTTCATGTGTTGCACTCGCCCCCCCCCAGCCCCCCAATTTTGGGGGGAGAGCAGCTTTATCCTGTTCTGCTTTGTTGTAAAAATCAACCTGAATCAGCTCACCGTCCGCACTTTTGAGCAGAGTTGTCACTCACTTGAGATTGTGAGACTGGCCCATCAGTGCTGACAGCCACGGCGGGATCTTTCAATACTCTCCCCCCAGAATTGGGGGGTCGGGGGGGGGCAACGCAGGATTGGTCGCGATTCATGCAAAAGAGCTACTGTCTTAGGATGCCCTTGCTCAACCTCAACCTAAATTCTGTTGTTTTAAACATCGCTGCGCCCAACTGGAGCAGATTCTAGCTGCCAAATGGGAGATCGCTCTCAACTGAATTTCCCCTACTTTGTTTCATGGACTTCTGGGCCTTATTCGAGCGGGTCAAGATTCTGTTGCAAGCCCTGTAAATACTGACAGAACGCCTGCAAATCTTTGCGGAGTAGCGTTAGACAATCAGGCAACATTTTTGCAAGTTCGTTGATCCGGCTGGTTTTAAGATCAAAAGCATACAGATGTGTCGCAACATGGCGGAACCCGCGATAATCCATCTCAAGCAATTGATAAGTCTCTGACGAAAGCACCGCAGGGCGAACGCTGTCGTTTTCGAGAACCATTTGCTGGAGTAGCTGTTTGTGCCAGTCTGAACCGCTAGGGGAATAGGCATCAATTTCTCTAGCAATTTCAGTGAAGATCCGTTCTGTGCCCATATAAAACTTCTGAAGATTGAGGGCAACGGCGTCGTAAAAATCAGCATCGCCGCTGCGTTCAGCTTTCTCTACTTGAGTTTTGGCTCTATGGACAGTCTTTTCTAAGTTGTTCAACTCGTGATTAATGCGAGCAATTAACAGGCTATATCGGCTCACAGGTCTACCCCTTGCTCAATCGCAGCCTGAATATAGGGATAGGCGTTGTGAAACTCAACCAGATCGAGATCGAAGCTTGGGTCAAGATCCTGCAGGCGGGCCACGGCCTTGAAGTAAAGTTGCTCGTTCATATCCCAGACGGCTAGATCAATATCAGAGCGGGAGTGGATGCGCGATCGCACTAAGCAAGATCCAAACAAAACCACGCGAGAGACTCCAAACTCTGATTTCAGCAGTTGAGCTGCCTGTTGAGCCACTTGCCAAGCCTGATCATAGCGCTTATCTAAACTGACCTTTTCGGCTTGAGCGCGTTGCCGAGCCGTTTGGATATATTTCTGCATCCGTTCAGGATCAATATCAGTTGTAGACATAGACTATGCAAGGGTAACTGCCGTCTCTACTACGTTAACGCCTCCCTTGCTTGGCATGGGGCTTAGTATGGGATCAGCGAAGCTCCGAGTTTGCGGCTGCGTCGATAGGACAGCAGCATTACTGCGACTGATAGGCACGCAACCAAAAAACAGAAAAGCCAATGTTGGGCATAAACGTAAACAGCAAGACTGATCCAATTCATGAGAGCAACGAATTCAAAAACGGCTAGAGTGCTATCTCGACCCATAAAGCTCAGTTCAGCCAAATCTTTAGGAGCCTGATCTAGGGGGCAAGCATTCCATAGCGCTAGTACAGCCTGAGTGATGGTGACGGGAATCAGCAACCCAATCAGTAATAAGCCTGGGCCGTTGAGCAGCTTGATCACAACCCCAACGGGAATGAAGGCACACCAAAGAAACATCAGAATAGCCAGCAACTTGCTGCACCGTAATTTGAGACTGTGAATAGGTATCGCTCCCAGCCATCCGGCACCTTGATCTTGAAGCAAGCAAGATCGGACCAACACGATTGTGTACATTCCAGCCCCAAAAAGCGTCAATAAAGCCCATACATCAATGAGAGGAAAGGATGCATAGAGATAATACACACCCAGCATTAGTATCTCTAAGAGACTGATTAGCGTTAGTGAGCTGCTCCAAAGATTTGGAGATCGCAGAAGGATTCGCCATTCTTTGAGGATGATGTTACGGACAATACCGCTGACAAACTGCTTCTGAATATATTTTGAAGATCATCGCTGCTGCACCTGTGACTGCTGCATGACTGGGATCAGCATCGCTGGTAAGAACCGATAGCTCAACGCAGCTAACCCTATGCTTAATAACGTGGTCAGCAAGATGGCCTGTGGCTCTAGTAAAAGAGCGTGGGCCAATAACCAAAGCCAGCTCTCACGACCATACACGGGGTTGTCAAGAAAAGCGTTCAAAAAGGGTTGGGCTTCCCACGCACCAGCGCTGATGCCCCAAGCATTGAAGGCAACCGTTGCAGACAGTAGCCACAGGGGCAAGAAAATCAGTCTGTCCAGAAGGGCGGCTCGTTTTATTCCTAGCCCGCAGGCTAAACCTAGCCCAATCCACATTGCTGAACCGGTACATAGCAGGGAAGCAAAAATGAGAACCATTGCAAACCCTACAATCGGCTGTAGCGACCTGACGACTAAGGCGGCACAGAAAGCATAAGACAACCAGAATCACCCCCCGATCACTGCTGTCGAGAACAGCTTGCCAAACTGCATCATGAATAATCGCCGGATGCTGATCGGGGAGGAGGCGAGTAGAAAGTCTCTGCCCTTGGTCTGCTCAAGCGCTGCGAATAGTTGGCTTAGACTATCGAAAAACGTGATTTCGAAGAAAAGAGCTGAAATCGAGATCGCAATCCACAACCCCACATCAGGATGCTGAGTCAGATGCTGTCGAAAGTCCTGTGGGCCAGTGCTGAAGAAGTCTACACCGATAATGCCGACGCAAATAATACCGGCTATAACACAGGTTGTCCAGGCTAGCTGCAGGCAGGTTTCTCCGTATGGGCTGCGACGCCATAAGCGCCATTCATGGCGAAGTAGCCAAGGTAAAGTTCCGACGCGCACGGCTACACTCCTGCAAATGATGCGCTTACTGTCTTAGGATGCCCTTGCTCAGCCTGAATTCTGTTGTATTAAGCACCACTCTCGCAGGCTCTCTATGCCTTGGATGGGCGATCGCTCTCATGTCTTGGCTCACAAATTGATCTAATCCTGCCCGTCTTTGCTCATCAGGTAATCAACGGCCCGTTTGAGCTGGGTAATAGATTCCTGCTGTTGACGCATTGACTCCTGTTGCTGCTGCTGCGTTCTGAGCAGATTTTCTGACATTCTTAAATGACTCTCTGCGATCGCACCCAGTCGGTCAATTTTAGAGCTGGCCTCTAGCTGTCCTTCCTGCAGCCCCCGCTGAACCGCAAGGAGTCCTGCAATTTCGTTTTGGATCTCATCAGGTGTCATGGGCTGTGCAGTACTCTACTGTGTCTCAACGATAGCTGAAATGATGGGTCTCCGCTCCTCATTTTAGCGACGAGATACACGCTTGAGTAGAACCTAAACGTATTGCCCTGCCCCCCTAGCCCCCCAATTCTGGGGGGAATAAGCCAATGTTTCAGTTTTCTCGCCAGATTTTTGCCGGAAAGATTAAAGAGGTGGAGGTTAGCGCAAAACAGGTGCAGATAGTTGAGGATATAGCTCGTTCAACCCATCGTCTTTAGTAAGGGATTAGAGAGGCTCCGAGGCGGCGGCTGCGTTGATAGCATCGCGCCATGATTCCAGCCGACACGCACAAAAAAAGCAAGCAGTGCGGCCAATCTTGGACATAGGCAAACGCGGCCACAGCCGCCCAATTGAATATCGCACCCATCTCATACACGCTCCCAAGAGAGACTTTATAGTCTCTTTCTAAGATGATTCACTTGAGGAAGTCATTTTTCATAGGGATTGCCAACACTATGGCTGAACGGGTTCTGCGCTACTCACCACTAAGTGTATGAGTGTTTTAAGTAATCGGTCTGTCTCCATAGGGATAATCTCTTTGCCGTGGAGCATTTCTTGCGTCTGGACGTAATGGGCAATAGTACCCACCACGATACGTGCCGTTGCCTCTGGATCGGTAAATTTAAGATAGGGCTGCGACGCAAAATATTGGCTGAGTAGCTCTAACCCTGGCTTCGACAGATTACGAACAAAAATCTGAGCTAGCTGCGGAAACCGCCCCGACTCCCCAATAATCAAGCGAATGAAAGCCAAATGTTGTGGTTCGCAGGTCACCTGATCCAATGCCTTAGACAGCAGAACGGGGAGAACGATTCGAGGGTCGCCTTGCAGATGCTCTGGATCAAATAAGGCTGAGATCTTTTGCTGAGCCATCTTCTTAATGAGGGCTGCAAATAAATTTTCTTTATCGCCAAAATGACTATAAACCGTTGCCTTAGAAACGCCAGCGGCGGTGGCGACCCGATCCATTGTGGCTGCGGCATAGCCGTTAACTAAAAACTCCTGCATAGCCCCACCCAAGATGGCATTAGCCTTTTCTGGCGAGAGCGATCGCTTTGTTTTGACTTCAACCATAGTGTTCTAGGCAGGATTAGGACTGGACTGTATTGGACCATTGCTCTTCATTAATCCTAGCCTTCCCCCGCCCCTTGAAGGACTCTGGCAGCAAGGCTAGCACGAACAAGAAGGACCGTTTGCTAACTTGACAAAACTGAACTGATTAGTCTAGTCTAATTTAAGTACATCAAACTAAACTGTCTAGTTTAGCTAACTCTCCCTAAAGGAGATGAGTTATGGTTCAAGGCTCGGTGGATATGGATTCTTCCTCGGTAAAGTCGCCTCGGCGATACGTGGTGCCGTTGGTGGTGATGGCGGCGTTTTCTGTCAGTGCGATCTCAGGCTATACATGGCGACAATTTCAAGTCTCTGAGCCGGAAGCCCCTGTGATGACCCAGGCTGCACGTCAAGCCGTGACAGCGTTAGGTCGTCTCGAACCCAAGGGCGACATTGTGAAACTCTCGGCCCCTTCCAATGCCAGTAATCGGGTGGATCAGCTCCTTGTGAAAGAAGGAGACTCGGTTAAGGTTGGTCAAGTGATTGCGGTTTTAGACAGCCGCGATCGCCTCCAGGCCAGCGTCTTAGAAGCAAAGAGGCGAGTGCAAGTGGCTCAGGCTGAGTTGGCTCGCGTTAAGGCCGGGGCTAAGCGGGGCGAACTCGGTGCCCAGCGTGCTGAAATTAGTCGGTTAGCCGCCCAGCAGCAGGGAGCTATTGATGCCCAGCAAGCCACCATTTCTCGCTTAGAAGCAGAGCTACAGAACGCCACCGCCGAAGCGGGTCGGTACCAATCGCTCTATACTCAGGGTGCCATTTCAGCGTCAGAACGAGATGCAAAGCAACTGGTGCAGCGCACCGCTGAGCAGCAATTGCGGGAAGCCAACGCCGTTCTCGGTCGGCTGCAGTCAACGCGATCGCCAGAAATTGATCAAGCCAAAGCTAATTTAGACCGCATTACCGAAGTCAGGCCTGTTGATATTCAGGTGGCCGAGGCCAATGTGCAGCAAGCAATTGCCGCTGTTAAGCAGGCCCAAGCCCAGCTTGACCAAGCCTATATAAAAGCCGCTCAAAGCGGAACGGTGCTAGCGATTCATACCCGACCGGGGGAAGTTGTCTCCCAGGATGGCATTGTCGAGATTGGTCAGACTCGCGCCATGTATGCGATCGCAGAGGTCTATCAAAGCGATATCAAGCATGTGCAGTCCGGTCAATCGGTAAAGGTAACCAGCGACGTACTTCCGGGTGAACTAGAGGGCAAGGTGGACTGGATTGATGCCAAGGTGCAGCGCCAAAATATTGTCAACTCTGACCCCAGCAGCAATATTGATGCGCGGGTGATTGAAGTGCATGTGCAGCTCGATCCCAGTTCTAGCGAGAAGGCTGAAAAGTTCACCAATTTGCAAGTGCAGGCGGTGATTGACCTGTGACTGGATTGATCGCCAAACTCCGGCAGCGAACACCCCTTGGGTGGCTGCAGCTCCGCCATGATAAGGCACGGCTTGCGGTTGCGATCGCCGGCATTACCTTCGCCGATATCCTCATATTTATGCAGTTGGGCTTCATGGGGGCGCTGTTTGAATCGAACGTCAAACTGCACCGACTGATTGATGCTGATATTGTTCTGCTCAGCCCTCAGGCGCGTAACCTCAGCAACCTCTCCACTATTCCGAGACGGCGGCTGTATGAGGCCATGGATATTGCAAAGGTTCAATCCACGAGTGCTCTCTACATCGGCTTTACCGACTGGAAGCATCCCACCACGCATAAAAAGACTTCTATGTTAGTGGTAGGTATGGACCCAGGCCGCCATGCCTTTTTGCTGCCGGAGGTCACCCAAAACCAAGACAACATTAAGCTGCCAGATACGCTGCTCTTTGACCGTGGCACTCGAGGCGATTATGCCCAAGTGATCGCTCAACTAGAGCAGGGAAAAGCGATGACCACCGAAATCGGTAAGCGCACCGTCACCATTGACGGCTTATTTACCGTGGGAGCCTCCTTCACCACTGATGGGGTATTGATGACCAGTGATCAAAATTTTCTACGTCTGTTTAACCAACGGGGCGCTGGCACCGTCAGCCTTGGGCTAGTGAAGGTTAAGCCAGGTTCAGATCCTGAACAGATTGTCACTGCTCTGAATGCCCAATTGCCTAAGGATGTGCAGGCACTGACCAAAGAAGGTTTTGTTACCTTTGAGACCGATTACATCAAGAAAAATTCTGCAATTAGCTTTGTGTTCAGCTTGGGCGCGATTATGGGTTTCATTGTCGGCGTCGTGATTGTGTACCAAATTCTATCGACAGACGTGAACGACCACATGGCCGAATACGCCACCTTCAAGGCGATGGGCTATCGGCACCGTTACCTGCTGGGCGTCATTTTCGAAGAGGCGGTTATCTTGGCTGCCCTGGGCTTTATCCCTGGCGTTGGCATCTCTTTCGGACTCTATCAATTAACCAGCGCAGCCACCGCACTCCCGTTGGCGATGGATTTAGGGCGAGTTTTACTGGTCTTTACGCTGACCCTAGTAATGTGCAACGTGTCGGGTGTCGTTGCGACGCGGCGATTACAGTCCGCAGATCCGGCTGATATTTTTTAGATCCATTACCTTTATTCCCATGCCCACTCACACAACAGGTCCTGTAATCTCCATTAACCATTTGGATCATTCCTTTGGTGAAGGTCAACTTCGAAAGCAGGTTCTCTTTGATATCAGCCTAGAGATTTCGGCTGGCGAGATTGTGATCATGACGGGGCCATCGGGTTCGGGTAAAACAACGATTTTGACGATGGTGGGAGGGTTGCGATCGCCCCAATCTGGCTCTCTCAAGCTTCTGGGTCAAGAACTGTGTGGTGCATCACCTGAAAAGCTGGTGCAGGCACGGCGTAACAACGGCTATATCTTTCAGGCTCACAACCTCCATCGAAGTCTTACAGCTTTAGAGAACGTGCGGATGGGCCTAGAGGTGCAGGGAAAATTAAGCTGGGCAGATATGCAGAGTCGAGCCGTAGAGATGTTGACTCATGTGGGCTTGGGAGACCATGTGCATAAATATCCTGAGAATTTGTCAGGGGGGATGAAGCAGCGGGTTGCTATTGCCCGTGCCCTCGTGAGCCATCCTGCCGTTGTCTTAGCCGACGAACCGACGGCAGCGCTAGATAGCAAATCGGGTCGAGATGTCGTGAATTTGATGCAGATGCTTGCAAAAGAGCAAGGCTGCACCATTTTGATGGTTACCCACGACAACCGCATTTTAGATGTCGCAGATCGCATCGTCCACATGGAAGACGGCAGGCTCGAAACCAATACCGTGCTGACGGCAGCTTAGCTGCTGCTGTGAGACTTACCTGGCCGTACTAATTATGAAATGAGTTTTCGTTGAAGATCTCTACCAGATAACAGAAACTAACCCCGATGCAGTAATATTCTGGTCACAGGTCAATAAAGTTACAGCTTCACTCTGAATCTGAAGCAAAAGTGCAGTTGCAACAATCTGTCGGTCATGCATTTCACCGATAGTGGATAGCGTCACACTTTGCTCAATCACACCTTGATTGAGTGGATATACGACGATGCGGGGATCACTTTTGACGGCATTGAGCAGTGCCTCAATTGAGGGAATGGATGTTCTGCCACGCCCTATGATCCAGATGGCTTCTGCTAACGCAATGGCAGGCAGAACCAATTGACTCTTAGCATCGGACAAAATCGTTTTAGCACCGGCCCCTAGGCGAGGATTACCTTCTAAAAACCAGATCAGGGCATGGGTATCAACAATGTACTTCATGGTTTTCTAGCGCCAGTCTAGGCTGTCGTCAGAATCACCATGAAATTCTGCAAGTTGGAAATCTTCTAGCGTAGATAGGTTTACTCCAGTAAACATTCCAAAACGCATGATTTGGTCGGGGCGGGCGGGACTCGTCTCTAAAAATGTGACAATGACTCGACCTTCAGCAATATCTGAGGGGACTTCAGCTAATTGGATGACCCCATCTCTGTAAATTCCTTCAATCGTTTTTAGCATTGTGCTTATCTCATCGGTACTGTTGATTGAACAAAGATATTGAATGTAAAGGCATTTCTATTCACGCCAACGGGGTTTGACATAGTCGATCGCTCTTAACCAAAAAGGCTTCAAGGCATTAGTCGATACACTGGGATACGTAGATGCTGTTAGGTTTATAAAACAATTTGACAACGGCAGTGGAGATTACACTCAAGAACGGAGGCAGTGGTTAGACAATGTCAGTCTCAATGAAATTTGGGCAGATCTCCAACCAAAGGCTAATCCTGATTAAGAGTCACGAATAACCGCTCTGAACGCTTTGACCGATTGAGGTTCATCTTCTGGGCGAACATATTCAGCCAGCAACGCTAAATCTAAGTCGGGTAGCAGCGCACTGCGTAAGACAGGTGTGTAAGAATCGGCCTGCAGCTTTTGCACGTTCAGTTTACCCTCCTGCCAAAACCACACCTCTGATACGCCTAATCCTTTGTAAACCTCTAATTTATCAAGGCCACCGCTCGTCAGCACCACCTCAATCGCCAAATCAGGGAACTCATTGCGGATGCCCACACAGTAACTTTCATCCGGTTCTAGCCCTCGACCTGCCGCTGCATTTCGATAGGTTGCTGAGCCACAGCTAAACAGATCGATATCTTTCTCTAGTGCATATATTTCAATCAGCCGAGCAATCATCTTTTTCAGCATTTCATGCTCAGCAGAAATGGTCATGATTTCTAGAAGTCCCTCTAAGTAAGTCAGCCGTAGCCGAGGGCGATTCCCCACCGCCGCAATCATGGCTTCATACTGCTCCCACGTCACACCCTGCAGCGGAATGCGCGGTTCTGACAGAGCAGGCGTCACTAATTTTGCTAATTCATCAGGTGCAATGTCTAAGGTCACTTGCATAGAATATTTCCCCTTAACTCTTGGCGAAACTGAGCCAACCAAACAACTCGCCTAGCGTTAATGACCGAATTCGCTGGCAGGCTTGGTTTCTGGCAACTTTAAAAACGCTTCCAGCGATAAGGTCGGTAGTGCTAGGGGCGATGGTGAGATAGTCATACAACAGTCCTCCTAAAACAATCCTAACGAACAAATAATTTTTGGCTCTCGCTGTTGTTCATCTTCATGAACGAGGCACAAGCGATCGTCAATGCGGAGTGCGATCGCGTGTTGACAGATTCTTACGATCTCGGTAGGGGACTTTATGCGAGTCACAAATTGATGGTTCTAAAACGCTTGATCAGTGCAGGCCGATTGCTATAGTCCAGCTTAAATCTTTCAAGGCGTCGCACAAAGACGGGTAGTTGTCCCTGATGCTGTTTCAAATCATGCAGATCTTGGAGTAAGATAATGGCCTCGTCATAGGCTCTGCCTTGCTTGAGGGCGATCAGGTCAATGACTCTTTGCCAAAGGTCAGCTTCCCTGAGTGCTAGGGCTTCTAACTCCTTGACGCGCTCTTTTCTGGCTGCGTTCCGCTCTTTTTGAGTCCGCTTTTTTTCTATGGTGGTTGCGATCGCATCCAATTCAGACAATCGCCGCTGGCCTGCAACAGTTTGAGGCAGTGAACGTTCCGTACCGGCCAACTCCTGAAGACGGTTAATGAGTTGCAGATCAACATTGGGTTCGCGCCGCACTAGCTTCAGCAAAAAGTCCTCTCGCTCGGCCTTTGATAAATCCGATAGCTAGTTTTCGAGAGGCGGCTCTGCCGTCGATTGCTGGCGAGGACTCCCTTGAGCAGCGGCGGTTACAAAATCAGGATCCATTTCAACGAGATCAATGAATGCGTCTAGCGCTGGAGAAAGCTGACCTAGATTTGGCGGAATCGGTGGCTCTACGGGATCGTCTTCTAGCTCATATCTATGGGCAGGGGCCACTCGCAACCAGGTCAGATACAGCAGCCGCAGATCGCCCCTCAATAACTCATCGCGAAGGGGCAATAAGCGCGATAGCCATCCTTCGCCTTCCACCCAGCCATCGATGCCCTCTTCCTCATTGATCTGCAGATCGAGAATGATGGATTCAGAGGTTTGGGTTACCGTGATGCAATGCTCTAGCTCGTAGGGCTGAAACCACTGCGGGTCTACAATCGTCTTCGGCAACCGAAATATCAATTGCCAGGTGCCCCAGTTGGCAAGGTACAACATCACATCAAAGTATTTCGTGAGGACTTGCTTGGGGTCATGGTGAAAGTCGCCATAGTTATAGAGAAAGATGGCTTGGGTCGGCGTTAGACGAACCCGGCTAGAGAGCTTATTGATGGCAGCCTGTTCTTGGGCAGTGAGGCGGCGATCTACGGTCTGAAATTCGTAGTATTGGTACTCGCTCATGGGTCACCTCGCCTTGCCGTTGGTTTAAGGAATACGATCTGAATATCTTGGTAATCTTCTAAATCGAAAGTCCAATACTTAAACTCACGGTCAATCTGGTCGACGACCTTGTATTGAGCAGCCGTCTTCATGGAAAAGCGAGTGATCAAAGCAACGCGATTGCCCTCATCAACCCAGCGTGCCTGAATACTGCTTCGCTGGTTAGTTAGCTCTGCCGCTGCGGCCCGCAGGTTATCGAACACGTGCTCAGTCGGTGGCGTTAAGACCCAGATTGTGACTTCTACGATCATGATGGCAGGGCGACTATTTAGGGATAAATATCGTATAAAGGAACTCTACCAGGCGGATTCGTCACTTTCTGAGGTTGCAATATGACTCGCATCGAACAAAACTCTGAACGCGAAGAGCGCATCATCATGGAAGTTATCGTAGATGCCTACGGGCCAGAAGAACAGGCAATGGGCTGGTACTACTACCTTAATGACACCATACAGTTTCCTTTTTCCGCAGTCTGCATTGATAAACGGCATATTTCTCCTGTGAAAAAAGGAGCCGCAGTAACAGTGGTGGGCATGGCACCAGCAGACGAGTGCGAACGGGAAATGTTTATAGATATCAACTGGGATGATGATGTGTTAGGAGTGCCTTTGAGCCAGGTAGAGGCTCCAGAGGCAGATGCAGAAACACAGCAGGCGATCGCAGATTGGCATTATTGGGTCAATCGTGGCTATGGGTTTGGGTAACCGCTGGGAGCATCGGTCACCGCAGCCATTCCCCCGGCATTTCCCTGCACTAGCTTCAAAGACTGCTGCAAAGCCTGGAGGCGATCGCTTGACCAGTGATGCTCGGGCAGATCATGGATAATATCTAGATTCTTCAACCGCGCCTTCACCTGTCCATTTGCGCCCACCAGAAAGGCTGCATGTCCCTTTTGTAGCGCATCCTTGAGCATATTCTCAATGGCTAGAGACGCGGTCACCCCAACCCTGGGTACATCGCTCAGATCCAGAATAATGACCTCGTACTCTTCCACAATTTTCATGCGCTGCGAGATCGCCTTCGCCGCCCCAAAGCTCATCGGTCCCCCCAGCGAAAATAGCAGTACCTGGCCCTTCATCTGGGTCAATAAATCCTGTTCTGCCTCAGTCAATGACCCATCATCTGTGGGGCCTGCGATGATCTTCATATCCTTCACCTGCAAATCTGTCAGAGATTTCACCGTTAACAGATTGGCAATAAAGGCACCCACGGCCACCGCCGTAATCAGATCTACAAAAACGGTCAAGAACAGCACCAGATACATTAGCCCTGCCCCCTTCAGAGAGAGCTTGTGCGCTCGCTTTAGAAAGACCCAGTCAATGATGTCAATCCCCACCTTGATTAAAATACCGGCTAAGACTGAATGGGGGATCGGCTCGGTGAGGCTACTGGCCTGCAGCACAATAATCAACAGCACCAGTGCGTGAACCATTCCCGAGAGCGGTGTACTGCCGCCCGCCTGGGCATTAATCACCGTTCGCATGGTGGCCCCGGCCCCTGGCAAACCGCCAAAGAGACCGGCGAGTAAATTACCGACCCCTTGCCCCATCAGTTCTCGATCTGAGTTGTGCTGGGTTCGGGTGACATTATCGGCGACCAGCGACGTTAGCAGCGAGTCAATGGCCCCCAAGATCGCCAGCATGATGCCATAGCCCACCATCTCTTTGAGCACACCGAGATTAAAGTTGGGCGGTTGAAACACAGGCAAACCAGCCGGAATTTCACCGATTACCCGAACATCAGGGTTATCCGGCAGCACAAACACCGACAGCAGCGTACAGATAATCAGAGCCAGCAGCGGGGCCGGAACCACCCGAGTTAGCTTGGGCGGCCACAGAAATACAATCGCCAGCGTCAGAACGCCTAACCCTGCAGAAGTGGGTTCAATTTGAGATAAGACCTTCGGGATCTCAAGCAGTGACGACATCACATTCCCCGAGGGGGCTTGACCGAGCAGAGGGCCAATCTGCAGCAAAATAATGATGACGCCAATCCCTGACATAAAGCCAGAGATCACGGTATAGGGTATTAGGGTAATGAATTTTCCGAGCTTGAACACCCCAAATAAGAATTGAAATAGCCCCCCCAGCATGACAACGGTAAAGGCCATCGCCATGCCCACATCGACGCCGTGCTTGGCGGTTAGTGTGGTGATAATGGTTGCCATCACCACCGTCATCGGGCCGGTGGGGCCTGAGATTTGAGAAGGGGTGCCGCCAAAGAGAGCCGCAAAAAAACCAACAAAAATGGCACCGTAGAGGCCATGAATGGCTCCGGCCCCTGATGAAACCCCAAAGGCTAGAGCTAAGGGGAGGGCCACCACCGCAGCGGTGATGCCGCCATATAAGTCCCCCCGCAGATTCTTGAAATGAAGACCATTAACGAGCGTGAACCAAGGGGTAGCCATGTAATTTTTACCCTATCGGTCATGGATGACTGTGCCGCTGCAGCAGCCAGCAATGCAGACTGACATACCATAGCCGTTAGTATTGCGTCAGTCAGCCCACTAAGCAACCATCGTGACGGTGCCGGTATCGAGATCATAACGACCGCCAACAAGCTTCAATGTGCCAGATCGAACTCGTTCTTTAATCAAGGTCGATCTCAACAGTTGTTCAATCTGGTAGGCAACATTGGCGGTAACGGCATTATCTACGGCATCTCCGGGTTTATTTTGGACCCGCGCAACGGCGGGTAGAATGGCGTCGACGAAGGTGCTGATATCTCCGGGGAGCGGCTCATTTTGTACCGCTGCCGTGACGGCCCCGCAGCGCTCATGCCCTAACACCATTAAAACTGGGGTGCTCAATAACTCAACCGCGTATTCGATGCTACCCATCGATTCAGGGGTGACAATATTGCCGGCAATTCGCACATCGAAAAGATCGCCAATCCCTTGGTCAAATAAAATCTCGGCGGGGACACGGGAATCGGCACAGCTCAGAATGGTGGCAAAGGGATGCTGAGATTGGGCCACCTCCTGCAAACGTGCCGCCGTCTGGTGCGGATACTGGGGCTGATGCTGCACGAACCGTTGGTTCCCGATCATCAACTTTTGGAGAGCTGCGTTGGGCTTGAGAGCGGTCAGTTCAGCCGCTTGAGCCGGTGAGTTGAATCCACGGTGGGTTGCCGCTAGGGTTAGGGTTGCGATCGCACCCACCCGCAACAAATCCCGACGACCGAGAGAGGGACAGTGGCTATCCATATAGGTTTCCTAGGGAAAATAACAGTATTAAATGGGGTACCAACTTAAGGCGGGACAGCTTGCCCCGCATGGATTTTAGCTTTTGCCTGATAGAGTAAGCGCTTCAGCCATTTTCGTTAGATAAGACCCACACTAAAGTGTCCCGCTTTAAG
>JBHJNL010000049.1:0-11148 GCA_050330855.1 Thermosynechococcaceae cyanobacterium | reverse complement strand
GCGATCGCAAACCCCAACCTCAGCCCCGCCAGCGAATATCCCTTAGAGAGCGTTCTCAAAAGAATCACATTGTCATGATCACGGACGATGCTCAGTGCATTGGTTTCGGCGAAATCAACGTAGGCTTCATCAATGACCAAGACGCCCTCACACTGAGACGCAAGCTGCTTTAACTGCTCAAGAGGAATCGACGTTCCTGACGGACTGTTAGGGGCTGCAATGAAGGTTACCGCTCCTTGAGCGGATATCAACAGCTCCAGCGGTAGGGTGAATAAGTCGTCGTAGGAGACTTCCCAGGGGTATGCATTCTGAAGCTGGGCCAAGGTGCGATAGAGCACGTAGGTGGGCATGGGATACACCACCCGATCACCACTGCCCACAAAGGCGGCCATGATAATGCTCAGCAAATCGTCGCTGCCGTTTGCCACAGTAATCCAGTCCGGTGGAATATTAAGCACTTGCCCTGCGGCCTCTCGGAAGGTTCGGGCCGACGCATCAGGGTACCGACGCAATAGCTCTCCGTCAACACTTTCTAGGGCTTGAAAAACTAAAGGAGAGGGTGGGTAAGGATTCTCGTTGGTGTTGAGCTTAATGACAACCGTACCAGGGGGCGGTTGCTCACCTGGTGTATACCCCGGCACTGATTGCAGGTGAGGGCGTAAAAAAGAGGTCATCGAAGATCTTCGGCAGAGGGATCTCTTCGACAATAGCAGTCATCCATCACGTAGCGGAATGCCTAATGGGCGCTCCTTTATTGCTGCTGAGGGTGCGATCTCACCATTTTAGGCGACAGCGTACTCTTCAAACGCTGCCGGTTGATTGCTCAAGGCAGGTCCGAGTTGTTGCTGCCAAGCCATTTCAAAAGTGGAAGGCAAGACACCCACCAGTTTGGCTAGGACTTCATTGGGAATGGTTTGAATTTCATCTAGCGCAAACTGCTTTTCGCGAAATAGCTCTAGTAAAGCAATGGCGCGTTTGAGGGGCACTTCGTCGCAGAGGGTTTGAATCAGCGAGATGTCTTCTAAGCGCTGATTAAAGGCAACTTGGCGCTCTTCTTTATTCTCAGGAACAGTAAATTCAGCCTTGCCGAGAGTATGGATGGTCACGCATTGAACATCGAACATACCGCCGACGGCAGCCCCTGGCCCTACAAATTCTGCATGGAAGGGTTTCTGTAAAATCAAGCCGGCTGGCTCATCTTTAGATAATGCTAAGAGCTGACCACTTTTGAGTAGCTCGATCGGTTGCGTATTGCGCTTAGTGTCAGATTGAGTCATAGCAATTTTTAAGTCACTTATGCATATTGAGTAGCCGTTTAGAAGCACTGATGAACAAAATTTACCAGTACGTTCTTCGGGAGTGTAGAACTTTAGACCATCAGACCCTAATGGAATAAAAGCCAAAGTCAACGGAGCAAAGCACAGGGGCCTTAGGATGCACTTGCAGAATGAAACGACAAAAGTATCACTGTTACAATTCTCTGCATTTTGCTTGAATCTGCCGTCGGTGATTACACCGAATCCTTTACTGTGTCTATAATGCCCAGTCAAAACGGACGGTTCAACATTGGCTTGAACCATTTTTAAGTCTCAGGAGTATTAACGTCTGGCAAGCTGAAAAATGTTTAGATGCCGAAACCGCCACCACCAGGGGTTTTAATTAACAAGCGATCGCCACTCTCTACGCTTACTGTTACACACCCAGATAAAGGCGTGAGCTGGTCCTGTTTCTGCAACAGATTCTGCCCGGTTTTGCCAGACTGGCCCCCCTGAAGGCCAAAGGGGGTAATGGTGCGATGCCCCGATAAAAGGGAAACCGTCATCGGTTCTAGAAACTGAAACTGGCGAATGACACCCTCTCCACCGCGATGGTGCCCTGCTCCACCGCTGTTGGTTCGCAATGCAAACCGCTCTAGCCGCACCGGGAACCGCCACTCTAGTATTTCTGGGTCGGTTAGGCGTGAGTTGGTCATGTGAGAATGGACGGCATCAGCACCATTGAAGGTTGCGCCTGCGCCGGTGCCGCCGCAGATGGTTTCGTAGTACTGGCAGCGTTGATTACCAAAGGTGAGGTTATTCATGGTGCCTTGGCTGGCCGCCATTGTACCCAATGCACCGTAGAGCGCATTAACGATGGCCTGCGAGGTTTCCACATTACCCGCAACCACGGCAGCCGGTGACTTGGGATTCAAGAAGCAGTCGGCTGGGATATAGATGTCGAGCGGCTTCAAACAGCCCGCATTGAGGGGAATATCAGCAGAGACGAGGGTGCGAAAGACGTAGAGAACGGCTGCTTTTGCGATCGCAACGGGGGCATTAAAGTTATCGGCTTGCTGAGGTGAAGTACCACTAAAATCAATCCGAGCGCTTCGTGCTTGGGAGTCCACAGTAATGGTCACCTGAATCTGACGGCCCCCATCCATCGGATAAGTGAACTGACCGTCCTGGAGTCGGTCAATCACTTGCCGCACGGATTGTTCAGCATTGGCCTGCACATGGCCCATATAAGCCTGCACCGTCGCAAGACCATAGTGATCTACCATCTTGAGCAGCTCTTGAACACCGCATTGATTAGCGGCAATTTGGGCCTGCAAATCCGCGACATTATGGTCTGGATTTCGGGCTGGGTAAGGATGCTCCAGCAGTAGCTTCCGAAAGGTTTGCTCTTGAAGGTGCCCCTGTTCCACCACATGAAACGGCGCAATCAATATCCCTTCTTCGTCAAGGGTATGGCTATGGGCAGGCATAGACCCTGGCGTCATGCCGCCAATGTCGGCATGGTGGCCCCGAGAGGCAACATAAAATAAAGGGTCTGTTCCGATAAAAACGGGGGTAACCACCGTGATATCCGGCAAATGGGTGCCGCCGTTGTAGGGATCGTTGAGGACGTAAACATCTCCGGGCTGAAACTGATCGCCTGCGGCTGCAATGACGGACTGAACGCTATCTCCCATTGAACCCAAATGAACGGGGATATGGGGGGCATTGGCAATCAACTGCCCTGCGCCATCAAACAAAGCACAGGAAAAATCTAAACGCTCTTTGATATTGACGGAGTAGCTGGTGTTTTGAAGCGTGACGCCCATTTGCTCAGCAATGGCCCGGAACAGATTATTGAAGATTTCTAGAAGTATGGGATTTGGTGCGTCTGAGGAGGTGGCGGTCGCTTTCGGTCTCTCAGGATCATCGCTTTGCTCCAGTGACGAAACTGCAACCTGTCGAATCAGCAAATGCTGTTGTGGAATCACCTGGGCTTGCCAACCGGGTTCAATGACATTGGTGCCAGTCGCTTCCACAATCAACGCTGGCCCCGTAATCTGATCGCCGGGACGCAGATCTTGCCGCTGAAAAATGGGGGCTTCATGCCAATGGTGATGGGTGAAGATCTTTACCGTAGAAAGAGCCTGAGCCGGTCCAGACCGCTGGGGTTGTGCCGTTAAATCTGCTGTTTTAGCGGTGGCGGCGATTCCTTCTACCGCGATGGAGTCCACCACTAGCGATCGCTCCGGTACGACGAACCCATAACGCTGCTGATGGAGAGTGTCAAACTGGGTCTGCATGACGGCTGGCTCGGCAAGATCCACCAATAAAGGCGCATCGGTGCCGGTATAGCGAAGATAAAGGTGCGATCTCACCTCGACGACATCCCTGGCAACGCCTTGCCGCACCAGATCATCCTGCACTGCCGCTGCTAACGTTGCGAGGCTTGAGTTCAACGGTTCTAAACCGTCTTCGAGCAGAACCTCTACGGTTTGCTGACGGCTGGCCCTTAGATCCGCCAGCCCCATCCCAAAGGCAGACAACACCCCCGCAAAGGGATGAATCAAAATTTCTTTGATGCCCAGCCCCTCTGCAATCTGGCAGACATGCTGGCCCCCAGCACTGCCAAAACAGCACAGCGTATAGTCCGAAATATCGTGGCCGCGCTGTAGAGAGATTTTCTTGATCGCATTCGCCATATTTTCCACCGCAATGGCGAGGAACCCTGCCGCCACCTGCTCCGGGGTCTGGCGCTGCCCGGTTTTTTTCTCAATCCGCTGCGCTAGTGCTGTAAACCCCTGCTGAACCGGCTCCACATCCAGCGGCAGATTACAGTTGGCACCAAACACCTGCGGAAAAAACGCTGGCTGAATTTTACCCACCATCACATTGCAGTCCGTCACCGTCAGCGGCCCACCCTGTCGATAACAGGCCGGTCCTGGATTGGCCCCTGCCGACTCAGGGCCGACTCGAAATCTGGCCCCATCAAAGTTCAGAATGGAGCCGCCTCCCGCCGCAACGGTGTGAATATCCATCATCGGCGTTCGCAGACGCACCCCGGCTAGCTCGGTTTCAAGCACTCGCTCATACTCACCGCGATAGTGGCAAACATCGGTGGAGGTGCCGCCCATATCAAAGCCAATCAGTTGAGAGCGACCTGCCACAGCACAGGTCTGCACCGCCCCTACAACACCCCCCGCCGGACCGGAAAGAATGCTGTCTTTTCCTTGAAAATAATGGGCATCCACTAGCCCCCCATTGGACTGCATAAACATCAGTCGAGCACTCCCCAGTTCCGCCACAATCTGATCGACGTAGCGCCGCAGAATCGGGGACAGATAGGCATCCACAACGGTTGTATCACCTCGACTGACGAGCTTAATCAGAGGACTGACTTGGTGAGAGCTAGAAATTTGAGTAAAGCCGATGGTTTGCGCGAGTTCTGCTACCTGTTGTTCGTGGTCGGGGTAACGATAGCTATGCAAAAATGCGATCGCACAGCTCCGAATCCCGTCATCGTAGGCAGCCTGAAGATCTTTCCGGGCGGTTTCTAAATCGACGGGCTGCAGCTCTTCGCCTTGGGCGCTATAGCGTTCGTTGACCTCTACCACCTGCTCGTACAGCATCTGGGGCAGGACAATCTCTAGGGCAAAGATATCGGGCCGATGTTGGTCGCCAATACGCAGGAGATTGCCAAAGCCTTTTGTGGTGATGAGGAGGGTGCGATCGCCCTTTCGTTCTAGCAGCGCATTCGTCGCCACCGTGGTCCCCATTTTCACTACATCAATTTGCTCGGTCAGCAGGGGCTGATCGGCCTCTATACCCATCAGTTCTCGGATACCCTGCAAAGCAGCATCCGGGTAAGCAGAGGGATTTTCAGAGAGGAGCTTATGAATGGTCAGCGATCCGTCTGGTTCTCGTGCCACGATATCGGTAAACGTACCGCCGCGATCGATCCAAAACTGCCATTGGGAATTTGCCATTACCCTTAACTCTCTCCATCAACACAGCATAATAGAAGGGTGTTGAAAACACTAAAGGCTTTCTGGAAAACTGTTCTATCCACTAAATTTGATCGGGGGTAGATTAGTGCTGAATGTAAGTATTGATGAAATTCAACGAGATCCTTTGAAGTATCTGCATCAAGTAGAGGCGGGTACAACTCTTGTGATTGTTCGCTCTAATCAACCGATTGCCGAACTTAGGCCCATTACCAGCAAAGGAACACTGCGTCCCTTTGGCCTTTGTGCGGGTGAATTTACTATCCCAGATGATTTTGATGATCCCTTGCCTGAAGATCTCCTTAATGCCTTCGAGGGCAAATGAAAATTCTGCTAGATACGTACATCTTTCTGTGGTTTATCAATGTCAGCACTCAATTACCCATTGATGTTCAGACCGCTATTCGTGATCTAGACAACGAGGTCTATCTTAGTGCGGTTTCAGTCTGGGAATCGATTGTAAAGTATCAATTAGGAAAACTACCTCTCCCAGAACATCCGGCAATATATTTGCCTAAGCAGCGAGATCTTCATCAAATCGTCAGTCTTGACCTTGATGAAAGCAGCGTGACTCAGCTAGCACAACTGCCACTACTCCATCGTGACCCCTTTGATAGAATGCTCATCTGCCAAGCCTTACAAAATGGGCTAACGCTTGCAACTTTAGATAGGGCTATCCGTGCATATTCAGTGAGTGTTCTGTAGAGCAGTAGACACAAATTCCTGAAGATCATTACACTGATATTGAGAGCCTAACCCTATGCTATTTACTTGAAATTAGCCCCTTATTGTTTATTAAGTGCCCAGTCGTATCCTAAATACTTGACCTGATAATCGCCCTGCTCTAAATAGGCTTTGTCTTCAGGGCTAAGGTAGTTACTAATAAAATTGAGCACCGCCCGCTCTTTCTCATTACCGCCGAATTTGCCTTCAACCGCATAGCTAGGCTTCCAGTCATCACCGTACCAGTCAAAAATCTTAGAGAGAAAGACGGCTTTATTCTGGCGATCAATCTTGAAGCCACTCTCAGGTTGAGCCAGCCAAGTCTTCACCTGCTCGTCAAGCTGAGCCTCAACCTTTTCGCTGGTGTAAGGTTCATTGCGTAGAATGGGGCAGCTCATTGCAGCGCAAACCAAAGCGGCATGGATGCGAGGCTCATTAAAGCTTTTTCGAATAGTGCCGTGCTCAATATCGTTGAGCGTCTTCTTCTCGCCGGCAACCTGGAACTTCGTAATATCCCAAACACCTGTAATGTCGCGAATACTGCCTTTGAGAGGCTTTTGATCAATGATGGCCTGTAGCGTTAAAGAATTATAGGCGTTCATTAAGAAGGCTAGCTTTTCAGGTTCGCTCCAGCCTGCATACACATCAGCCGGGACAGCCGCAACGGTGGCATTAAAGCGGTCTAGACTCTCTCGATTTTGCTGCAGAGCCGCATAGTTCACTAACCCCTCATCGTTAACGTAGGCCTTCAACGTCTTCGCGTAGTCTTCATACAAAAAAGGTTTCCCGGCCTTGATGCTGCTGACAATCTGTGACGAGGCGGGCTGCTGGAGCTGACTCTCAAGGGCAGGTAGGCTACAGCTAATCAAGAACATGCTAGGGAGAAGCACAAGGGATACACGCAATTTCATAATCAATTGGTCCTCAAGGAGTCGCTGTCTATTAAACATCAAAGCAAAGGCATCTGAGTTTTTCATGAAAGAACACTGGGGTAAGGTTAAGTGTTCGTGCCGAGGGGGGTGTTCCCTCTCGGAGTTTCTGGGAGCGTTTTGACAACTCGGTGTTTCAGGGTCCAGAGCCATCCCAAAATAAATGGAAGCCACAGCGCTGCCCGTTCTCCGTTAGACAGAAACCAAGGACCGTCAAAGGTGGCGCTGCGAAAGGGCAAGGCAAAGTAAACAAAGACAGAGAGACTCACCAGACGCGTGCCCAAATTGCGACTCATGACGGCAAAGGGCACCAGCCAAGTAAAGTACCAGGCATGAATAATCGGGGATAAAATCAGCAGCAGTCCTAAGAAAGATTCTGTAAACGGGCCAAAGCTACGCGTCTTTAGCAAGAGCCAGAGTCCCCCAGCCCCCAAAGGGATTAGAAACGTCCAGTTATTCCACCGGAGAATATCAATTTTTTCTAGTAAATAGGGAATCAGTTCGGCACTACGCCCATGGGAAACAAAGGTGGAGGCAGTGGGCACCAGGGGACAGGTGCCGTTGGCGCAGAAGGGTAGGGCGGTAACCACGATGGGTAAGCAGGTGCATAGCACTACAAACGGCACCCATTTAAGCCGCTGCTGCAGGGTTCGCCACACCAAGAAGCTCAGGATGGGGAGTGAAATCCACTTTGTCGCGATGCTCAAGCCTAGACACAGGGCACTCCATATCAGCGATCGCGGTGTGCTGAGGACACCTTGAACCTCGAGCGCATCAAAGCAGAGCCAAGCCGCAACCAGGGGCAGCACAAACCAGCTATCGTAGTGCCCGCCACCGGCAAAGGAGTATAAAACAATTGGGTTCCAGGCGTAGAGTAAGGTCTGAGCGTAGCCAAACCGGCGGCTCAGAAGCACACAAATGAGCAGATCGGCGAGGACAAAGCCGCACTTAAATAGCAGCACGGAGGTAGACAGGGCTGCTAATCCTCGGAACCCCCACTGTGCTAGGGGCGGATAAATGGCTGATACATCTAGGTGATTCATCTGCGCCCACCACGATGTTCGATAGCTGATCAGGGCTGCAGCGTTAGGGGCGTAATGAAAGGGACTAAACCCTAGGTTTTGAATATGACCTTCCCAGAGATAGCGCCAGATATCATCACCCGATTGCATGGGCAGCAGCAGTAAACGGGCGGCAATACTAACACCCCAAAACCAGACGGCGCTAAGGTGCCGAATCAGCCATGAAACGATAAAGCCAAGACTCAAAACAACAATGCCGAGACCAAAGCGCGTAAATGAATCAACACTTTGAAAGTCGCCATAGGGAGCCGTTAAGGCACAGCCCGCGATCAGCAGTAGGGTACTGAGCCACAGCCAGCGTTTTTGAGCGACGGTCTGTTCATCGGTGGCGTCATCTATTTGAGGTGCTTGCCCCCGGCGACGGTAAAGCTGACCGAGGGTGCTCAAGATCACGATCCCGGCTTGGATGCTGCCGGATAGGGTACCAGAGATTTTGGAGCGTCCTCCAAGACGGCGGCGATAGCCAACGGGCAGCTCACAGATTTTGAGGCCGCATTCGATGGCTCGCACCTGCATTTCGACGGTCCAGCCAAAGCCTCGATCCTGCATCTGAATTTGCTCTAGCGCAGAGCGGCGAATGAGGCGAAGGGGACCGAGGTCGTGATATCGATACTGCCAGCCCAGGGCGATCAGACGGGTGGCGAGTTGGTTGCCAAAGCCTTGGGTTACGGTCATGGCGGCGCGGCCGGTGGGGGTAGCGCGGCGATCGCCCACAATAAAGTCAAAGGACTCCCGCTGGGCTAAAAACCGGGGCAGTTCACTGAGGTCATCACTGCCATCCCCATCACAGAAAAAGATCCACTCGATGTGTTCAGAAATATCTTGCAGTCCTCGCCAGCAGGCTTGACCGTAGCCGGGAATGGGTTCTTGGACGACTTCAGCATGGGCTTGGGTTGCGATCGCAACACTCCCATCCGTGCTGCCATTATCAACGACTCGAATAAACTGCAATCCGTGGCCCTGAAGAGATTCAATCACGCTTTTGATGGTGGACTCTTCGTTTAAAACTGGGATGATGACCAGAATATGATTGAGGTTGTCCTGATCAATGGGCATCGCGTAAAAATCTTGCTCTCGTTGTCTTTAGAGTATGCGTTTGGGCAAGGTGCTATCTGAATTTTCGCTGAGAAATGGCGAAAGCGGCATTGCTGTAGCTCGTCGTGAGAAGCAAGAGATTGCCGAGGGACAAACTGAGGCAATGAACTACAATCAGCTTGTGTAGCAGGTTGACACTCATGAGTGTTGCATCTGTCAATCTGCCGAGTACTCGCTTAGAACAGCGGCTTGTCTTACCAAAAACCTACGATTGGCAAGAGTTTGAGGCGTTAGAACAGCTTTTGTCTGAATCTTCTGAGCTGCGCTTTACTTCTTTAGACGGATGGATTGAACTAATGACGTTGGGTGAATCCCATGAGTTAATCCAGTCGTTATTGGGAATATTTGTCGAGACTTACTTAATCGCAATGGAGATTGAGTTTATCCCTGCTGGGAGTGCAACCCGTCGGGGTGAAGAGAAGAGCACATCTTTTCACCGATCATTGCAGCTTACGCAGATTCTTCATCAGAGGCAAAGATTGGCTGTGGATGAAACGAAACTCACAAGGCAGTCTTAACCCATTGCCAGCCGATACGGAAATAGCTATTGCCTCGAAACTAGTACAAAAACACTGAGTCGGAATCGCGATAGGTATGGAGTGCTCAAAAGGCCACGCCACATCGGCTATCTTGAAGAAATGCAGTTTCCCTTCTACATCGGGATTGGTTCCTGGAAAATTCATCCCCACTTTCTCTTTGAGTCTCTGGGCTATACGATCTCACTCCGTCTCCTGCTCCGCAACGTCAAGTCAGATACAATTCCCTTCTCCCAGCGTAGTTCTGTGATCGTGGGTGGCTTAGTGGGAGCCTTAATCGGAGCCAAGGGACTGGTCCTTTTGCAGCATCTTGACCTACTGCTAGGACAACACTGGCAGCAATGGCTACTGCTGATTCCCCAAGGTAAAACCGTGGTGGGGGCATTGCTGGGGGCTGTGGTCGGGGTAGAACTTATAAAGTCTCGCATCGGTCTGACCAAATCTACCGGGGATACCTTTGTTTATCCCCTCATTGCCGGTACCGCCATTGGACGGGTGGGATGTTTTCTGACAGGGCTGAGCGATCGCACCTACGGCATTGCCACCGATTTACCCTGGGGCATCGACTTTGGCGATGGCATCGCCCGCCACCCGACCCAACTCTACGAAATTATTTTTTTGGCGAGTCTGGGGCTGATGCTGTGGTCACTGCGAACCAAAAAGTATCCCTCTGGAGTGCGCTTTCAAATTTATCTGGCCTCCTATCTGAGTTTCCGGTTTGGGGTTGACTTTCTGAAGCCAGATTTTCATCCCCTCTGGGGCATGAGCGCGGTGCAGATGGCCTGCCTAATCGGACTGCTATACTGTGCGCGCCAGCTCTTTCAACTATCCTCTATTCCTAGGTAGTTCTATGCCCACTCGCCCCTACCTGTTCTATGCCCTCACCAATAGCCTGTGCTCCCAATGCCTGAGCAAGGTATAGGCCAAGATTGTCTTTCAGGATGAGGGCGTTTATCTGATTAAGCACTGCCCCACCCACGGGCAGGAAGAGGTGCTAATTGCTGATGATGTTGACTATTATCGCCAGACCCAAGCCTTCATTAAACCGGGCGACATGCCCCTGCGGTTCAATACCCCCATTCGCCACGGTTGCCCCTATGACTGTGGGCTATGCCCAGATCACGAGCAGCATAGCTGTCTAACCCTGATTGAACTGACCGATCGCTGTAATCTTACCTGTCCGATTTGCTATGCCGATTCAGGGGTTGCGGAATTCGGTCAACGGCAGCAGCCCCGACGCCATCGCAGCCTAGCCGTCATTGAGCAGAGGCTCGATGCAGTGGTCGCCAATGAGGGCGAACCCCAAGTGGTGCAGCTCAGCGGCGGTGAGCCAACGCTGCATCCTGAGTTTTTTGCAGTGATGGATTTGGTTAAGGCTAGACCCATTAAGCACCTGATGATCAATAGACCTGTTGGTAAATAGTGGATAATAGCAAGAAGTCTCATAGTGACCTACCCATGCTGAATCACGAACGGATTCTCAACCAAGACCGCCTGACACGAGCCATCACTGGACTGAACCG
>JBHJNL010000048.1:0-11295 GCA_050330855.1 Thermosynechococcaceae cyanobacterium | reverse complement strand
ACTTATTTGAGTGGGTTGTTCTGAATATGGGTGACTTGCCCAGGGCACGACGTACATTAAAACCCAAAATGTCCAGAAAGCCCTCTATACAACTTGTCCCGTCTTAAGTTGATACCCCTGAGGCATTAATGCAACACAAGCGTATTGATTCTTCCAATATTTTTACAATCAGATATTTAAAAATTATTTAATTATACTCTCCAGGAAGATCGGTTTTTTCAACAGTAACCCTCCCAACTTTCTTGCCTGACATTCTTAATAATTCATCACCCGAAAATTCAAAGCCAAGCTTTAGTGCTATTCGCGCAACATCATCTGCAGTTGATGTTGCACGCACTTCATTTTTAAGTGCAGGTTCAGACTGCATTTTTAATAAAAATGCTTCGAGTTGATCTAAAGCCATATTTAAAATTCCTATTCTCGCTAGCTACTCGTATGTTAAAAAGGAAAAACCATTGAAAAATTGTTAGTGTCTCGATTTATTCGCCACCCGTAGAAGCCGATTTTAGAAGGCCCACTGCATATGGCTTCTAAAACAGCATGGGATTCCGTGGCGAATAACTAAAGACACTAACCAAAATTCAAGTAAATTCTACTCTTCTTTTAAGATATCGGCAATGAGTGGAACACCCAGAAGACTAGATATATTGTGAAAGGGTCACAGTATCATCATCTGCGATCGCTTGAAGATGGATATCATTTGGGTCGAGACCAATACCCTCGAAAGCCTTGAGAGTAGTATCCCTAAGCTTGCTGCCATAGACGATGCTGAGACGATATGAGATTCCTTTCTCGAAAAAGCCCCTTCATGACACACCACCATGAGGGGAGACACCAAAATTGGTATGTGTAAAACTTTAGACTTGATCGGGGCCACCACTGGTTGCAGGTTGTGCTTGGGAGCATCCCACTTTCGACAAAACATTCTCAAGATGATCTGAAAGCATTGATTCCGCTGTTGCCTAAAAGAGTATATCTGCGAAAGTGGGATGCTCCCGTTGTGCTTTCACTGAGTATTGGCAGCAGAATCTAGGCCGTAGCTCGCGTTTTGTATCTTTTCCGCTTCCAGACATTCGAGTTCCCGCGAACCAGAAATGACGATCTCTGGATCAGGAATAAAATCTAGCTCAGGGTTCAAGCGCTCGTAAGGTACAGAATTAAGTATCACTTTTATCGCGTTCAAACGCGCATTATGTTTGTTGTTAGAACGAATGACAACCCAGGGTGCATAGGTCGTGTGAGTCTTCTTTAGCATCTCACGCTTTTGGTTCGTAAAGTCATCCCACCTGTCTTGCGCTTGAACATCCACCTCGCTCAGTTTCCACTGGCGCAGCGGATCGGTCTTACGCCTTTCAAACCGTCGTGCCTGTTCTTCGCGAGTCACGCTGAAATAGAGCTTTACCAGAATAGCTCCCTGTCGCACCAGGTCTTTTTCAAAGCCAGTGACGCCGCGCATGAAATTCTTATAGTCCTCGCGGGAGCAGAACCCGAATACCGGTTCTACCATTGCACGGTTGTACCAGCTACGGTCAAACAACACGACCTCTCCTCCTCGCGGAAATTCGGCGACGTATTTCTGGAAGAACCACTGGGTTTTTTGCTCTTCAGTGGGCTTGCCCAGGGCAACAACACGGTAATGCTTTTCATTCATGTAACGAGTCACACGTCTTATGGTTCCCCCCTTACCCGCTGCATCACGCCCCTCAAACAGGATGATCATCCGGCGCTTGGTCGTTTCAAGATACTGCTGCATTCTGATCAGTTCGGCCTGATACGGCTTAAGCTGTTGTTCTTGTTTATACTTACGCACAGCCTTGAACTCTTGCTTTTTGAGACTCTGGCAATCCTGCAAAATGTGTTCATGTTCCTGCAGTAAATCAGTCAGTTTTACTTTGTGATTGTTATATTCAATGAATTCAGGATTACCTTCTATGTTCATGCAGGAATCACCTCCGGATATTCTTAAATTGTTTGGTATGGTTCAAATCAGGGTAACACTTTTAGAGTGAGCTAAATCTCTAAAACCTATGTATGACAATAGATGTACGGCATTCGTCTGAGTCTCATATTACGAGACTATCCTAGCAGCCAAAAATGAGTAGCAACGGTATAAACACTCCGACTCAAATTTCCCCATAGGAGAGATCACCTTAGAAACCGATACAGTAGACGTATGACGATGGCACCCAATCGGTCTCTGCATCGTCAACTCAAATATCTGATGGTTCTGGGCAGATGCTGCGGTACCGATCACCGCCATTTGGAAGCGATTAGCAGGGCTGTCCTGGCTCCGACTTAGTTCAACCCGCTGGGCTACTGCGATCCTCAATTCAGGAGACTTAACGTATGACGAATCATCTATTCTCTGATTCACCGCGTCTCATTTCTCGCCTCCGCAGACGACAGTTTTTGCAATATATGGCGGGTAGCGCTGCAGCCACGGTCGCCCTTGGGTTTTTACGGCCTGCTGGGGGGGTAGAACCCTCCCTGGAAGATCTCTGCTCTGCTTCACCGCTCAACTCCCGCTGTAAAGATTACCTTCCCGGTGTGCAGGCCCAAGATGAGCGTGGACAACCGATCTCGGCAGATCAGCTTCTATCTAAGGTTCAACCCGGAGATCGCATTGTGGTGAAGGGGCTTGAAGAGCCAGCGACTGACTATTTAGTGATTAACGAGGGGCCTGAGATCGCAGAATACGCCATCAATCCCACCTGTTCGCATCTGGGCTGCACAGTCAACTGGGATGCCGGTCAGAATCAATTTATTTGCCCCTGCCATGGATCACGATATGACGACCAGGGAAAGGTCGTGCATGGGCCTGCGAAGCGCAATCTAAAACTCAATACGGTGATTGTGAAGCAAAATCAGGTTCGATTGGTGAGTCGTGAACCTGCGATAGATCCTCGGCTCAAAACACCTTAGCATTGACCCGAGGATCAGCCCTTCAGGCTACTTGGCACCAGCTTTACAGCAGTTGCGACGTTAGTGACTCCTGAGCCACTCCACCAGATCAGCGCGTTCCGTAAAGTCCAACAACAGCGCTTCTCCTAATGCTTCCGTCTGTTCTAGCGACAACCCTTCGATTTGCGATCGCACTTCTGAGTTCACATGTCCGATACGTTGCTGGGTGAGCTGACGCGAGCAGCCTTTCAGGAGAAGTTGACGAAGTTGTGCAACTTTGATAACCTATTAATATATTTGATTGCAGCCTAGGGTACTGTTATGTCTCCTATCACATTAGACAAGCGTATTAGTGACGCCACCCCTCAAGTTAAGCGTCAGGTCAAATCTTTCTTAGATGCCCCTAAGCATCAGCAGAAGGAGGTCGGCGCTGTACTCGCTGAGATTAATGACGGAACTCCTAGAGGAATGTTTTTGGCAAAACTCCTCCACTTGGGTCTTGCCGCCAGTAAACCGATATCCCAGTGGCCGAATTATTCCAAGCAGAACGACCTTAGTGCGATCGTGGATGTTCTTTCTCAGCCAGGAGCTTTGGCGGAGATTATTCTGACCGACGATCCATTGGCCGTTCATCGCCTGAATGGATTACCCATCAAACAAAAGTTACTCAGCTATCAAGGACATTCTCCGCTGAGAAGTGAACAAGTTGCCAATCTACTTAATATGAGTCGAGAAGCCGTAAATAAAAGGCGAAGAAATGGGCAGCTTGTCGCAGTTAGCTTTGGCCGGAGAGGTTATCAGTATCCATCTTGGCAGTTTCAAGAAGGGAAAGTGCTACCTGGACTAAAGGAGGTTCTTCAAGCATTGGATGCAGAGGGAGAGTGGACACCTTTGCTCTTCCTCTGTTCAGGCGACCCTTCCTTAAAAGGAGACACACCTATCGACCGATTGCGAGAGGGACATGTAGAAGCTGTTGTTATGGCAGCTCGAAATTATGGCAAAGCAAACCCCAGCTAACGATCTACCGGGCAATCACCCAGATCCTCCGGTAGATCTACGCCCAGAAGATTTGATTACTGTCAAGCAATCAGGGCCGTGGTATCGTCTCAATAGTATCCAACATGAGTCAGCGATTTACTTTGATAGAAGTGGCTGGGGACGTTTTGATGGACCTGATCAAAGTTACGGTATTCTCTATCTTGGCGAAGACATTCATACTTGTTTCATTGAGTGCTTTGGCCGTACTCACACCAAAGCTGTTGAAGAAATCGAGCTAAAACGAAGAAACTTGTTCGAGATTAAATCAGAACGACCACTAAAATTTGCGAAATTGAGTGGGGAAGGCTTAGTAAGATTGGGTGCTGATTCGCGTATAACAACGGGTAACTACGCTCAGGCTAGAAAGTGGGTTGAGGCTATTTGGACTCTGGAACAACAAATTGAAGGTGTCTGCTATCGGTCACGTATTGATAATGATCGTTTTTGCTATGGGATTTTTGATAGAGCAACACCTTATCTCAGAGAGAAGAATTTAGGTAATCTAGTTGACTATAGTCCAAATGATTTAAGTCAGATCCTCTATGAATATGATTATGGACTCCTTTAGTAGAATGGGAGACTTTTCAATTGAAATTTCCAAAAAGTGATTGAACCCCGCCGCACAAAAGAACCCCTAACCCAAGCCAAAACGATTGCCGAAGGCAGGCTAGAAGGCAACGCAACCCAACCACCCGCCGATCTCACCTGTCCGGAGGTCCAAGGCATCACCATCGACAGCCCCACCTCCCTCGATCTCGACGATTCCATCTGGTGCGAAGAAACAGCCACTGGCGCAACACTCCAAATCCACGTCAGCGATGTTTCTGAATACATCCCCCCGGCACTCAGTTAGATCGAAGTGAGATCGCATCTTCCCTCATTCGAGCAGCAAAAAAGCTGAGACAGCAGAGGCGATGAACGCATTCGCTAGGATCAATCCCTCGACAGTAGTCGGTCACGGTATCATAGGAATCTTGTTATTGTCGGCTATATAGCCAATCGATAAGTAGGCTCATCTTCGGCTGCGATATGGAAGTTCTCTCGATCACGCTCAAAAACTTCAAGGCTCATCGCGATCGCAACTACGAATTTAGCCCTGGCACCAATGCTATCTGTGGCGAAAACGGCGCAGGGAAAACCAGCATTTTTGAAGCGATCGCCTGGGTTCTCTTTGACCACAGCGACTACACTAAACCCGAAATGATCACGGCAGGGGCTAAAAGCGCTCAGGTCACCGTTGCCTTTGTTTCAACAATAGACGAGCGAGTCTATGAAGTGCGGCGCTGCACCAGCCAGGGCTATAGCGTTCATGACCCGCAGCTCAACGCCAACTTGGGCTTGAAGAAAATAGAAGACGTGAAGCAGTGGCTGTGTGAGCATTTGGGCGTTCCGCCCACCACTGAGCTAGGCAAGCTCTTTGCTGAAACCATCGGCATCCCCCAAGGCACCTTCACCGTAGACTTTTTGAAGCGACCCGCCGATCGCAAAAAGGTATTTGACCCGATATTGAAGGTCGAAGAGTACAAGCTGGCTTACTCTAAAAGCCGAGATCTCGAAGCCTATGCCCAGAGTCAGGTTAAAGATCTAGAGCGGGCCATTGTTGGCTACGATCAGCAGCTTGCCGACTGGCCTGACCTCAAGCAGCAAACGACAGTACTGCAGCAAGAGATTGCTAAAGATCAGGCCCAAATTGCTCAGCTCACTGAACAACTGCAGCAGCAGCAAACCGAAGTAGAGCGCCTTACTAAAGCCGATCAAGCTCTGCAGACTCTTGCGAACCAGGTCCAACAGCTCCAGGCCCAAACGACTCATAAACAAGACACGCTGCAGACACTGGAGCAGTCCTGGAGTCGCGCTCAAGCGGCTGTCACTCTATGTCGCCAGCATCGCCCCCACTACCAAGCCTATGAGCAGGCCCGTGAAGCCTTGCAGACTCTAACTTCTCAACAACAACAGCAGCAGCAGTTGCTGAAGCGCCGCGACCAAGCTCAGCAACTGCTCAGCAAACAGCAGCTAGAGCAGTCTCAGCTTCAGGGGCAGCTTGCCACCTACGACACAATGCGAGCCGATCTAACGCAGTGGCAGCAATATGTTCCCCAACAAGAAACGTTAGAGCAGTCCCAGGTCGATGGTCAAAATCAGCTTCAAGCCATTGCGAGTACAAGGCTGCAGGTCCAAAATCTACAGGCTCAGATTCAACAACGACAAACATCAAAACAAACGCTGGGTGAGCAGATCGCTCAGCTCCGGGGTCTAGAAGCACAGGTGCAGCAGCTCCCTGACCTAGAAGCCCAGTGTCAAGATCTGCTCCAGCACATCAGTCGAGTCGAGGCCGCTCAGCAATTTGCCGCTGAACTACAGCAGCTTGTCGATACGATGGAGCCGCATTGCGATCGCTACCATCAGCAGGTCCACTTGGCCCTAGACCATCTCAAGGCTCTCAAGGTCAAAAATATTACCCCCGTTGCAGATGCATTGGATGCAGGCGTCGCTTTGACGACTCAAATGATGGCACAGCTCACTCAAACGCTGACGGATTTGGGTGATCCAAAGGCCGCTAAAAAATTACAGCGCCAGATCCAGCAGGTGCAAAGTAAGATTCAGGCTGCTCAGCAGGCACAGGCGCAGTGGTCTGCTCTCGCCACCAAACAGGACCAGCTTCAAACCCTTGATCGAGAGCTTGCTACCCTTGCCCAGCAGTCAACAAACCTCAATGCTCAACTGGAACAAGAACCTGCGCTCACCGCAGCCCTGCAAACAGTTACCGCCAAGCTGACTGAGCTGAATAATCCCAAGGGGCAAATTCAGATTTTGCAGCAGCAGCTCCAGCAGGAAGCACCGTTACGAGCCAAGGTCACTGAGCTAGAGCAAAACGGCCAAGGACTGCAACAGCGCTGTCGCGAGATAGAGCAGCAGCTTCAGGCGTTTGATGATCTAGACACTCAGCTCAAAACTCAGCAGCAGATTCAGCGAGAGAACCATGAGGTCTACCAAGTTTATCTGCGCCATCGGAATGAAGCCAATACGTTTAAGGCGTTGGATCAAGAAAAGAGCGATGCGATCGCAACCCTAGCCACCCTTCAACAACAGCTCACAGAGACTCAGCAGCAATACCAGCAGCAGTCAAACAATCACGACCCTCAGCAGCTTATTGAGACCACCGCCACCTATCAGCGCACTAAAAGCCAGCAGGATCAGCTTCAGGGGGGCCTCCCTCCCAAACAGGCTCAACTGCAATATCTAGAGCAGCAGCTTCAGCTTAGAAAAGAGGTCTCTGAGCAACGCAAAAAAGCTCTCGCCGAGCAAGGACCAAAGCAAGAGGTGCTGCAGCTCATTCGAGAAGCCCGTCGCATTTACAACCACAGCGGCCCCCGCATTACCAAGCTTTATCTCACTGAAATTTCTTGGGAAGCCGATACTCTCTTTCGTGAACTACTCAATCGCCCCGATGTAGCGCTGCGGTGGACCGAAGATTATGAGATTCAGGTCCAGGCTCAGGGGCATTGGCGCAGTTTCAGGAGCCTATCGGGGGGCGAAAAGATGTGTGCGGCCTTAGCCGTTCGACTGGCACTCTTGAAGGTGCTTTCAGATATCAACGTTGCCTTTTTCGATGAACCCACCACCAATATGGATCAGGTTCGTCGCCAGCAGCTTGCTGAAGCCCTGGGGCATCTCAAGACGTTCCGGCAGCTCTTTGTGATTAGTCACGATGACACCTTTGAAAGCGTCACTGAGAATATTATCCGGGTTGAGCGAGAGCCAATCTCCGTTGAGAACGCGTAATGGTGAGCCGTTTTGACGGGCAAGAATACAGTCTCAACCTGCTCAAAACAGGCTCTCATGCGGTGAGTATGACTCGGCTTTGGTGCCTGCACGGTAATTTGCAACTGCCCACCGTTTGGGAGTCAACGCTGACCCAACTTTGGCACGATCGAGACGTCCAAATTATCCCCGTAGATCTCTGGTCTACGACGGCTCGTGATCTTTGGGATTGGGCCGAGTTGTTTTGCGATCGCGTCTCTTCTACCTCATCTACTTTCACCCCATTCACTCAAAACATCATCCTGGGCTATTCTCTGGGCGGCAGGCTGGCCCTCCATGCGGTGTTGCATCGCCCCGACCTTTGGCAAGGTGCGATTTTGTTGAGCACCCATCCGGGGTTGCCCCATCTTCAAGATCGCCAGTCTTGTTTGCAGGCCGATCAATACTGGGGCCAGCGCTTTCTCAAAGAACCTTGGCACCCTCTCCTTCAAGAATGGGATGGTCTGCCCGTCTTCAACGGCATTCCCTGCGGAGTTGATCGACCGGAAAAGTGCTTCTCTAGAGAACAGATTGCGCGGCTGTTTGATATTTTTTCTAAGGGGCGGCAGGATGATTTGCTGCCTCACCTCAAGAAACTGGCAGCGCCACCGATTTTGTATCTATCTGGGGCATTGGATAAAAGGTATAGCGAGATGGGGCGACGGCTGGCTCAAGACTGTGACGGTGTGGACTGGGTTGCTATTGCACATGCAGGCCATCGTGTCCCCTGGGAAAATTCAGAGGGCTGTACCCAAGCGGTGCAAGCGTTTTTGCGGCAGGTTGTGTTGCCCTAGCCCTGATCGGCCAACGCTTACTTACTTTGTATTGATGAGCTGTTGCGCCGGTGATTGGCACCGTTGGAGCTGAGGTCGATAGACAGAAATAGAGCCGTATTAAACAGTGTAAAAGTGGCAGATTTGCAATTTCAGCGTCAGGACCAATATGGAGAGCGTTACCAGGCTATCAGTCTAATTCAAGGTGTGTCTGGGATATCCTGGTGGGTGAAGTCAGGGTGGATTGTGCGCTCTGGTGAGACGGTCGCTAGGTTTGTGACGGCTATTCCACAAAAGTCGCAGGAGTGAGTATGGAGCAATTTAAGCTATTAGATCAGGTTCAGCTACTGGAGCCGATTTCCCTTTCAGGAGATTTCAGTAATTCTCTAGCGCTAGGGGATACTGCTCCGGTCGGAGCAGTAGGCACCGTTGTAGAGGTATTGGAGCCGGGACAGGCTTTTTTGGTAGAGCTGTTTGGTGATTGGGTGAAGCTACAGGAGTCAGAGGGCTTATACCGTGCGACAGCCCAGGAAACGGGAGCATTTCGGGAAACATTAGGAGTGGAGGTCGTGCAGTCTCAGCAGATGGTTCTACTGCAGCGATCAAATGCGGCAAAAGTAGACTTATTCCAGTTGTTAGATGACATGCCAGAGGATCTGTTGGCAGAGGTGCAGACGTTTGCAGAGTTTTTGCGATACCGGCGGCAGCAAGTGAGTGAGCCTGTGGAGTCTTCTCGCAAGACAGGATAAGTGTTGTCTAACACGGCCGTGCAAGGGACGTTACCTCGAGCAGCTCAGTAGCAATTTAAAATTTTTGCGCCCCTAATATGCCGTTAGGCGGCTTCAAATATTGGTGAGACAGTATCGGTGGGTGCTCAGAGTTTAATCGGGGCTAGAATATGAGCAAGATGCGGAGTCTGTGAGGATCTATGCAATCAATTGAGCAACTGACACAAGAAATTCTATCCTTACCCAGTGTCTCAAGGGCACTACTGGCAGAGAAGTTAGTGGAGAGTTTAGAATTTGACACCGACTCAGCCATTCAAGCAACTTGGGTAACTGAAGCCAAACGACGCAGAGATGAGATTCGCAATGGTACGGTAACACCGATTCCTGGAGAAGAAGCTTTAGCTCAAGTGAGGCAACTGCTTGAGTAATGAAGTATGTGTTTCATCCCGAAGCCCTTACTGAATATGCTGAGGCGGTTCAGTATTATGCGAGGCGACGAGCTGAAATGGCGCAAGTCTTTATCAATGCTGTCGAGGATGCCGTTTATCGAATTAGAGAATCTCCTGAACGTCACGTTGCAATTGATGAAGATGTCCGACGATGTATGACACGCAAGTTTCCTTACGGAGTTCTCTACACAATTGAACAAGACCACATTCTGATTCTGGCGGTTATGCATTGCAGCCGGGAACCCGGATACTGGAAGAATCGTATGTGATCAAAAGCTGCCAGCCGCCCAACAAGGTTTTGCGGCGGAACGGAGAAGTGCATTGTAGCGGTTCCTGGTTGAGTGAGGTGCATTTCAGGAACGGTACGTAGATAATCAAGGCTCGTGGTGGATTTGTATCATAACGAGACACCACAACGACAGGACGGGTCTTGGCTGCTAATCCTAAATCAGCAAGCCAAACTTCACTAGGCTTCGGGTTCATCGAGTAAATCTAATACCTCTTGCTCGATTACGCGGGAGCGTAGGATGTCTAGGGCGTCTTGATCTGCAAGATCGATAATTTCTGCGATCCTCTGCCGCACTTGGTCAACGATGTCAGGCTGCCACTCTCGGAGCTTAGTGCTCAACTATTTCGCTAAAGTATCCATAGCGTACCTACCACTTGATGTGCCCTCAGCTTAACTTATGTACCCAACAACTGACTGCACCGGACGTTCAGCACTCACAGCTATATTCTTCTTTCTGGGATCTGAATGCTGGTGACCCATATCGTTGGAGTTGAGGGCGATAGACAACGGTAGGGAGTATCAGTCTGAAAACTGCATCCGTTTGAGAATGCGGGTGGCGATACGAAAAAAGAAGCTGCCAATCAGCGCGATCGCAACCGCAGCAAACCAAACCCCAATCCATCCCGTCCCCCGCACAAAAACATCACGGGTAATGGCGATGTAGTAGCGGGCTGGAATTACGTTGGACACTAGCGACAGAGGAAAAGGGATATTTTCAATCCGGTAGATGAAGCCTGACAGCAACAGGGCCGTGAGGAAACCTGCGATCGCGGTCCCCTGAACGGCTGCAGCTTGGTTGCCAGCACGAGTGCCGACGAACAGACCGAAGGCAACACTGGTCGCTAGGTAGGTTACGGTTCCCACCAGTAACGTGGTCGGGTCGCCTCGCAACCGGAGGCCAAACAACACCACAGCCACCGTCATCACAATGAGGGTTTCACCCAAACCCACAATCAGGTAGGCCAGCTCTTTGCCCAACAGCCATTCGGTGGCGCTCAGATCGGAGGCATAGACCTGAACAATGGTGCCCTCTTCTTTCTCGCGCACCATGGCAATCCCGGCCAGCATGGAGGGGAATACCCACAGAATAACGCCGAAAATACCGGGGACAATATACAGCGATTCTTTGCGTCCGGGGTTAAACCAAAGGCGAACATTCGCATGAATGGGCGGCTGTGCTGCGGCTGGCACCAGATCATTACTGGCGTTTAGACTAATTGTTATACAATAGCCTGAGTATAATCGTCTTAAAGCCTTGAAGATAGAGGCTTTCGCTATTGATAATATGCAATTTTGGGACTGATAAATGACTTTTT
>JBHJNL010000047.1:0-3889 GCA_050330855.1 Thermosynechococcaceae cyanobacterium | reverse complement strand
ATTTCCCCTGCACCTACGCTGCCTGACTGGACCCGACTGCAGCGATCATGATGGGAGAGATTGCTCCCCCTAGCTCTCCGTCAAAGCTGCCCATATGTATGGGATTGAGGATCTATCCTTGTCGTTGAGTAGCGCTAAGTGAAGGCCCGATTTAAATGGAGTGTCATTCATGATTTCATCAGAACTCATTTCAACCTTGAGAGATCTGAACAGATCTGACAAGCTCCACATCATGCAACTTTTGATTTCAGAGCTAGCTCAGCAGGAAACAGATCTGATTAAGCCTGATCAAGCCTACCCAGTATGGTCACCCTACGATGCGGTTGAGGCCGCAGATACGATGCTGAAAGCTTTGCAAACCGCCAAAGCGCAAGACCATGCGTAATGCTGATCGATACCCGTTCGTTTCAATTGATACGGCATTGGGTGAAGCCAGTTTTCGTCCATCCCTCCCCTTTACCCTGATTTACCAAGATAACTCTGTCACAACCTCTGGCCTTTTAGATACCGGAGCAAGCGTAAATGTTCTGCCTTACTTAATAGGCATCGAGCTTGGGTTTGAGTGGGAACGGCAAGCAACATCATTGAGTTTGACAGGAAACTTAGCTCAATACGAAGCGCGTGTTGTGTTGGCCCAAACTGTTGTAGGTCAATGCGAGCTTGTACAGCTCGTATTTGCATGGACGCAGGCGACAAATGTACCACTCATTCTGGGGCAGGTGAACTTTTTCATGGAGTTCGATGTATGCTTCTACCGTTCACAGCTTGAGTTTGCAGTCAGCCCTAAAGCTTCTTCAACTGATTCAGCCTAAAATACGACCAGCACTGCCTCATTACAATGGTTGATTCAGCTCCACCGATACCCCCAGCACCTACGCTGCCTGACTGGACCCGACTGCAGAGATCGCTCGCCGTCGAAGCCGAGCGCGGTTTTACCGATCTCGAAGGTAAAGAATTCCGCTTCAGCCAGTTTCTCAAGCAGAGCCTAGAAACCTCAGCCGTTCCCTTTCTCAAGCCCGATGAGCAAAATCGCTGGCAGCAAACCGCCGCCCGATTTGAAAAATACTCTGAATTACCGCTCACAAAGCGCCAGCACCTCGTCGCTGAAACCCGACGCCTGCTCTATCAAGCCCAGCAGGACTATCGCCGCGTCATTGAGCCAGAGTCTGCACCCAGACAAAAGCAGCCCAAAACAACTTCTCTAGAAACCAACAACCGAGAGATTACCCTCGATCTAGAACTCACCTATCTACCTGGGGTTGGTCCTAAGAGCGCAGAAAAGCTAGCCAAACTGGGGCTGTACAGCGTCCGCGATCTGTTGTTCTACTATCCCCGCGATCATATTGACTATGCCCGTCAGGTCAAAATCGCCGATCTAGAGGTAGGCGAAACAGTGACGCTAGTGGCGACGGTGCGGCGCTGTAACTGCTTTAGTAGCCCTAAAAACTCAAAACTAACCATTTTTGATCTAACGATTCGAGACGCCACGGGCCAAATTAAGCTGAATCGGTTTTTTGCCGGGAATCGATTTCGCAGTCGCGGTTGGCAAGAAGGTCAAAAGCGTCTCTATCCACCAGGGGCGATCATTGCAGCCTCTGGGCTAGTCAAAAGTAGTAAGTATGGCATCACCCTCGATAACCCCGATATTGAAGTGCTCGATCACTCCGGCGACCAAATTGACTCGCTGACCGTAGGGCGGGTGGTGCCCATTTATCCTTTAACTGAAGGGGTACAGCCTGCCTTGGTGCGACGGGCCGTGATTGCGGTGTTGCCTGCAGCCACAAAGCTCAAAGAGCCGCTGCCGGAGGCTTTGCTCAATAGCCAGAACTTGGTGGGGATTGGGGATGCGATCGCAAACATTCATTTCCCCGAAAACAGCACGGCCCTAGACCGCGCCCGTCGTCGTCTCATCTTCGACGAGTTTTTCTACCTGCAGCTTGGTCTATTGCTCAGGCGTCAACAACAGCGCCAAACGCAGCAGAGCAACCCCCTTAGCGCCCGTGGTGAGCTAATCGAAAACTTCTATAACGTGATTCCCTTCCAGTTCACGGGGGCACAACAGCGCGTCGTCAAAGAAATATTGACCGATATCGAATCCCCTGAACCGATGAATCGTCTTGTCCAGGGAGATGTGGGAGCAGGTAAAACAGTCGTGGCCGTGGTCGCGCTACTTGCGGCGATTCAATCGGGCTATCAAACGGCGCTGATGGCTCCAACGGAAGTGCTGGCGGAACAGCATTATCGCAAGCTTGTCGAGTGGTTTAACCAGCTTCATCTACCCGTGGAGTTATTGACGGGTTCTACCAAGGCCGCCAAGCGCAGAGAGATTGCCAGTCAGCTCGAAACCGGAGCGCTACCGCTTCTAGTGGGCACCCATGCTCTGATTGAAGACAAAGTGCAGTTTCAGAGTCTCGGTCTAATTGTCATTGATGAACAGCATCGCTTTGGCGTCCATCAACGGGCCAGACTGCAGCAAAAAGGTCAGCATCCCCATGTGTTGACGATGACGGCGACACCGATTCCTCGCACCCTGGCGCTGACACTCCACGGCGACTTGGATGTCAGTCAGATTGATGAGCTGCCTCCAGGACGGCAGGCCATTCAGACCACAATGCTCACCGCGAAAGATCGCACCCACGCCTACGATCTCATTCGGCGGGAAGTGGCGCTGGGTCGTCAGGTCTATATCGTGTTGCCCCTAGTCGAAGAATCAGAAAAACTAGATCTCAAATCAGCAATTTCTGAGCATGAGAAGCTGCAAAACACTGTGTTCCCGAACTTTCAGGTGGGGCTACTCCACGGTCGGATGAGTTCGGCAGAAAAAGATACGCAGATCAGCCGGTTCCGCGATGGAGAGATGCAGGTGATTGTCTCCACAACCGTCATTGAGGTGGGGGTCGATATTCCCAACGCGACGGTGATGCTAATTGAACATGCTGAGCGGTTTGGCTTGTCGCAGCTCCATCAGTTGCGGGGGCGCGTAGGGCGGGGTGCCCATCAATCGTTCTGTTTGCTGATGAATAGCTCTAAGAATGAGACTGCGAAGCAGCGGTTAAAGGTGCTAGAGCAGTCTCAAGACGGCTTCTGGATTTCGGAGATGGATATGCGATTTCGAGGTCCGGGCGAAGTATTGGGAACTCGGCAGTCGGGTTTACCTGATTTAGCACTTGCTAGCTTGGTGGATGATCAAGAAGCACTGGAGTTGGCGCGGGATGAAGCCGAAAAAGCGATCGCACAAGACCCAACCCTTGAACGATGGCCGCTGATGAAAGTAGAGCTAGAGCAGCGATACCAGCGTTTGATGGGAGGCGCGATTTTTACTTAGGGCTTGCTGAAACCTTCTATAGGAGGTGTGTTTACCCTTCGGTTGACCCAAGGCCACCCCTGAATATTTCGGGTTTGCGATCGCTGTAGTAGAAAGTCGTGGATGCAGTCTAAGCGCTCCTCGACAAAAGCCCCGCCTCAAGCGCACCATAGAAGAACACTAGCCACTCCTGACCATGATTTCTACCTCTGCTAAGCCCACCATTAAGTTTCTCAAGCAACCCACATCGAAGGTATGGGTAGAGCAGGCGATCGCAAATCTAGATACCATCTTGCTCGATCATTCTCACTGCGAACGTAAAGCCGCTGGCGTGGCGATTAACCTCATGTTTCGCTATCCTTCTAATGCAAAATTGGTGCGAACCTTGACGGCGATCGCCCAAGAAGAGCTCACCCATTTCGATCAAGTCAACCAATGGCTTGAGAAGCTGGGCATTCCTTTAGCGCCACTGGGTTCACCCCCCTATGGCGCAAAGCTCAATTCTCAAGTCCGCCGCCAGGAACCAGAGCGTTTACTAGATCTACTGCTGGTATCGGGACTGATTGAAGCCCGTAGCCATGAGCG
>JBHJNL010000046.1:0-41462 GCA_050330855.1 Thermosynechococcaceae cyanobacterium | reverse complement strand
GTAGGGTTTTCCCCACGCCTGTGGGGGTGGACCGCTGTAGCAACCCTCACGATCTTGTTACAGACGCACGTTTTCCCCACGCCTGTGGGGGTGGACCGGGTCATGGCATGGCCATACCGAGCGGCCAATGACGTTTTCCCCACGCCTGTGGGGGTGGACCGGTTTTAATGTCTCGTACAATTTAGGATATAACGGTTTTCCCCACGCCTGTGGGGGTGGACCGGTGCTGTTCCAACTGCCCACCGGTGGAGGTAAGAGCGTTTTCCCCACGCCTGTGGGGGTGGACCGGGATCTAGCCATGCCTGATGTAAAATTTGAAGGTTTTCCCCACGCCTGTGGGGGTGGACCGCACTCGCGTAGATTTGGCAGCATAGGGTAATCGTTTTCCCCACGCCTGTGGGGGTGGACCGCTAGATAATGTTGTTACAGCGGTACAAGCCTCGTTTTCCCCACGCCTGTGGGGGTGGACCGTGTCATCAAGGAATTAAAGAAGCCCGATATATCGTTTTCCCCACGCCTGTGGGGGTGGACCGAAGAAACCTCTCACGATACTAGTGCCTCTAATTTGGTTTTCCCCACGCCTGTGGGGGTGGACCGGAACAGTCAATGGCATACCGCTATGAGTTAAGGTACGTTTTCCCCACGCCTGTGGGGGTGGACCGAGGGTTTCGACCTGATGGCTGATCAGCTACTGGCGTTTTCCCCACGCCTGTGGGGGTGGACCGGACCATACCCAGAGTAGCAGGCTGTCGAGGAGAGTTTTCCCCACGCCTGTGGGGGTGGACCGAAAATGGACAGTATATTTATTTTCACTGCCTACGTTTTCCCCACGCCTGTGGGGGTGGACCGATTGCTGGAATCACCGGGCCGAGAGATGACGATAGTTTTCCCCACGCCTGTGGGGGTGGACCGTTTACGGTAGGGGGTAAAAAGTTTACATGCTCCCGTTTTCCCCACGCCTGTGGGGGTGGACCGGGGCGGTAGCATCGCTGCCGAAAAAATTAGAAAGTTTTCCCCACGCCTGTGGGGGTGGACCGGTTTCCTCTCGGACTCCCTCAGTGCCAGCCGCGCCGTTTTCCCCACGCCTGTGGGGGTGGACCGGGCCTCTGCGCACGCTTGAGGATTATCAGTACGTCGTTTTCCCCACGCCTGTGGGGGTGGACCGAACAGGAAGATGCCGAGAAAATTGCGGCTTTAGGTTTTCCCCACGCCTGTGGGGGTGGACCGGAGAGTAGGCGCTTATCCGATTACACCTCAATGGGTTTTCCCCACGCCTGTGGGGGTGGACCGGAGGTTTTGATCGCGAGCTAATGTACGGTTAAAGTTTTCCCCACGCCTGTGGGGGTGGACCGTGGGTAAGCAATGGTGTTATTCCGAACTGCGCCGTTTTCCCCACGCCTGTGGGGGTGGACCGTGCCCCGCTCGTAGGTAACATTCATTTTCTGATCGTTTTCCCCACGCCTGTGGGGGTGGACCGGTAGGCCCCAATCTAGATCGAGTGACATATGCGTTTTCCCCACGCCTGTGGGGGTGGACCGCACCTACTACTAACTACTTCAGCACTGCTCTTGCGTTTTCCCCACGCCTGTGGGGGTGGACCGTTGACACAAAAAGCATTACCGCTTCTTCTGCCGTTTTCCCCACGCCTGTGGGGTGGACAGTGCGTCTTGCAGAAGACGAGAAGGTATCCCAACGTTTTCCCCACACCTTTGAAAATAACCCAATCAATCAGGCACCTTTGAGATCTTGACTCGCGGCAACCGACGCTTAAAGCCGCACACAATTTCATAGGAGATCGTGCCGAGCAAATCAGCCCAGGTCTCAACCAGGATGCTTTCATTGCCGTCCTGTCCCAACAGCGTGACCACATCTCCGACTTCAACACTTGGCACCTGACTCACATCAATCATGAGCTGATCCATAGTGATCGCGCCAATTTGCGCCACGGGGTGCCCTCGAATCAAGACCTTAATCCGATTGGAGAGTGGGCGAGGAACACCGTCGGCATACCCAATCCCCACCACCGCCACCTGCATATTTTTGGGTGTGACGTAGGTGTGACCATAGCTCACCCCTGTGCCTGCTAGCAGTGTCTTGACCTGAGTAACCCTGGCCTTAAGCTGCATGACGGGCTGAAGCTGAATGTCTTGGCGAAACTTGGCATCAGGGTAAAGGCCGTAGAGGGCTAGTCCCACCCGCACTAAGTCATAGTGATATTGGGGGCCACTCAGGGTGCCTGCCGAGTTGGCGATGTGTAGCTTGGGCTGCAGAATCCCGGCGGTCTGAATTTGCCCAATCAGCTTTTGAAATCGGCTGTGCTGCTGCTCCATAAAGCTGGGGTCGGGGTCATCAGCGGTGGCTAAGTGAGAGTAGATGCTGGCGATTTGTAAATTCGGAAGCTTGGCGACAAACTGTACAAAGGCATTGCCCTGCTGCCACAGCGGCCCCAATCGAGACATGCCAGTGTCAATATTGAGGTGAACGGGGGTCAGTCGCTGGGCATGTTGAGAGATCGCCAGCGCTTGCTGAGGACTGCATAGCGTTGGCTGCAGTTGCCACGTTGCGATCGCATCCACTTCCTGAGGAGCCTGCACCGCCCCTAGCAATAAAATGGGTGCCGTAATCCCGGCTTGACGCAGTTCCTTCCCTTCAAGAATGGTGGCGACCGCGAGCCAAGTGACGCCATGCTCAAGGACCGTCTGGGCAACCATTGCTGCCCCATGCCCGTAGCCATTGGCTTTTACCACCGCCATCAGTTCGGTTTGGGGCAACAGGTTTTTTTTGAGTTGCTGGGCATTGTGGGCGAGGGCATCTACATCAATGGTGACCCAAGCCCGTTCGCAGGCGAGCGATCCAATGGATTGTGTTTGCATCGGCCCCCTCTCAAGCAACGACCCTTCTGTTAGGCTAGCGAGTCATTTCCTCTAGATATTGCTCGTACCCCAATTTATCTAGACGCTCTTGCTTATTATGAACGGAATTTGCCAGATTTTGACGATATTCTAAGACTTTGTCTAATAGCTCAGGGCGCTGAGCTGCCAAAATCTGAACCGCCAACAGACCTGCATTTTTAGCGTTGCCAATCGCCACCGTCGCCACCGGGATGCCGCCGGGCATTTGAACAATGGAATAGAGCGAATCAATGCCCTGCAGGGCGCGGCTCTTTACCGGTACTCCAATAACAGGTAGGGGCGAAAGGGCGGCAACCATTCCAGGCAGATGGGCCGCTCCACCGGCCCCGGCAATAATGACTTTGATATTGTTTTGGTGGGCGGTTTTGGCAAACTCGACCATGCGCTCTGGGGTGCGGTGAGCCGAGATAATCTCGACATGGCAGGGCAGATCGAATGATGTGAGGGTGGCTATTGCCTCCTGCATCGTCGGTAGATCCGAATCACTGCCCATAATAACGGCTATTTCAGGTTGACTCATTCGCTAACGCTCCTCAACCCACCTAGACCTATCGTTTTATGTAAAAGCATCAAGTTTTCTTAGAATTTTGTTTAGACTCTAAATATATAAATCTTCATTGATCCTGAGATTCTGCTAGAACGCAGCAGTAGGTGCTTTCATAGCTAATATTGAAAGATCTTAATTCTTTTTGAGGACTCTCCAATGAATCCGTTACAAGGGTATCAATTTCGCTGCACCCTCACCTTTGGGGATATTTACGCCCAGGTCATCATTTGGCTGATTGTGATTTTTCTCAGTCTAGCGACCTCCGTGGCAATGTACCAAAATCCGGTCTATGCCTTTCTCACCGGGGGATTAATCCTAGTCCTGTCGCTCCCCTTTCTTCTCTTTGCCTTCGTCACCACCCTCTTGAACCACATTCAACTGTCCCCGGTCGAAGAGAAACAGACCAATAGTTCTTCTGCTGACGCCAAGCCCTCATCTGGAGCCGTTCAAGCCAGCTAAGCGATGCTGAAGTGGTGTATTGATCGAGCGCAAATTCCTGGCTACCAGGGACTACAGCAGGTCTGGATTGATCCCCACGATCGCATCCAAGCCATTCATCCATTCGGGAGCATCGAGCCACCCGCCGCCCTCGACCGTCTTGATCTAGAACAAGACTGGCTATCCTTGGGCGGTGTTGACCTACAAATTAACGGAGCCTTGGGCTTGGCCTTCCCTGATCTGACAGAGGCCAACCAAGACCAACTAGAAGCCATCGGCCATTTGCTTTGGCAGCAGGGCGTTGATGGCTATCTACCCACCATTGTGACCACCGCAATGGGCAAGGTTCATCAAGCTCTCGCGGTGATTCGTCACTTTCAGCCGTCATCGACTCAGCCAACGGCAAAAATTTTAGGGGTTCATCTCGAAGGGCCGTGCCTCAATGTCGAAAAACGGGGCGCTCACCCGGCAGACTATTTACAACCCCTGACGGTCAACACTCTGCAGCAGGTGCTAGGAGACGACGCCGACATCGTCAAAGTGATCACCTTGGCTCCTGAATTAGATGCAGACGGCGATGCGATCGCATTTCTCCGCGAGCAAAACATACTTGTCAGCCTCGGTCATTCCCAAGCCACCGCAGCGCAGGCTCAAATGGCCTTTCAGCAGGGGGCCACGATGGTCACCCATGCCTTTAATGCCATGCCCAGTCTGCACCACCGTCAGCCCGGTTTATTAGCCGCCGCCTTAATAGAGCCAACCGTTTGGTGTGGTTTTATCGCAGATGGTCAGCACGTCGATCCGCTGATGCTGAAGCTATTGCTCAAGACCAGCGATAGCTTGTTCTTGGTCAGCGATGCCCTCTCACCCTTGGGGCTTCCCGATGGCCTTTACCCTTGGGATGCGCGGCAGATTAAAGTGACGGACGGAACAGCTCGGTTACCCAGCGGAACCCTATCTGGCACAACGCTGCCGCTATTGCAGGGGGTGCAGAACCTCGTTGCCTGGGGTGTTTGCTCCGTCGAACGTGCGATCTTCCTGGCAACGGAAGCCCCCCGGAAAGCCATTAGCCGACCCGGTATTGGCCCTGGTCAGCCTGCTTCAAACTTACTGCGCTGGCATTATGATGTTCAAGCAAAGGACTTAACCTGGACGCGATGTATCGGTTCGGATATTGAGATTACGCCTTGAGACCCATGATTCGGTCTTAAAGCCTCAGTTGATGTTGATTCTGGCTTTGAAAACGCTGTTTTACCCGCAATCACAAGGCGATGCTTGCAGTATGATCTTCAGGAGCAATGGTATAGAAGAAGCAAGCTAAAAATAAATGCCGCGAAAAACAATCTTAATGATGCAGCCCTCCAGAACGCAGGGAAAAGTTTGGCAAGCGGCGCTGAGTTCCCAAGATTTATCGATCATCTGGGAAGATAATGACTTCTCTGTGATGCAGACATTGTCTGAGCTACGGCAGTCTGCCCAAGTACTTCCAGATTTATTGCTTGTTGATCTGGCCCTTGAAGGAATGAACTCCTACGCACTGTGTCGCTGGTGTCGTGACCATTGTCCTAACATTCAAGTCATTCTGACCAACAGTCAAAGGGAAAATATCTCTGAGAGTGAGCTGCGCTGGGCCATCCATCAGGGAGCAGCAGATCTGTTCCCCAAGTTTTTAGACCCAGAATTTGCAATCAAGGTCACCCATGCAATCAAGCGAGTTTTAGAGGTACTTGATTGCCCTGCCCTTAACCAAGATGGCCTTGCCCAGATTCTACACCTGCTCACCAAGCCCCAGCCCGTCGCGATTGCCAACTCTAATCGCAGTGATGATACATTGCCCCTGTTGCAAAAGGTATCAAAGGCCAAGACTGCTTTACGCTACAGAGGTTCTACGCATTAGGGCTTTGCTCTTCAGTCGGTGGTCGCTCTCGAATACTCAGCGTCAGCCAAAATAAAACCGGCCCCTCCACTGGAAGGGCCGGTCTATGATTTATGATCGTAAAGGTTTAGCCAGCCCACCCAGATGCTGCTTTGTCTAAAACATAGGCTGCAACATTTTCAATGTCGGCGGCAGATAGACTCGCACCAAAGGGGGGCATTGCACCATTGCCATTGGTGACTTGAGTAACAATGGCTGCTGCCGTATCTTTACCGTTAGCGCTCAGGTCGTCCTGCTTCAACGTTTTGGCAGGATTAATGGTGTTATTGCCGCCCATGTGACAAACGGCACAGTTGGCATTGAAAACGCCTGCGCCAGCACCGGCATCAGCCGCCATTGCAGGGGTTGTGAAAGTTAATGTGACAAAGGCGATCGCCATTAAAGCGATTGATAGTAGTTTTTTCAAGGTTCTCCTCTCCGGAATAATCATGGCAGGCGATAAAATAGCAGAATTTTCACAGCCTGTGTTTAAAAGACTCGCTGGGGCAAAACCCTCAGCCTAAACAGTGAGCCAATGTACTCACCCGTTTATTTTAGGATGCACGATGGCTTTTGTGGTGAAAGGCATCAAAATTGCAACACTCAGAAATCTTGATTAAAAATCTCTTCTAAGCCAAACAACCGTCAACACAAAAACTGCCAGTTGAACTATAGATTTACCGTATAGTCAACTGGCTGCCCTCTCTTAATCGCCAAATTATAGTTAAAGTGACTCGTTTGGCGCTCAATTAACGGGTTGATTTACCCCCACCCCATGATTCGCCCTTGATATTGGGCTGTACCAAAATGTACTGGGCTACATCGACGAGATCATCGTCGTTGAGATTCCGCATGGTAGGGAATACATCAGTACTTTTGGTGCTGGGGTGCAGCTCAGAGATCTCTTCAAGACCGTCGTAGGTGGTGGGATTATTCATATAGTCCACCAATGCAGCTACGTTGTTTCTAGAAGGTGTGGCACCCTCTAGTGAACCCGTTGATAGGTTAAGGGTTGGGTTTGTTTTGGTATCGCCGCCAGTGTGGCAGATTGAGCAGGCAAAGTTAAACTTGCGCTCACCATTGGCTAGGTCGTCTAAGCTTGCGGTTACCGTACCGCCGCTAGCATCTGCAGCAACAGTTCGAACTGCTTCGTCGATTTCTATCGCATTTGCGCTACCCGCCAACAACTGGAACGCTAAGAAGACTGTAGCCACCGCCAGCAACATGTATCTTTTCAGCATAGTTCTCCTTTCAATTTTTCTTTTTAATTCAGGCTCTCATCAACACAGATCAATCAACGCGTTTAAACTAAGTAGCTCTCATGGGCACAAACATGAATGTAGCCTTAGGTGCAGGGGAGGCCAGATGGCCGTTGGGCCAATATTTCTGGCATCATAAGCCTTTGCATTGTCTAGGGCTAGGCGCGTCCAGGATGTCTTAATAAGCAACCCCAAGGCGATCGCACAGCTCTATAACCGTTATCTTCAGCAATGGTGGTAATCTTCCGCTATTCCTGAAATCGACAGGTCTGCAAATCCCATAATGATGAGCGTGTTGGCATCAACAAGATTGATTCACCTAATATCATGCCATTGAGAGGTCCCTTTCCCAAATTAAGCCCCCAGGAGTTTCTCTGATCCTGACTTAAACTATCGTCCTGCATGCTCTGCTGAGGGGCTTCTCTGCCCGATGGCAGAGACATCAGAGATTTTGGGTAACGGCTGATGAATTCGGATTAACCGCGCTAGGGTGGCCTTAAGCTGAGGGCGAGGCACAATGGCATCAACAAAGCCATGATCGAGCAGATACTCCGCCGTCTGGAAGTCGTCAGGCAACTTCTCTCGCAACGTTTGCTCTACGACGCGACGCCCAGCAAAGGCAATAGTGGCCTTGGGTTCAGCCAAAATCATGTCGCCCAGCATCGCAAAGCTAGCGGTCACCCCCCCGGCTGTAGGGTGAGTCAGAAGGGGAATATAGAGAAATCCCTGCTCCCGATGGCGATCTAGGGCTGCCGAAATCTTCGCCATCTGCATCAAACTCAACATCCCTTCCTGCATCCTAGCCCCACCAGACGCGCAGACAATGACCACAGGTAGATGTTCTTGGGTGGCTCGTTCAATCAGCCGCGTTAGCTTTTCGCCCACGACCGATCCCATACTGCCCCCCATAAAACGGAAGTCCATCACCCCCAGCGCGACGGGCAACGCTTCGATACGGCCAATGCCTGTTTGGACGGCATCTCGAAGACCTGTTTTCTCTTGATAGTCTTTGAGGCGTTCGCTGTAGGGTTTTCGATCTTTAAACTTGAGCGGATCGCAGGCAATCAGATCTGCATCCATGGCGGTCCACTTGCCCGCATCAATGAGTTGACGGATGCGATCGTCACTAAACACCCGCATATGATGGTTACACTCTAGGCAAACCATCAGATTCGTTTGCAAATCTTTGGTGTAGGTTAAGGCGCTACAGGACTCACACTTGGTCCAAAGGCCATCGGCGATCTCGCGTTCGGGCTGGGCCTGCGTGACGGGGCTAGACTTTTCGCGATTAGCAAACCAGTCAAATAAAGACATGGGATTTGAGAGTTCCTCTTATAAGCAACGCCAACGACCACAGGGCTAGACGTGAGCCATACACCGCTCGATTTTAACGCGTGGGTTCACCGCGCATGAGAGCAGCTATTAGTAATCATTAACAGATTATTAACTTTCTTCTTTGATTCTAACGAGCATCTTCACTTTTTCGTTAAGAAATTTGCCAGGTTCGTTGGATGCGCACATGGCGTGATCTTCTGCCTCAATGTCACTGTTTGGGTTAGATCGGCTGGCGAGGTGTTGTTCTCTGGTCGAGTCATGATTATTGGGTGACTGTTAAAGGGATATAGAAGATGTGGGTACTCTAAATTTAGGCGGTTGTTAGAGAGAGTCACTGACTTTCAGCCGTTGTCCTTAACCACTCCCTTGGTGAGAGTCTCGCAACTTTTCATGGGCGCTTGAGGTGCTAGGACAACATCGGTGATCACTTTCTGGCAACTCACGCTTTACGATTCTCACCCAATACATATCACCACCCTTGCAGCTATCATGAACAGCCAGTCTACGTCGAGCCGATTCCCTGTGTGGCAGTATCTGAACCAGCCATTGTTCCATCCCGAAGTTCAACTTCGGTTGAGTCCTAGTCAGTTCTGGCGGCAGTATCAGATCCAGTTTTTAGATCGATGCTGGAATCGAGTCTGCGCTCAGCATAATCACCCTCAACATTAGAAGAGGTACTTTTTGGTGCATCGGTCTTTAACCCTGTAGGCACAGATTGGGCACGCCTAAGACTATCTAAACTTTGTTGAAGTTTGGTGACTGTCTCGGTGGCTCGTGCCCCCTTCTCAGATTGGGCAATGTACAATTGATGTGTATTCATCGTAATCCCGACCGGATTACCGGACAATCTTGGTTGTCCTTGTGAGAAACGCAATAATTGTTAAGTGTTCCACCTCATCGGATTTATCTATTATGAGGTGGCTTCTTTGTCCTTGAGTCTGATTCACTGCACCCATGGTTAATGCTCCGTCGGCCCCCACTGCAAAGCCCTCAAAACTTGAGGGGATTAAAGAGCAGAGCCATTTTCTGCGATCGCCTATACTCCATGAGTTAACGACCCCGGCCTCTTCTCTGCCCGAAGATGGGATTCAGATTCTCAAATTTCACGGTTCTTATCAGCAAGACGACCGAGATAACCGCGTTCGGGGTCAAGAGAAAGACTATCAGTTTATGCTGCGGACTCGCTGCCCCGGTGGGTTTATTCCGCCAGAACTGTATTTAACGCTCGATCGGCTTTCAGAGACCTACGGTAATCAGACGCTGCGAGCCACCACTCGGCAAGCCTTTCAGGTTCACGGCATTCTCAAAAAGAATCTGAAAACCGTGATGGCGAGCATTATTAAAAGCATGGGGTCTACGCTGGGGGCCTGCGGCGACCTGAATCGAAATGTGATGGCCCCGCCGGTGCCTTACGCCAATCGACCGGACTATGCCTATGCCCAGGACTATGCCAACCGCATTGCCGATCTGCTGACGCCCCAGACGGGAGCCTATTACGAAATCTGGCTGGATGGGGAGAAGGTGGTTTCAGGAGAAGAACACCCTGACGTCAAGATCGCTCGTCAGCGCAACATTAATAACACCAATATTGAAGGGACCGAGGAGCCAATCTACGGGGAGCATTACATGCCTCGTAAGTTCAAGATTGCGGTAACGGTCCCTGGCGATAATTCCATTGATTTGTACACCCAGGATTTAGGATTGGTGGTGATCACCAATGACCAGGGTGAGCTTGAGGGGTTTAACGTCTTAGTCGGGGGCGGCATGGGTCGCACCCATAATAAAGAAGAAACCTTTGCCCGTATTTCTGACCCTTTGGGGTTTGTGGCAAAGGACGATATCTATGATGCCGTTAAGGCGGTGGTTGCCACCCAGCGAGACTATGGCGATCGCCACCAGCGCCGCCATGCCCGGATGAAGTATCTGATCCATGACTGGGGCTTGGCAAAGTTTAAGAGCGTTGTTGAACAGTACTTTGGTAAATCTCTGGAGCCTTTCCGGTCGCTGCCTGAGTTTAAATACGAAGACTATTTAGGCTGGCACGAACAGGGCGATGGTCAGCTCTTTTATGGGCTATCGATGGTGAATGGGCGTGTTCACGATCACGGAACATTGCGCCTTAAGTCAGCGCTGCGAACCTTAGTGAAAACCTATCAGTTGCCCATCCGAATGACGGGGAACCAGAATTTAATCCTGTACAACATTCAGCCCAGTCAGAAGGCTGAAGTTCAGCGAATTTTAAAGCAGCACGGCATTCAAGAGGTGGGCGATATTGACCCCCTTGTGCGCTATGCGATGGCTTGCCCCGCGATGCCGACCTGCGGTTTGGCGATTACAGAATCTGAGCGAGTCATCCCCAGCATTGTGGATCGAATCAGGGCGCTGCTCAATAAGCTAGGCCTGCAGCAAGAGCATTTTGTGATTCGGATGACGGGGTGCCCCAATGGCTGTGCGCGCCCTTATATGGCGGAAGTGGGGTTTGTGGGCATTAAGCCGGAAACCTATCAGCTTTGGCTGGGGGGTAGCCCTCATCAAACTCGGTTGGCGCGGACCTATCAAGAGCTGATGCCGATTCAGAATCTAGAAGCGACGCTGGAGCCGCTGCTGGTGTACTTTAAGCAGTCTCGTCTAAAAGATGGTGAGCCTGAGAGCTTTGGAGACTTTTGCGATCGCGTTGGCTTCGAGTCCCTCCGCCAATTTGCCCAGACCTATGAACCGAGCAAAAGTTCTAAGGCCAGACTGCGCCATCGCGTCAATCTACGCCAGGATGTCTACAGTCGCCTCAAAGATAAGGCTCAGGCCGAAGGTAAAACGCTGACGGAGCTGGCTTCAGATGTTCTGGAGTCTTACCTGAAGTCCTAAGTTCTTCCATGAAGGTTGTGGTGATCGGTGGCGGTGCGGCCGGATTCTTTGGTGCCATTGCCTGCGCTGAAGCTGATCCGCAGGCCCAAGTCACATTGCTAGAGGCAGGGAAAACGCTGCTCTCGAAGGTGCGGATTTCTGGTGGGGGGCGCTGTAATGTGACCCATCACTGCTTTGATCCGGCGGTGCTAGTGCAGCACTATCCACGGGGGGGCAAAGCCCTGCGCGGGGCGTTCAGTCGCTTCCAGCCCCAAGACACTGTAGCTTGGTATGCCCAGCATCAGGTAACGCTAAAAACAGAGGCCGATGGTCGGATGTTCCCGGTCACCGATGATTCAGGCACAATTGTGCAGTGTTTACTGCAGACGGCTAGGGCGTTGGGCATTGAGATTTGCACTGGGGCTGCGGTCTCGACGGTGACGAAATCTGGATCGCGCTTTCAAGTGACGTTGGTGTCGGGGGAAGAGTTGGGATGCGATCGCATCCTCCTTGCCACCGGCAGCAGTTCCCAAGGCTGGCGAATTGCAAAATCGTTGGGGCATAAAATCATCCCGCCGGTTCCGTCCCTATTTACCTTCAAAATTAAAGATCCTCGGCTACAGGATATGGCCGGAATTTCAGTCAACCCCGTTCATTTAAGGCTCAAGGTGCCAGAGGGCAAACCCCTGGAGCAAACGGGGCCGCTACTGATTACCCATTGGGGCGTTAGCGGCCCAGCGGTTTTGAAGCTGTCGGCTTGGGGCGCAAGAGCGTTACATGCCAATAAATATCGCGGTCAATTGATCGTCAATTGGTTGCCTGAGATGAACTTGGAACAGGTGCGAGAGCAGTTGCAAACGGCGAAAGAGGGAGTGGCGAAGCGTGCGATCGCAACCCATAACCCCACGGGGCTTCCGCAGCGACTGTGGCAAAGACTGGTTGATGCCGCCGAAATCTCAACAGATAAGCGCTGGGCGGACCTGTCCAAGAAAGATTTAAATCGATTGCTAACGCATCTAACTCAAGATATCTATGAGGTTCAGGGGAAGGGCGTCTTCAAGGATGAATTTGTCACCTGTGGCGGTGTTGCCCTTAAAGAAGTCAACTTTAAAACCTTGGAAAGTCGCTGCTGTTCGGGGTTGTTCTTTGCCGGTGAAGTGCTTGATATTGATGGTGTTACTGGGGGCTTTAACTTCCAGAGTGCTTGGACTACCGCATGGCTGGCAGGGCAGGCAATGGGGCAGCGCTAATTGTTGATAGGCACACCGTTGTCTAACGCCGACATCGACAACCTGTAATCCTTAGAGATATAGTGTTAATAGTGATACTAATAAATCAATGGCGGGTGTTGAGAAGATACTAGCCAAAGCTAGGAAGGGTCCTAAAAATATATCCTTCTCTGATTTATGTAAGGTCTGTGAGTTTTATTTTGGCGAACCTCATCAAAAGGGTAGCCATACGATCTACTCAATGCCCTGGTCAGGAGATCCCAGAGTAAATCTACAAAATGTAAAGGGGCAGGCCAAAGAGTATCAAGTGATTCAAGTTCTTAAAGCCATTGATAAACTAGAAGACAATGACGGACGCTAAACTGTATCTGTATAGAACCTGCTGGTCGCAAGAAGACCAAGAATTTGTGGGTCTCTGCGCAGAATTTCCGAGTCTTAGTTATCTGGACCCCGATCCTGCCCATGCCCTTACAGGGATTATGGAAGTGGTTGAGTTTTGTCTTGAAGATTTAGCTGCACAAGGTGATCCAATTCCTGAACCTTTGGCGCTGAAGAAATTTAGTGGCCGATTCCAGGTCCGTATTCCTGCAGAGCAGCATCGGCAGCTAGCGATAGAAGCAGCAGAGCAAGAGATTAGTTTAAATCGATTGGTTAGTAGTCGTTTGATGAGTCAGGCGACTCGAAAGTAGCAACCCCTAAAGCTTTGTTGGCCTCAGCCCAATTCCATAGTTGAGCCGTAATGCTGAGATTGCGCCTACTCAACTCGCTCCCAGTTGGGGGATTCACAATCAATGCTCCATCGGCAGTCCGCTCTAATCGTAAGTCGCGGTTGGCGGTTGCGATCGCCACAAATTCTGCCTGAGAAACGTGAAGGGAAATCTCTTGAGGCAGCTCGAAAGTAAGGGTCTTCATGGTAACGGTCCTCCTTAAGACAGCCAAGAGAGCTGAACTATCTGCTAGCTAGGCAGCTTGTAGAGCTTTTGGTAAGGGTAGTAGCCTTCCCATCTGCTCATAGGCATGGATGAGATCTTCTAAAATCTCTCTGGCATTTTCTAATGCTTCTTCATATGTATCGCCATGAGTTGAGGCGAAGTCTCCCCATTCTGGCAAGCTTGCAATATAAGACTGATCAGGGTCAGACCACTGAATGAGAATGCTGTACTTCATTATGATCAGATGATCAGAGTGTTGTTAGGCTAGCTCAAGGTCCATAGACAAACCACAGGCTCGAATATAATCAGTGGGCCGTCTGCCGCGCTTGCTTGAGCATAGAAATCAACGTCTGATGGGCATCTTCAGAATCTTGGAGCGCGTGATCGAATTCAACTCGAACCGGCATGGCCTCTCCACTCACCTGAGCAATGAGATTCATGCCCTGAGCATCAATGCTCTTCATCTCAGCCGCAGTCGCGTCTGGGGTATCGCCATAGACCTGCACATAAACCGCCACCGCCTCACCATGATCTTCGTTCATGTGCTTGCAAATGCGATCGCTCACCGCAGCAGACAAAGCATCAGCCATTGGTCACCATCCTTTCTTAAAACTTGTTGATACCTTACCAAAAACGGTGGGCTTCATCCATCGGCATGGACCACAGAGCGGTAAAATAAAATGCCGATTGTTCTAACGCAGCCATAATGATCTCCAGTAACGACTTTCGTACCGGCACCAGCATCGAAATGGACGGCTCTGTCTGGCGGGTAGTTGAATTCCTACACGTCAAGCCGGGGAAAGGATCTGCCTTTGTTCGGACCAAGCTAAAAAATGTCCGAGGCGGCAACGTCATGGAAAAAACCTTTAGAGCCGGTGAAATGCTGCCCCAGGCCAATCTGGAAAAATGCGACATGCAGCATACCTACAAAGAAGGTGACCAGTACGTCTTCATGAATATGGAGACCTACGAAGAAACCCGCATGAGCATCGACCAAATTGGCGATGGCGTTAAGTACATCAAAGAAGGCATGGATCTCAAAGTCATTTTGTGGGACGGTCGAGTCCTAGAAGTGGAGCTGCCCACCTCTGTTGTGCTCGAAATTACACAAACCGATCCCGGCGTTAAAGGTGACACCGCAACCGGCGGTACAAAACCGGCCATCCTAGAGACCGGTGCTCAAGTGATGGTGCCCCTCTTCATTGCTCAAGGAGAACGCATCAAAATCGATACGCGCACAGACTCCTATCTCGGACGCGAATAGGAGGATATGACAATGGATTTCGACCTCAACCAACTGCGCGAACTGTTGGCGATTCTCAATCAGACCGATATCGATGAGTTATCCCTCAAAAGTACTGACTTTGAGCTAACCATTCGCAAAGGCAATAACCCCGGTGGCACCACTGTTGTTACAGCCGCTCCAGCCGCTCCCCTAGAACCGACGACGCTAGAGGCTTTGCCTGAAGCTGAACCGGCCCCCCCCCCTGGACCGGATAAAAAGTGGGTGAAGGTGACATCGCCCATGGTGGGTACTTTTTACCGTGCCCCTGCCCCTGAGGAACCTAATTTTGTAGAAACAGGCGATCGCATCCAGAAAGATCAAACGCTGTGCATCATTGAAGCCATGAAGCTCATGAATGAGCTAGAGGCCGAAATCAACGGCGAAGTAATGGAAATTCTCGCAGAGAATGGTGAACCCGTCGAATTTGGTCAAACCCTGATGTATATTAACCCTGCGAAGTAGGCTCTATCTATCTCTCAAATCAGGATCTCGCCTGAATCTGAGATGCTGCCGTCTGGCATGATGGTGTCCTTGAGAATCGCAGTGCTTAAGTCAGCATTTGCTAAATTCGCACCGAAGAAGTTAGCGCTGCTCAAGTCTGTCCCCTTGAAATTTGCCCCTCGCAGATCAGCGTGTTGAAGCTGGCTTCCGCAGAGGGTACCGCTGCTCAAGGTCGCATCTTTGAGGCTGGCATGATTAAGACAGGCACCGGCCAAAACGGCATAGCTCAAAAATGCGCTGTTAAGATTGGCTTCTGTGAGGTTGGCTCCGCTCAAATTAGCGCCAAATAGTTTGGCCTTAATGAGAATGGCTCGATTGAGATCTGCGAGGATGAGGTCTGCGCCATGCAAAGACGCATTTTCAAAATTAGTGCCATGAAACAGACCGTGGCTCAGATTGGCAAGACTGAGCTGAGCGTTTTTTAAATCAATGCCACTAAAGTTCCGCTCTCCTTTGGCATAGAGGTATAGAAGTTTCTCAGGGAGCATTGGTGACGGTGTGGGTAAGCTGTGGGTGCTATCCCCTATCATACGCTGGTATTCTGTGGCAATCATAATCAACGGCCCCCCAGCGGGTCTAGCCAGCGTAGAATCGTCTGCTCTAGCTGCTCTAGTTCACGATAAACGCCCTGCCGAATCCATTGCCCCACGGCATCAAAGGGCGTAAATACGTCACCCGATTTCCAGTTTAGATCTGGCCCCATCGGTGTAAGGTGATTGCCTGCCAATCGCTGCGTTGAGATCATTCCTGGAAAACGCTGCTCTAACGTCTCTGCCAGTTTGAGGGTCTGATCGAGGGTGTCGTTTTTGAACTTAACGAGTAAATTACGGCGCACCTGATAATGCGCTTGCACCAACAGCTCCGTTTCCGCCGGAGGGGGATCGAACCTCACAGGAGCATTAGGACTCAAAAATTCAGCAAAGGGGATGGCTTGCTCTGCTCGCTCGTTATTGAAAGAGATCAATACGTTGCCAGCCCGCTCAATTTTGTAGAGGCTACCCAGCATGAGATGGAGCTTGCACCCCATGCTGTGCCCCAGGCCATAGACGGGTAAGAAACGCTTGAGGCGATTGGTCTCATGAAGTTGTGCTTGGGTGGCCGCAAATTTAGTGGAGATCGCATGGACGACCCCAAAATGATCGACAACGGTTTCAAAGGGAGTGGCAATGATGGCGTATCCCTGCTGACTCAGTGATTCTAAGAGCCGATGATAGGTGATCTGCGGTGCCCCGCCGATAAAGGCTCCCCCCAAAAAATGAACCACGGCACGGGGATGACGAGGCAGTAACACCCAGTTGCCAGCGACCTGTTGCCAGCTTGGCTGTCCGCTCATTGGGGGTCTTGTGGTGAAAGTTCAGAAGGGGGGCGATCGCAACTCCAGGCCCACCACGCTTGACCACAGTGGCATTGATAAAACTCTTGCCACTGACGTTTAAATTGATCTGAGACAACGGGAGAACGACGGTTGATCCAGACCTGCTCTGCTTCACGGCTGCTGGCTTGGCAACTGGGGCAACCAAAACCGTGGGCATGGATAGATGACTGAGTCCAGCTTGGCGAAACGGGGTCAAAAGGATTCATAGGCAGTATCAGCAGCTTTCCTACTTTGAAGCTCAGTTTTTTCGAGAGCGATCTCAGCTCCATTGTAAGTTGTTCTTCCGATGGAAGTCAGCCGTTGGGGGCAGCAGTCTCTATCCTCTTTACTAAAGACAACAAAGAGCTATATTGCATAAGAATAGGTGGTTCTGGGACATGGTTTATCAATGCCTTTCCTTTGTAGAAATGAAGCACCACTACAATACAGATAGGTGATTTAGGAAAAGTATTGGGGGATTTATCGAAACCATTTACGGCAACCTGCAAGGACTCAAGCCCAGCCATATCAAGCAGCTTAAGCGTCTCTACCATCAGCGGCTACCTGGAGATTGCTTAACGACGCCAGAATTTGCCCAGCGTTTAGCGGCCATTAGCAGCGAGATTCATCAGCCCATCTGTAGCTATCTCAATCGGCGTGGGCAGGTGATTCGGGTGGGGGTGGGATCACCTCACCAAACCCAGATTCCGCCGCTGGAGTTGCCGCGCTACGGGGCTGAGCGCTTGTGTGGGATCCGCTGTGTTGCCACGAAGCTGAAGCGGGAAGGGCCGAGTGAATCGTCATTGACGGCAATGGCGCTGCAACGGCTGGATGCACTAGCTGTGTTAACACTGACAGGAGAAGGCTTTGAACGACGGGGTGGGGGGGCCACGGGCTACGTCAAAGAAGTCTATTTAGCCCACTTGATTCCCCATCCAGAGATGCCCTGGACAACGACACCGCCCCTGAGTTTAGAACAACTCAGCCAGCAGGATTTTTTGGCGCTCGTCGATGGGCTAGAAAATGAGTTTAGGCAGGCTGCACAGCAAGCAGATGTAAAGGGAGATCGCGTTCTCTTGGTGGGCCTGATGGTGCAGCAGGATACGGTGCTGCGGTTCCAGGAAGGATTGGAAGAACTGGCGATGCTGGTGGATAGTGCGGGGGGCACGGTGTTAGAAACGATGCGGCAAAAGCGGACTCAGCCCCATCCCCAAACGGTAGTGGGTCAGGGGAAAGTACAGGAGATGGCGCTGCGGGCGCAGACGCTGGGGGCCAACCTGATTGTGTTCAATCGCGATTTATCCCCGGCGCAGGTACGAAATTTAGAGACTCAGATCGGGATTCGGATTTGCGATCGCACCGAAGTCATCCTCGACATTTTCGCCCAACGCGCCCAATCCCAGGCCGGTAAGCTGCAGGTGGAGTTAGCCCAGCTTGAATATCAACTGCCGCGCCTCTCCGGTCGGGGGCTGGCGATGTCCCGATTGGGGGGCGGCATCGGTACCCGTGGTCCGGGGGAAACGAAGCTAGAAACGGAGCGACGGGGCATTCAGCGGCGACTCAGTCACCTCCAAAAAGAGGTTGATCAGCTCCAGGCCCATCGATCTCGAATGCGACAGCGCCGTCAGCATCAGGGCGTCCCCTCGATTGCGGTGGTGGGCTATACCAATGCGGGCAAATCCACGTTGCTCAATGCCCTCACCAATGCAGATGTCTATACCGCCGATCAGCTCTTCGCTACTTTAGATCCCACCACCCGGCGGCTAATGCTGACAGCCCCCAACAGCCATGAGCCACTCCCGATGTTGCTGATCGATACGGTGGGCTTTATTCACGAGCTGCCGCCGCCATTGGTAGATGCCTTCCGGGCCACGTTGGAGGAGGTTACCGAGGCTGAGGCTTTGCTACATGTCGTGGATTTATCTCATCCGGCTTGGGAGCATCATATTCAGTCAGTAATGGAGATTTTGACGACAATGCCGGTGACGCCGGGACCGATTTTGCTTGCTTTCAACAAGATCGATCAGGTCGATGCCCAGACGCTCGAACATGCCAAGGAAGAATTTCCCCAGGCGGTGTTTATTGGAGCTTGCGATCGCATTGGCTTTGAAACCCTGCGTCAGCGTCTGGCTCAACTCGTGACCTATGCCGTTTCTGTCTAGGAAAAAGCAAGAGAGTGAGACACAACATTGTTCACTTTGCCACCCACGCTGCTGCCTTTGTCTCTGGTCAACCGGAAGACTCGTTTATTCTGTTTGGCAGTGGCGAGTACCCAACGCTTCGCGACATCGGTAGTTGGTCCCTCTTTAATGTTGATCTCGTTGTTCTCAGTGCTTGTGAAACCGGACTCGGCGGTAGCTTTGGCAATGGTGAAGAAATTTTAGGGTTAGGCTATCAGTTCCAAAATCGAGGGGCCAAAGCCACCCTCGCGACCCTCTGGAAAGTGGATGACGGCGGCACCCAAAAGCTCATAAATGCCTTCTATGCCCAGTTAAAGCAGGGACACGTTTCTAAAGCTGAAGCGCTGCGTCAAGCTCAAGTCGCGATGATTACAGGCAACTACAGCAGTGGAGGGGGAGATCGCGGCAGTATTAGCAGTATTAAGGTCGTCAGTTCTCCCACAGGTCAGCCAGCAGAGGGCCAGCAAGGTCTAGAGCACCCCTATTACTGGGCACCGTTTATTTTGATTGGCAATGGTCTGTAGTGCCGGGATGCTTCATCAACCTATTTGCTGCGGAAGTAAACCATGGAGCCATCCGTCATTGCTCAATGATTCAGAGATCTAGCCAGGAAAACACAAACAAATGCGGAGATTCTGAGAGGGCGGGAGCAAGTCAATCTGCACACAGTATAGGGACTTCGGTAAACTGTGAGACGATAAAGGAAATCAGAGTTAGCCCCAAACTCCTCCAACCCTGCTGTTGCGCTTGAAGGTGCCGTAGTGCTCTCCAAAGGATTTGAAATCGAAGTTTATACCGGCACACCCGCAGGCGAAGTGCTCGGGTTCTCTGATCGCATTACTGCTGAACTAGAGGGCTTTGTCCGTGAACCGGACAGCCGTAACGTAGAGTACACCACCTCTCCGGCCTATTGCTATGAGCCGATTATGTGTGATCTGCTGCGGCCACGGGCGCGGTTGCGTCAGTATCTCAGGGAGTTGGGCGACTACACCATCATGCCGGGGAGTACGCTGGCATTGGGGGGAAGCGATCGCTTCTACCGATCTGACCCCAGTAACCCTTACCACACCTACATCGAGCAAACCTACGGCACCTCTGTGGTCACCGCTAGCGTTCATATTAATGTGGGCATTCCTGACCCTGAATTGCTAATTAAAGCCTGTCGCCTGATTCGCCTCGAAGCACCGCTTTGGTTGGCTCTTACGGCTTCGTCTCCGTTTATAGATGGCAAAGCCACGGGCAATCATTCTTCGCGCTGGGCAACGTTCCCTAAGACACCGGCTCAGGTGCCGTTATTCAAACATCACGGTCACTTTATCGGCTGGACTCAAGCGCAGTTGGATGCTGGCACCATGCAAAATGTCCGGCATCTGTGGAGTGCCGTGCGTCCCAATGGCAACCGCCGCCCCTACGACCTCAATCGCCTCGAACTCAGAATTTGTGATTTGCCATCGAGTCCGATTAGTTTATTGGCGGTGACAGCGTTGTTAGAAGGTCGGCTGCTGCAGTTGATGGCGAACCCCGATCTAGATCCGTTGGTGTCGAGTCAGTGGCGAGATGAACCAGACCAGTTGGCAGAACTGGCCGATGCCAATGAGGCAAAGGCTGCAAAACTGAGTCTAGATGCTGAATTGACCCATTGGCAAGATGGTCGTACCCTCCTGGCTCGCGACTGGATTGCCGAACTCTATGAGCAGGTGTGGCCCATTGCTAAACAGCAGGGCTTTAGCTGTTTCTTGTCTCCACTAAAGCGGATCTTGACGGAGGGCAATGAGGCTCAAAAGTGGCTGGGGCTATATAGCCAGGGCGTGAGTCCTGACGCGATTGTCAAACATGCCATAGCATCCATGCTGCAAGAAGAGAACGAACTCAAAGATAGTCTTTGCGAGCCGGTCACCGTTTAAAGCCCCATGGTTCGTGTTGTTTTAGTTCATCCGCAAATACCGCCTAATACTGGGGCCATCGCCCGCACCTGTGCTGCCACAGAGACAGAGTTGCATCTGATCGAGCCATTGGGGTTTGAGATTAGCGATCGCCACCTCAAGCGCGCTGGGTTAGACTACTGGCCCTACGTCAAACTCACCTGCCACAGCTCTTGGGATGCCTTTGCCCAATTCAGTCAATCTCAAGGGGGACGCTGGGTCGCCTTTAGCAAATCTGGAAAAACGAGCTATCTCAAGTATGCCTTTGCTGCTGATGACTGGTTGCTGTTTGGCTGCGAGACAGCGGGACTGTCGCCTGAAGTCTTATCTGTGTGTCATGAAATTGTCCAAATTCCCATTAGTCAGCCCAACGTTCGCAGCTTTAACCTTTCAGTCAGTGCCGCTTTAGGGCTGTTCGAGGCTCGCCGTCAGTTGGGTGAGATTCAGTAGAACTCAATGAAGGGTTTGGTGATTCAGTAGGAGTTGAATATTGGATAGCCGTTCACTTAAGTCTGGTCCTTGTAGCAAATTGCCACCCATCATTTCCAATGCGGAATTCAAGCTGGCGGTGACTTCAGCCTGGTGAGTAGGCAAATCGTGACTGGGGAAGTGGGGCACAATTTCAACAAGAGAACTCTCTCGAAGCGCTTGAATGGAAGCTTCCGGCTCTTGGTCAGAAGCATGGGTCAACAGCAGCGGCAGCTCTGCATGGTTGCGATACCAATCTAGAAAAATCTCAGGGTCGGGCGCAAGGGTTGCGGTATCAAGGATGAGTACATCGGGTAGCTGTTCATCGCAGACTCGAAGCTGCTCTAGGGTGGGGACGACTTCAATATCTGCCATCTGCCACAACACCTCAACCCCCTGAGCGGTCAAGAGATGTTGCCAAATATCGCCTTGGGTATGGGTGGTTTGAATGAGTAAAACCGATGGAATGACGGGTACTTGAGGGGACAGGCTCGGCATTGAGGATGAGAGCTGAAATCTTAACTCGGTCTTGCCCACTTGGATGCGATCGCCATCCTGGAGGCGCTGGGGGGTCTGAACCCTCTGTGCGTTTAGACTAGAGCCGTTACGACTCCAGAGATCGACAAAGTAGAACGTTCCACTGCGGACAAGCTGGAGCAGCATGGCATGATCCCGTGAAATCATGCGATCCTGGATCACGATATCATTATGGGACCCACGACCGATGGTCCAGGCGGTGCGCCCTGCCAGTAATAGATTCGATTGTCCTGAAGGTTTGCGAATCACCAGTTGCGGTAAAGATACGGTATAGCCGCTATTCTCATGCCAAATACCCTCTTGCTCGATCAGCGGCTCTATCTCTGGTACTGACAACGGACGCCCTAGAAAGTATCCTTGTCCCTGGTGGCAGTTCAAGGCTCTCAACTGCAGAAGCTGATCAATGGTTTCAACCCCCTCTGCGATGACCTGTAGATCCAGGGTCTTGGCAAGGTTGAGAATGGCGCGGACGATTTCTAAATTTTCTTTGTTATCGAGTTGATGAACAAAGGACTGATCGACTTTGAGGAGATTGATCGGGAAACTCTGTAGGTAGCTTAGGGAAGAGTAACCCGTACCAAAGTCATCAATGCAAAGCTGAATGCCTAAGGCTCTCAGGTCAGAGAGACGGGCGAGAACCGAGTCGCTTTTATCTAAAATCGTGCTTTCGGTGATTTCTAGCTTGAGGCAGTGGGCAGAGAGCTGGGTTTCTGATAGGGTGTGCTGAATTTGAGCAATCAGGTCGGGGTGCCTCAGTTCACTGCTCGACAGGTTGACCGTGACAAAGTAGTGCTGGGCCTGTGGAAATGCCTGTTGCCAGTGCCGAAGTTGGGTACAAGCTTCTCTGAGCACCCAGTGACCTAACGGAATAATGAGGCCCGTTTCTTCTGCCACAGACAAAAAGTCATTGGGGCCAATCAAACCCTGCTGAGGATGTTGCCAAGAAATAAGGGCTTCAAATCCCTTGAGATTGCCAGTCTCTAGGGCGGTGATCGGTTGATAGTGAAGCTGCAGTTCTTGCTGTTCAATGGCCCGTCGCAGGTCGGTTTCTAGATCAAGGCGAGCCACGGCTTCAAGATGCATGGTGGCGTTAAAGAAGGCGTAGCAGGCTTTGCCAGAGGCCTTGGCATGATAAAGGGCAATGTCAGCGTCTCGCAGCAGGTCTTCGGGCTGCTGGTATTTTTCAGAGCTAAGCGCTATGCCAATGCTGGTGGTACTGATCACGTCGCGCCCTTCTAGGGTGCAGGGTAGATTCATTTCTTTGAGAATGCGATCGCAAATCAAAACCGCATCTTCTGCGGTGGCGATATTATCAATGAGCATCGTAAACTCATCGCCACCGAGGCGAGCTACGGTGTCACCGGGTCTGAGCAGCGTCTGTAGCTTTTGAGCGATCGCAATCAATAGCTGATCGCCGATACTGTGCCCCAAGCTATCGTTAATCACCTTAAAGCGATCTAAATCGAGAAATAAGACCGCAAAGCAATACCCTTCCTGCCGCTGTGATCGGCGGAACAGATGATCAAGACGATCCATGAATAGAGCGCGGTTGGGCAGCGCCGTGAGGGGATCATAAAAGGCCTCTTGCTGGAGGCGTTCCTGCTCCTGCTTTTGCGCTGTAATATCCGTAATAAAGCCCGTCAATCCCACCGCCTGTTCGGCTTGGCAAATGACCTGTCCCTGCTCCCATAGCCACCGTTCCTCGCCGTTTTTTGTTCGGATTCGGTACTCCACACTATAGGGTTTCAGATCGGCAACGGCTGCTTTAATCGCCTGTTGAAGCTCTGGTAAATCGTCGTCATAAATCAAAGTTGGGTAGGGCACTTGTGGCGTGGTTAGTTCCGCTTGGGTGTATCCCGTCAACTGTAGGCACCCCTCACTGAGATAGTCTATGTTCAGAGATTTTACATCTGAGCAATAAAAAACAATGCCGGGCAAAGCATCAACTAATCCAGAAAGTTTCTGAGGAGGGCAAATGGTGGTCATGTGCGGTTATCGAGGGTGAGCTTGAGTAATGCTACGTATAGTTGAGCAATGCTAAGCAAGAACTGCCGTAATCCTTGGAATATATCAATAATGGAGGTCTACCGGTTGTGATAAGGAGATCATTTTTTGGGATTGACCGTCTCGCGACGGCCTGATTATTTGCTGCCATTTGCTTTTCTAAGGCTCGCCTTTCATCTTCGCCCTAGAGCGTGACCTGTTTGGCCCATTATATCTTTTGGTTGAAGAAAATTTAAAGGGCGAGGCCTTGCAGGGGTGCTAATTTCTCTTGGTTTTGACTAATTGTGGCAGATTATGGCTGACGAGGGCGATTTTGGTGAGTTGTGCAGCGATCGCAATGTCCACATTTGATATCGGTGGTAAACCCGAAGTGCTTCAGTAACCATTTCCAGCGGCAATGGCGGGTCCAAATAAACGAGGCCATTGTAGGGGGCGCTATTTGCTGCAGATGCAGAGCTACTTGGGGTTGGAGAATATAGTGAAAGGGGTCTATCCAGCGCAGTTGACCCGTACTGTGTAGCATCGATAGAGCCATCTCTACCTGCGGGAACTGTTGCCGCAGGATCGCAACGTTTCCCGTTTGAGGAAGCTGAGGAGCAAGGCGCAGGGCTAGGTGTTTCTGCCTGCGGCATTGTTGGGTAAAGTGGCGGCGCTGATCCTGATCCTGCGGGTCCAGCCAGCCAGTGGGTTCGCTGACGAGGAGAAGGGTTTGCGATCTCAACCCATCGCGACCCGCCCGTCCAATTTCTTGCACATACTCCGCCACCGTTAATGGCGGATGAAGATGGCAAATAAAGCGAACATCTGGTTTGTTAATTCCCATTCCGAAGGCACTCGTGCAGACTACTATCGGCACCTTCCCTGATAGCCAGTCCGTCTCAATGTGGCGACGTTCATTGGGGGGCAGTCCCGCATGGTAGGCCACAGCATGCACCTGAGCCTTGCTTAGCCAGCTCACGAACGACTCACTATCGCGCCGACTGCGGGTATAGACTAGCCCAGAGGTTTGGCCTTGGTTCTGAATGAACTTTAGAACTTGCTGGCGACGATGGGCAGGGCTACAGGTCAGCTTCACGCGCAAATCAAGATTGGCGCGGTAGGGGCTAACCCGAAAAATCTGCGGTGACTGCAGATGCAGCGCCGTTTGAATCTCCTGCTGCATCATAGGATTAGCCGTTGCCGTAAAGGCTGCCACTGTAATGTTGCCCTGCAGAGCCGCCCGCACCGCCCCTAACCGACGATAGATCGGACGAAAGGAGACCCCCCACTGACTAATGCAGTGGGCTTCATCAATGATCAGATACCGAACATTGAGGCTACAAAGCTGGGGCCAAATCGCCGGACTCAGCAGGGATTCAGGGGCGAGATATAATAGATCTAACCGTGAGAGGCACCCTAATGTTTGGCGTCGCTGCTGCGCTGAAAGCTGACTATGGAGGAGCGCTGCCTGAATTCCTTTTTGCTGAAGCTCTTGAACTTGATTCTCCATGAGAGAGACCAGCGGCGAGATGACGAGCGTCAGTCCGGGTTGAAGAAGCGCAGGGAGCTGAAAGCAAATGGACTTGCCCGCCCCCGTGGGTAGTAAAACCAGCGCATCCTGTTCAGCCAAGAGACAATCGATCACCTCTGCCTGCGGGTAACGGAACTGATCATAGCCCCAGGTTTGTTTGAGTAAGCGACGTGCTTTTTCTAAAGCTAAGGATTGATGAGGTGGCATAGAATGGAAACTTCTCAGGGAAGAAATGAGTCTTGATTCTCGCGGGTCTGCTCTGGTCACCATTCATCGGTGACTTTGCGGCCTGACTCGCAACTATCCCAACGGGATAATGTTTTTCTAATATCTTTGATGTAACATCGCCCTAAATTACCGATATGTCTTCCAAACTTTCTGTACAAAAGTCAGCAACTTATCTGTCCTTACTGTTGGTGGGATCTCTCGGTACTTTAGTTGGAACCCAGCTATTGCCAACCCCCAGCTTGTCTCCCCAGGCGAGTGTGGCTCAGCTCCCTCTATCGGGACAGGCTGATCCCAACTTTATTGCAAAAGCGGTTGAACAAGTGGGGCCGTCCGTGGTGCGTATTGATTCTGCCCGGACGGTGCAGAGCCGTTCACCCAGCGTTTTCAACGATCCGTTTTTCCGAGATTTCTTTGGGGGACGCAGTGCGCCTGCGCCGCGCTCTCGGGTTGAAAGAGGGACTGGCTCAGGGTTTATCATTAGCTCTGATGGCTTAGTGATGACCAATGCCCACGTTGTTGACGGTGCAGATACTGTCACCGTGATTCTTAAGGATGGCCGTAACCTTTCGGGTAAGGTGCTCGGTCAAGACTCACTCACCGATGTCGCGGTGATTAAGGTTGAGGCGAAAGATCTGCCTGCGGTCAAAATCGGAAACTCTGATCAGCTCCGTCCCGGAGAATGGGCCATTGCCATTGGCAACCCTCTGGGCTTAGACAACACGGTCACCGCTGGTATCATCAGCGCCACAGGCCGGACTAGTGGGGATATTGGGGTGCCCGATAAGCGGGTTGGTTTTATTCAGACTGATGCTGCGATTAATCCGGGCAACTCTGGCGGACCACTGTTGAATCGCTTTGGCGAAGTGATCGGTATGAATACCGCCATTATTGGCGGCGGCGCACAGGGCTTAGGGTTTGCGATTCCGATTCAGACCGCTCAGCGCATTTCAGATCAGCTCGTTGCGAAGGGAAAGGTTGATCATCCTTTTCTGGGCATTCAGATGGCAGGACTATCGCCTGAGCTAAAGCAACGGATTAATGACAGTCCTGGGACTAACTTTCGGGTTCAAGAAGATAAAGGGGTGTTGATTGTGCGGGTGGTGCCCAATTCCCCGGCATCTCAGTCAGGTCTGAAGGCTGGCGATGTGATTCAACGGATTAATGATCTAGAGGTTAAGACGGCCTCTGATGTGCAGGATAAGGTGGAAAAAACTCAGATTGGCACACCTCTAGAGCTGAATATTAAGCGCAATGGTCGAGAGCAAAAGATTTCTGTGAAGCCAGGGCCATTCCCGGCACAATTGAGTCAATCTCAGCAGCCTTAAGGCGTTGACGGTGTAATGGAGTCATTGAGAACGGTCGAATTAGGGGCAAATTGTTATCCTGATCAGTAGCTCCCACACTCCAGCGGATAGCTGCACTTCCTGACCTATGACACAAACACCCCAGAAAATTTGCATCCTCGGTGGCGGTTTCGGTGGCTTGTTCACTGCCCTGCGACTCAGCCAATTGCCTTGGTCTGCTCCGCAGCCTGAGATTACGCTTGTCGATCATCATGATCACTTTCTGTTTACGCCTTTTCTCTATGAATTAGTCACCGATGAACTCCAGAGCTGGGAAATTGCTCCTCCCTTTACAGAACTCTTGGCGAATACCCCTGTGCAGTTTGTGCAGGGCGATGTTGAACGGATTGATTTGGCTACATCTACGGTGAAGCTCAAGCAGGGGGACGTGTTGAGTTGCGATCGCATCGTTCTAGCTCTAGGCGGCGAAACCCCTAAAGATCAGGTGCCCGGAGCGGCTGAACATGCCTTTGCCTTTCGCACCATCACAGATGCCTATGCCCTGGAATCCCGACTGCGCCAGCTCGAAGCCAGTGATGCCGACAAGATTCGCGTTGCGATTGTGGGGGCCGGTCCCAGCGGCGTTGAGCTAGCCTGCAAACTTGCAGACCGATTGGGCGATCGCGGACGCCTTCGTCTCATTGATCGCGGCACACAAATTTTAGATTCCGCTGACCCCGGCAATCGAGAAGCAGCCCAAAAAGCCCTAGAGAAGCGAGGCGTTTGGCTCGATCTCGAAACCAACATTAAAGACGTTGGGGCTGATCAGATTTCTCTAGACTTTAAAGCCCAAGTGGACACAATTCCGGTGGAGCTGGTGCTATGGACCGTCGGCAATGCCGTCGCTCAGCCCATTCAAGCCTTGTCCATTCCCCGTAACGACCAAGGCCAAATCGTGATGGAGCCAACGCTGCAGGTCTCAGAATATCCCCATGTCTACGCCCTCGGCGACCTTGCCGACTGCCGCGACACCAACGGGAAGAAAATTTCTAGTACCGCCCAAGCGGCTCTGCAGCAAGCCGATTGTGTGGCCTGGAATGTATGGGCTTCTGTGACCCATCGCCCGCTCCTTAACTTTGAATATAACCATCTCGGTGAGATGTTGACGCTGGGGCGAGACACCGCCGCCTTATCGGGCTTTGGCCTTCAGCTCGATGGACCGCTGGCCTATGTGGCTCGCCGCATGATTTATCTCTATCGAATGCCGACCCTAGAGCATCAGCTCAAGGTGGGACTAAATTGGCTATTCAAGCCGCTCCTGTCGGAAATTTCGAGCTGAGCTGTGATGTAACAGTATGATGTTTCAAGTGCTTAGCCCCCAAAGGGAGGCTCAGTCATCCTGACCGTTCCCATTTTGCAAGGAGTCATTGATTTATGTCTGAAGACAATGGATGTCTACGTGTTGGTCAGAGTGCCCCTGACTTTACCGCCACGGCAGTCTATGACCAAGAATTCCAAGAGGTCAAGCTGTCTAACTATCGCGGCAAATATGTTGTCGTCTTCTTCTATCCCCTAGACTTCACCTTTGTGTGCCCCACTGAAATTACGGCGTTTAGCGATCGCTACTCCGAGTTCCAGTCCTTAAATACAGAAGTTCTTGGTATATCCGTCGATAGCGAATTTTCACACCTCGCTTGGATTCAGACCGATCGCAAATCCGGCGGCGTTGGCGACCTTCACTATCCCCTTGTATCTGACATCAAGAAAGAAATCAGTACCGCCTACAACGTCCTTGAACCCGACGCAGGCGTAGCGCTACGAGGGTTATACATCATCGATAAAGAAGGTGTCATTCAATATGCCACCGTTAACAACCTCGCCTTTGGTCGCAGCGTCGATGAAACCCTTCGCATTCTGCAGGCCATTCAGCACGTTCAGTCCCACCCCGACGAAGTCTGCCCTGCCGGTTGGACCCCCGGAGCGCAAACCATGAACCCTGACCCTGTGAAGTCAAAAGATTATTTTGCGACGGTTTAATCAGTGTTACCAGAGCGTTAACTGACCTCTAGACACCTCGGGCTCAAGAAACGATAGCTGCTGGGCACTGCCCTCGTTACAGCTATCGTTTTTTATATTAGGACAGAAAAAAACGAACATTAAAAAAAAATGACTTTGTCAAAAGGTCAAGATCTTTCATAACACTTTCACGATATCTTCATTTATCAACGCTAACCTTTGAAGAAGTTAGTTAATTATCCTCTCTTGAGATGATTTTTAGGTCAGCCCCTGATGGAACATTCCGGTGCACCGACGGGTCTCAGCAGGATGTCAACAAACACAGTGAACGTTAGGAACGTGTGAATCTGAATCGCGCCTCGTAGGGCGCGGGTTTCAAGATTAACCTCACAAAAGGGTCTTGTTTATGCCAGTATCATCCAGCCTTAGTCATGCTCTTACATTCAAGCAAGGGGATATTTTACCGCCCTCTGCCGAGAGTCTGTGGCGTATTGACGAAGGGTTTGTCCGCACACTCACCTGGAATGATGAAGGGGACTTAATTACCCTAGGCGTATGGGGCGATGGCGATGTGGTGGGTCGTCCCTTGTCGCAAATCAAGCCTTTTCAGATGGAATGCTTAACTGCGGTTCAGGTGGAGCCGTTGTCACCGACCCAGAACCATGTTCAAGAGGCTATGTGCTTTCAGGTGCGCTGCATGGAAGAGTTCTTGAGCATTATTGGCTACAAGCGCGCACCACTGCGACTGTTGAAATTTTTGCAATGGCTAGCGCAGCGCTTTGGGCGCGATGTCGATCAGGGACGGATGCTAGATCTACGGCTCACTCACCAGCTCTTGGCTGATATTACGGGTATTACCCGAGTCACAGCGACTCGACTGCTGAAGCAGTTTGAAGAAGAAGGCCGCCTCACCCGTCTGAAAAAACACCGCATTCTGCTCAAAGAAGCACTGTGGCAGCAAGATGAACAGCAGCTCCCAGCCGTCCTAAAAGGTTTGAGGATGGATGTATCGTCTTAGGTGATGGCTAGTGATGGACTGGGGTGAAGAGGGTAATGGGTGATTGGGCATAGGTAAATTCTATGTCTGTGACTATTCTGTGACTATTACCCGTTCACAGCCTAGCTCCAATTAAAAAGCATAGACAAATGCTTCAACTACTTAAAATTCACAATCCGGGCAAAGCTATCACCCTGCAAGCTACCACCGCCCACTAATGCGCCATCAATTTCGGGTTGGGCCATAATTTCATCAACGTTCTCTGGCTTAACAGAGCCACCATACTGAATCGTGATGTCTTTGTTGCTCAGTTGGCCTCGAATAAGTCCGATGACTCGATTGGCCTCCTCAGAAGCACAGGTATCGCCCGTACCAATGGACCAGATCGGCTCATAGGCAATGATTAGCTTGCTCTGATCGATGCCCTCTAGCCCTTCTTTGAGCTGCTGCAGAATATGGGCTTCGGTTTCACCACTATCGCGCTGCTGCTTGGACTCACCGACGCAAAGAATAGGAGTGAGCTGATGCTGTTGGGCTGCTTTAAGGCGTTGATTGACGGTTGCATTGGTTTCGCCGAAATATTGACGGCGCTCGCTGTGACCAATGATGACGTAACGAACGCCTAGCTCGGTCAGCATCGAACCCGATACTTCGCCCGTATAGGCTCCCTCAGTTTCCCAGTGCATATTTTGAGCGCCCACTTGCACCCGGCTACCGTGGAGGTTCTTAGAGAGCGATCCGAGATCGGTAAACGGAACGCAGAGAATGATATCTCGGTCTTCAGGGGTGGCTTCTAGCAGGGGCAGAAAGGCTTGCAAGAACTCCAGAGCGTCTGCCTGGGTTTTGTGCATTTTCCAGTTGCCTGCGATCGCAATTTTCCGCACGATAAATTTAAGCCAAGATAACTAAGGGTCAACAGTTGTTTAGTGTAAGGGGTTAGGGGACGCTTTCAACGAATTCTTTGCAAAACGACGCGCCTACTCAGCGGGCGGCGCTTCTAGCGGAATGGTCCCCAGTCGTCCTTTTCTAAAATCGGTGAGAATTTGGTGAGCTGTGCGTTCAATATCGCCCTGATGTCGTTGCTCTGCCAAAGCGGCTAGATAGTCTACGCCATTGGTTAAATCAAGCTGGTAGCGCGACAGGAGTGAATTTGGAGGGCAAAAGCCTGGAATATTCTGCGTTTGAAGCTGCTGCAAATGGTCAATTAACGTGGCGGCAGCTAATTGGTTATCGTAGGCCGCTGTGCCGATATCGTCACAAATTGCCAGCTTATAGGCCGCCTCTTGGTCTTTGAGGAGTGGCGGCAGCACACCGGGCGTATCCAGCAATTCGAGCTGATCGGACAGGCGAATCCAACGGAGCTGCCGGGTTACACCGGGCTTACGGGCGCTCGCCACCACCCGGCGCTTGAGCAATCGATTGATCAGGGCTGATTTACCCACATTCGGGAATCCCACCACCACGGCCCTCACCGGACGAGGCTGCATTCCTCGATTTTTGCGACGCTGATTCATCTGATTCCCTGCAGCTTGAGCTGCTTTTGAGATAGCTGCAACACCTTTGCCGTGTTGGGCATCGGTAAAGTAGGGCTTCTGCTTTTGAGCCTGCAGATACTCTTGCCATACCGTCAGTGCGATGGGCGAAATCATATCCATCCGGTTCATGACTAAGACATGGGCTTTTTCACCAATCCATTGAGGTATTTGGGGGTGACTGCTAGACAGCGGAATCCGGCAGTCTCGCACTTCTAAGACAACATCAACGCGCTTGAGCTGCTCCATCAGCGCTTTCTCAGCTTTAGCAATGTGGCCGGGATACCACTGAATGGGAGGAGTGCTCATAGTCAGCTCTTGTAAAAAATTAGCCTGCAATCATTGCCGTTGAATATCAGCCAGAGGTCCAGTCGTTGCCCTCTTCAAATCGTGCTTTAGAGCTGTTGTTCCATTCTAAGGAAGTCTTGCGCTTCTACCTAAGTTTGTTCAAGAGCATCTGTGAGCGCAAGGTTGCTACTGAGTTCAGTCAGTCGAACCCAAGGTCGCTGGGTTGCATATTCTCTACTTGCGGCAACGGGAATCGTTGCATAGGGTAGGACGTATGATTGAGATGTTGCCTTTCGCTCTTTAAGGTCAATTGCGATGGTTATGCTGCAGCTTCGCCAGTTAGATGTGCCTCCAGGACAGAGGCTGCTCCTCCATGATGTGAACTGGTCCGAATTTGAGGCGATCCTAGAAGAAGAATTAGGAGAGCATCGCAATACACGAGTTGCCTATGACAATGGCTTGCTAGAAATTATGGCTCCGTTACCTGAACATGAGGCAGATAAAGAAATCATTGGTGATCTGCTCAAAGCATTGCTAGAAGAGCTTGATATTGAATTTCTCACCCTCGGTTCGACGACGTTTAAAAACGCAGAGATGCTAACGGGTATTGAACCCGATCAATGTTTTTATATTCAGAATGAAGCTGCTGTGCGCGGTAAAAAGCGACTAGATTTGACGATAGACCCGCCGCCCGATTTTGTCTTAGAACTAGATATCATCTCTCGGACCCATCCAGAGACCTATGCAGCTCTGGGTGTCCCTGAACTGTGGCGACGGGTGGGGCAGACCATTCGCATTTACCAACTTAAGGACGGGCAGTACGTCAAGGTCAATGAAAGTCCAACCTTCCCAGGATGGCCTCTGCAGGTCACCCTTTCAGCCTATGTCAAGCAGAGTCAAGTAGAGGGACGCAACAGAGCGATGCGATCGTTTCGGCAGTGGGTGCGGGATCACGCACCATGAAGATTGGTATTGTCGGCCTAGGACTGATCGGTGGCTCCCTTGGGCTAGACTTTCATGCGCTGGGCCATCACGTTTATGGTGTTAGTCGGAACCCGAAGACCTGTGAAGCGGCTCTGCAGCGCGGGGCTGTCCATCAGGCCAGTTGCGATTTATCGCTACTGACAGGGGCAGAAATCATCTTCATCTGTACGCCTTTGGGCGTGATGCAACGCGTTGTGGAACGACTCGTTCCCCATCTCTCACCGCACACCATTGTTACAGATGTAGGATCTGTCAAGGCTGCGGTTGTGGAAACATTAAGCCCGCTTTGGCCTCGTTTTTTAGGAGGCCATCCGATGTCAGGGACCGAGTCTGCCGGAATTGAAGCGGCGCAATCAGATCTATTTAAAGGGAATGCCTACGTGCTCACCCCAACTCCTGCAACGCCTGTAGAAGTTATCCCCATTGTGGAAAACTTAGTGAAAACGCTGGGGGGGACGGTGTATAAAAGCACGCCCACCGATCATGATCGCGCTGTGGCTTGGATTTCTCATTTACCTGCGATCGCAAGTACCACTCTCATCACAGCCTGCCTGAGCGAATCAGACTCCGACGTATTAAAACTAGCTCAATCCTTAGCCAGTTCAGGCTTTCGTGATACTAGTCGCGTGGGGGGCGGCAACCCAGAACTGACTCGCATGATGGCTGAGTACAATCGCGATGAGCTGCTGCGATCTTTAACGAGTTATCGCCAGAGCCTTGATTACATCACCCAACTGATTGAGGCTCGTGACTGGGAAGCCCTAGAAACCCTCTGTAACCAGACTCAACAGCACCGTCCCCGGTTTATGTAGTGGTTGCAAATGACGGTGGCGTTGACGAATCTTGACGCACACTAAAGCGCTGATAACTAAAAGACTTGAGTAACGGGTCGATGGTTTGGTCCACGATCAATTGAGCAATCAGTGCTGCCGTAATAGGCGTTAACAGAATGCCATTTCGATAATGCCCCGTCGCTAAAATCAAATTTTCGTAGGGACTTGTCCCCAAAATCGGTTCCTCATCCGGCGTCATAGGTCGAAACCCCCACCAAAACTCTTCCATGATGTACTCGGCCAATGCCGGAAAGAGACGGGTGGCCGCCGTTAAAAGCTGGTGAATTCCTGCAGGCGTATTGTGGGGTGCAAAGTCGACATCCTCGCTGGTGGCCCCCACGATAATTTGACCATCCTGACGCGGCACAAGGTAAATTTCAGAGCCAAACAGAACGTGCTTCAGGTGAACTGCAGTCCCTTGTGGTCGCACCGACAACAACTGACCCTTACGCGGAAAAACCGGAACCGGGAGCACATCAGCGGACCAAGCTCCCGTTGCCAACACATAGGTTTGCGCTTGCCACGTTCCCTGGGTGGTGTTGACTTGTAAAACTTGATAGCCGTTATGCTGTATATCAGTGACCGTAACGTCTTCACAAATTTCGACATCAAGGCGTTGAGCTGCTGCATACAGGACTTGAGCAAGAGCTCGATTGTTGACCTGGGCATCCGCTGGGAACCACCAACCTCCCGTTATCTCAGCGCTTAAACCGGGCTGTTGTCGATGAATAGCTTCTGGCGTAAGCCAATCTTGCCCAGGGAGCGCAGGCGTCGCGAGAGGCTCGTACAGGGGTGCTAAAATTCCGCAGGGCCAGTACCCCGCATCTAGCCCTGTCAATTGCTCTAAGTCATCAACCCAGTTGGCATACATCGACCGACTGCGGAGACATAGATCGAGCATTGGCCCTGCCGTCAGCCCTTCTGCCTGGGGGGCTAACATGCCAGCCGCTGCATGAACTGCCGATTCTTTAAAGTCGCGACTCAGGACGGTCACCTTAACGCCTTGGTGGGCCAGTTCAATGGCTGTGGCAAGGCCCATCGTGCCACCACCCAGGATTAAAACATCTGTGCAGGAATTCATTCAGACTGGGTAAAAATGTCAGAAGAGCGGACTGCTCAATTCTATATTGGTTTTCAGGTTATCCGTTGCTCTTTACCCCATTGACTGCCATGCCCCAGGTCTCTATGGCTGCTCTAATTGTCGCAGCCCGTTCAGGATATTTGCTCAGTTTCCCCACCGACACCGTACCGGCGTTAGCGGCTTTGCCTACTGCAGCGGCAGCTATCTATAAGGCCAAACAGCGCCCACCGGAGAAGCCGTTGATTTTGATGGCGGCTAGCCCCGCTGAATTGTGGCCCTTTGTGCAGGGCCGTCTGCAGGAGCATCAAGCTTGGCAGCAGATGGCTGAGCGCTACTGGCCGGGAGCTATCACGCTAGTGTTACCAGCCAGCGATCTTGTGCCTAACACCGTCAACGCCAACAGCCACACGATTGGCCTGCGTGTCCCCCAGTGGCCCTTGGCCCAAATCATTCTGCAGCAGACCGGCCCCTTGGTCACCACCAGCATTAACCGCTCTGATCAGCCTCCGCTTTTGTTATTAGAAGAAATTCAGACCCAATTCCCAGAGGTTTTTGTCCCCCAACAGTGGCCGGTGCCCCCCTCAGTTACCCCTACCCCCTCAACGGTGATTGCCTGGACCAATAGCGATAGCCAGCAGTGGACGGTACTCAGACAGGGACAGGCTCGATTACTGTGAGGCTCCAAATGAGATCACAATAAAATGATTTGAGACGCCGATCACTTTCAGCGAATACAGAGGCAGTTCGGTAATGTAAAGGCTGCAAAGAATTAAATTTTGTCGTTGAGTATTGTGGGTCACGAATTGCTCAACCTCTGCAGCTCCTTTAACAGATAAGGTCTCACAACTATTGCCCCACAGCTTTTCTAATGTTTTAGAACTCGGTTGATTCGTCTGACACAGATCGCGGAGCAGCAAATTGAGCGTTTGCTGGGTGGCAAACTCTCTGTAGGCGATTTCGCTAGGATTGGTGAGTACCAGGATAATACTGGCCGCACCCATGACGGTTGCGCCGATATAGCGGAGGCTTTTGGCGGCAGTGATGGCAGCCATAAGAGTTGTTGCTTGTAGTGGATGAGCGGGTCACAAATAGGGTCTGGGTCCATGCCTCTCCCTGAAACTATTTTAGCGGTCTGTTTTGAACATCTAGATCGAAATGAGATTCAGATGCTATAGTCATAGACGCTATGGCGAGCGTAGCCAAGTGGTTAAGGCAGTGGATTGTGGTTCCACCATTCGGGGGTTCGATTCCCCTCGTTCGCCCTTGTTCCAGCCTTCAGGGCTGAGGACTAGACTAAATTACAGCCTAAATAGCCGTGGCCCACAGCATTATGGGTCACTTCGTTTGACCGCCTTACTCTCCCTTTGCGATACACCTAATGATTGACTGTCTCCCCATTGCTTGCCCCATCTAGTAGGAATAGGGATTCTTCGGTTCATCAATCGGTTTCAGGGAATCAGCCACAATCACAAGCTGTCGTTTGCCTTCTAACGTTTCGGTCTGCATTTGACCTTTGACGGTGAACCATTGATCGACCGGGTAGGCTTGACGACCTTGCTTAAGTTTGACGGGTAAACCCACTGGATAGGCGTCAGCGGCGCAGCAGGTAATCGCAAACCGAGCCAACGTTAGATAATTATTTGATAGATTTTCGGGATACACCACAAACCCATCGACGCTTACCTTTTGACCTTGATAGGCATCAGGTTCAGGATAAACATCAAGGGTGCGAACCCATTCGAGGAGCGATCGCGCTTCTGGATTACTTTCGGTGCGAAAAGCCTGGGGGCGTGCTCGCGTCACCACCGTTGCATCCTGCAGTCCTCGCTTAATGGCCGTTTGACTCGCAAACGGCTTCAGGGGGAAAATAAAGCCCACCAGTGCCGAAACAAGCAAAATCACGCTGAGCCACTGGGGAGATAGGAGAGAAAAGTGCTGCATTCTCACTCCTTTAGGCTGTCGCCATAGCTTCAGTCCCTGGAAGAAAGCCACGATGACCATAAAGAAGCCACCACTGAGGGTGAGGGCAAAATAGTTAGGGTGAATCAAAATTCCGAGCTTGCCAGAGATCCAGAATTTGATCAGCAAGGCACCCCAAGCGGCCATTGCGACCACCGTCAGCCAGTCAGTTATTTTGACCCAGCGGAATGATTTAACCGTCATATACAAATCCTCCGTTCAACTCACCCAGAAATTGATTGCCAGCGTAAACAGAAAGGTAAGCTGCAGAATCAGCACAAAAATATAGACCACCGCTCGCGCTTTAAAGACTGTTAGCAGTAAGCCCAAGCTCTTAATGTCAAACATGGGGCCAAAGACGAGAAAGGCCAGCAGCGCGCCGCCGGTAAAGGTGGAGGCAAAGGATAGGGCAAAGAACGCATCGACGGTAGAGCAAATAGAAATCACGCCGCCCAGGGTGATCATGGAGACAATTGATGACACTGGGTCTTGGCCCAGGCTCAAGATGATATCTCGCGGTACTGCCACCTGAATGATGGTTGCTAGCGCACTCCCCAGAACGAGGATACCCCCCATTTCACGCAGTTCCTGAATAGTATTTTCGATGAAGAGGGGGATGCGAGCTCGCACCGATAGTTTTGCCGCTGGATTTGCCGCCAGCACAGACTGCAGATTGGTGGTATCGAGTTCGATGGGTTGGCCCGGTTGCCCCAGTAAAAAGGTGCCCGTTCTGAGCAATGCAGGTTTATCGTCTTCGTCTGGCTTGGGCATAGCTGCAGCGATGGTGGGCTGCAGGAAGGGTTTGAGGTCGGTTTGGCTGCTAAAGACGAGGGCAATAATTATTGCGATCGCAAGTGAAAACACCACCCGCAGCACGACAAGTTCAGGCTGATCTCGAAACGCGGTCCAGGTGGCCCAAATCACCACAGGATTAATGGTAGGAGCTGCCAATAGAAACCCAATCGCCACAGGTGCTGATACCCCCTGCATAATCAGCCGCCGCGCCACTGGCACATTGCCGCATTCACACACCGGAAAAAGAAAGCCAAATAGACTCCCTGATAGCGCTCCCAGCAGGGGATTCTTAGGGAAAAGTGTAATCAGCTTTTGTTCATCGATGAACAGCAATAGCAGGCCAGACACCAAGACGCCAAAAATAAGAAAGGGCATCGCCTCAGCGAGCAAACCGAAAAAGAGCGTCAATGCACTCCCAAACTGCTTCATTCAGATTTGTCCAGACATTACTGAAACTCCAGAGTCTAGGTTAGCGCAATAGTTCTTCGTCAAAGTAAGGGCATGCCACAATAGAGGTGTTGTGGCCGCAGAAAACACATGAGCGCCCAGTCAACACAGATCATAAATCAAGTAGATGCGGCTTCCCATATTCTCAATAAATTGGCCTTACTCTCAATAAAATTGAATTAATCGGGGTGCCCTATTGCTGTCCCCTAGTGCGGAAGTTACTCAACTATCCTGAATTTTCCTCTGCCTAAAGTGATAAAAGAGGGATAGGCTCGCCGGCCTTGCCACCATCACCTCATAGAAGTAGAAAGAACGATCTCACTTGCAACCGATACTCGTTAGCCAATTTTCCCTTGAAGTTGATGTGCAAGCGATCGCAACTCAATGCCTACCAGTAGCAGCCAAATACCGAATCCAGGTGGTTTTGCGAGGGCTGAGATCGCGGTTCGCTGAGTGAACAAAGAAATCATCATAGTGTAGAACCCAGGCATAGAGGCATTCATTACTTGATCAGCCCTTTCTAAAAGATTGAAATCCTAAATTTCTGGTGCAGATTACTCAAATTTCAGCGCCTTTAGCTACGATAATGGTTATCATTCTTTTTTGTCTCGATCTTATATGGTCCTTACTGAATCTGAGATTGTTACTTCCAGTCCTGCACCCCCGCCGCCACACAGTGCGATGAGTCTTAAGCAACGGCTCTCAGTGGTCTTAATATCGGCTCTTGCCCTGGGTCTAGGCAGTTGTGCGTCAACGCCCTCTGGAGAATCTAAGGCGGCTCAAGGCAGCAAAAAGCTGCAGGTGATGACCACCTTTGTGCCGATTACCAACTTTACGAAAGCCGTAGCAGGCGATCGCGCCCAGGTCACCCAGCTTTTGCCCAGCAACATCGGTCCCCATGATTACAAAGCCAAACCCGAAGATATCCAGAAGCTAGCCAGCGCCGATGTCTTGGTAGAGAATGGCCTAGAGCTGGAAGCATTTCTAGAAGATATGGTCAAAAACGCTGACAATGACAAACTAGCGGTGATTGATTCGAGCAAAAACGTTGCCCTCATCCTCAACGAAGAGGAACATGCTGAAGGTGAGGCACACAGCGAAGGTGAAGAGCATAAGGGTGAAGAACAAGCTGAAGGTAAAGAACAGGCCGAAGGTGGTCATGACCACGGTGAAAATAACCCCCACATCTGGCTCGATCCCAAGCAAGTGATGCAGTAGGTCAAAAATATTCGCGATGGCCTGATTGCCGCTGACCCCAAGGGTAAACCCATCTACGAAGCCAATGCCGCAGCCTATCTTGACGAGCTAAGCAAACTCGATGCTGAATTTACCCAGCAGCTCAAGCCCCATGCTGGTAAGACCTTCGTTACCTACCACGATTTTGCTGACTACTTTGCCCGAAGCTACGGCTTGAAAGTAGAGTATCTGGTGGGTATTCCCGAAGAAAATGCAAAACCAGAAGATGTACAGCGGGTGATTAAGGCCGCCAAAGCCTCTAACCTCAATACTTTATTATCAGAACCCCAGGCTACAGGTAGCCCCTTTACGGCCTTGGCTAAAGACCTCAACGTTAAAGTAGGTACCTTTGACTCCCTAGAAGCCGGAGGCCCAGAGGCGCTAGAGGCAGACTACTATTTAACGGTCATGCGGGCAAATCTCAAAAACGTAACCACTGCCCTCGGCAGTTCGACTCAATCCTGGGTTCCGGCCCCATCGAGACCGCAAACTATCGCCACCCTTCCCCAATGGATATCGGTGAAACGTTAGGAGGTTTAACTTGCAAAATTTCATCCTGCGGGTTTCAGGATTGACCGTGGCCCGTGACACTCAGACTGTGGTGGAACAGGTTTCCTTTTCAGTGCAAGCCGGGACCAATGTCGCGATTGTCGGTCCCAATGGAGCGGGTAAAAGTACACTGATTCAGGCTATTCTGGGCATTCTGACCCGTCAAGCCGGTCAGGTGGAAGTGCTCGGCCATGCTTTGAGTGCCAAAGGGGTTTTACCGGCCCAAGTGCGGGATGCGATCGCCTACCTGCCCCAAAATTTTAGCTTCGATCGCCGGATTCCGATGACCGTCGAAGAAGTAGTGGGCTTAGGCTGGTCTTCACTGGGACCGCAGTGGCCATGGTCTGGTCGTAGGGCTAGGCAAGTGGCCGTGCGTCAAGCGCTAGCCCAGGTGGAGGCGCTGCATCTAAGACATCAGCGGGTGAGTGGACTCTCTGGCGGGGAAACCAAGCGAGTGTTGCTGGCCTATTGTCTGGTGCGGCCTCGGCGCTTGTTGATTTTGGATGAGGCTCCGGCGGGTTTAGATTTGCGCGGAGAAGCGGAGTTCTATCAACGACTAGACCAGCTCAAGCAGACCGAGGGATGGGCGATTTTGCAGGTCTCCCACGATCTCAATATGGTGCAGCGCCAGTGTGACCATGTGCTGTGCATTAACCGTACTTTGCTCTGTGAAGGCATTCCGCAGGCCCTATCTCGTGAAAGCTTAAGTGAGGTCTATGGGCCAGAGTTTGCCCGCTATCATCATTCCTGCACCTCAGAGCCTACACCGAATTGAAGCGGTTCCCACTATCGTCTTTTGAACATCACCATGTCCTTTGCCAGCGAAATCACCCGAATTGCTGACCTGTTTCAGCTTCCGTTTATGCAGCGGGCGATGTTCAGCGGTGTCCTTACCGGACTGGCGGGGGGCTGCTGGGCAGCTTTACGATTCTGCGTCAGCTATCGTTCTTCAGCGATGCCTTGGGGCATTCGGCGCTGCTGGGCCTCAGTTTCGGCGTCCTCCTGGGCTGGAACCCAACGGCGATGGTGCTGCCCTTTGCGGTGTTGTTTGGCCTAGGGGTGACTTACCTGCTGGAGCGCACTGACCTGTGGACTGATGCGCTGCTCAATATTATTTATTCTTCTTCATTGGCGATCGCGGTCATTGTCCTCAGCTTCACCGACACCTACAAAGGCGGACTCCATCAGCTTTTGTTTGGCGATATCTTAGCGGTGCAAGAATCTGATTTAATCTTTAGCGCCCTGCTGTTGCTGGTTTGTGCCCTGTTTATTGGCCTGACGCTCCGCACCCAGATGCTGATTACGTTGCATGAACCGCTGGCGATCGCACGCGGCATTTCAGTTTCCTTCCATCGCACTACCTTTGTCGTGTTGCTGGCTCTGGTGGTGGGGATATCAATTAAGGCGATCGGGGTGCTGCTCATCAGCGCCTTTGTGGTGATTCCGGCCTGTGCCTCGCGGCTTCTGTGTCGGCAGTTTAGTCATCATGTGATGTTATCGGCTGGCTTGGGAGCCATCAGCGCTGTGGCGGGGATGCTGCTTTCGGCTGCGATGAATTTACCCTCCGGTCCCAGTATTGTCATGGCTCAGTTAGCAATTTTTGTAGGAGCTATGGTTTACCCTCGGCTGTCAAAAGCACTGACAGGGGCTTAGAGTCCAGATTGGTTTCTTGACCTGGATTCTCACAAGCCCCTGCTAGAGTGCCCTATACTCCAGTCTCAGTCAGACCCACAGCGAATCGAGTAAAACAACGCTCTGTATTTTGATGGAGCTTCGGTATTACTGGCCTCTAACGTTCCGGTTGAGTGGCTGCAACCAACCTTTATCTCCCGACCAATATCGCTCGAAAGTCCGATCCAGGCAGGTTATTAACCTGCAACGTCATGGCTGATCGGGATTAATGCCCAATTCTTGGAGCTGCGCGGCTAACTGATCTGCCCTCCGACGCTCGGCTTCTGCTCTCTGATGTTCAGCTTCTCTACCTTCTGCGCCAGTGGCAATGACTTGCCCCTGCCGGTCACACCACCGCAGCCACAGCCGATTCACCGTTTCCTCAAACGGCCCT
>JBHJNL010000045.1:0-6094 GCA_050330855.1 Thermosynechococcaceae cyanobacterium | reverse complement strand
GTATCAGCGGACCAAGTGCCGTTATGGGCAATATAAGCCTGTTGCACTAATGGCATCAGCGCATGCCCCAGTGGTAGTGCTTCAATGCGTTTAATTCGCCAGCCTTTACCCGCAGTCGGCTTACCGGGTGTGATTGTCAAAAAACCGAACATCTCCATCAGAGCGAGGTTATGGAATCCTGGGGAATAGCCAAAACGGTCTTGATCGGTGTATTTGGCAAAGGAAAGGTGTTTCTTTCTTGAAAGATTCGACCAGCTTTTGATGCAGAGATCGCCTTCACTAAAGGGTCCAGATCGATCTTCTCCCAGCATTTCTGGGTAGCCCCGCACCAGCCATGCCTCTAGCAGTGTGCAGTATCGCTCGGTGGCATTAAGCTGCTGCCAAGACTCGTAGATATCAGGGTTGAGGACCAGTCGCTGCTGTTTACCCTTAGCCTCGACGTTAGTGATGCCCGTGGCCCGTAGCAGCAGATACAGACCGTGAATCGGCGGATAGGATTTTTGCTGGGGACGCTTGAGGTCAATGTCAATGGGGTTGCAAAGACGTTGATTGAGTTCAGCTAACAGCTTGAAGGGGAGATGGTGACGTTTGCCGCTGATGGCAACGCCCTCTGCACCGATAAAGTCTAGAACGGTCTGGAAGTCTCGTAGAATGGTGCCCGGTTCGGTTTCGGTGATAGTTTGGGCTTTGAGACATGCGATCGCATCTGCCGATAATGGCTCAGCCTCTCCCATAGACAAGCGCCGCATCTCGGTGAAAAAATCAGTGTCAGGTGCCTGAGATTCATCCAATGCAGGTAAGCGCTCCATTCCAAACAGACTCTCTATTTGGCCGACAGCATTCAGAAGTTGCTCCATCAGTCCCATCGGATTGACGGGTTGGCCTGCCGCTGGCAATTGAATGCCGAGCAGATCGAACATACCCTGTAAGTCAGGAGGGGGCGCAACCATCGGCACCGTGGGCAGCGCATCCTGTGGGTTAGCCTTGAGGTGCTGATTATATTCGGCCTGGAATGTGGTTAATTCGTCTTGATTGGTGATGTCATAGCCCTGTTGAATGGCCTGCATCATGAAGTTTTTGGCGATACCGCCCCGATCTGGATCAAACATCCAGCCCGAAAACTTATCTTTGATGGACTGCAGGTATTTGATAATTGCGCCTGCACTCTTGAATTTATATTCCTGCTTCAAAAAGGTCCAAAAAGCCACCAGTTCAGGAACAGCATCATCCGCTTCGCTCGGCTCTTGCAGCGTGATTTTGCGCGGCAGAATATCTTCCATCATGGCTTGGACATCGCCCTGGGTCATTTTGGGTAACGTCATTTCGCCGTACATGTAGGCAAATTCAATAAACGTGCCGATCCAATACCCACCCTGGGGATAGGCCCGAACATGGTTATCCCCGACTTTGGAGGCGAGGAATAGATTTATGGTGTCGATGATATAGTCTTCGAGCAGCGGCTCGGCTTCGTCGAAGGAGAGTCGATCTAGCAGGCGAATGTTGAAGGGCATGGTAGGGGGGATGCGATCGCATCAATGAACGCCACCCTGATTATACGGGAGCCATCTCAAGAGACAAAAAAGCAATTGACTTAGGCCGTTGATCAGGATCAGTGCCATTGATCTCAAGCCTTATCATCTCCTAACTCCTGAATGACCTGGATCAAATCACTGGGTTCACCCGGACAAAAGCGATCGCTAAAAATCTCGGTCAAGCTATAGAGACACTTGAGCGGAAAGGCTCGCTCTGGCAAGTCAGTCTCTCCCATCGCTAAGTCTCTAGCATTCTCATAGGCTTCTTGAAGAGCCTCCTCAAGAGAAGGCTTAAGACTAGGGCTATCTTTCAATAGCCGCAGTGAATCACGCCGCTGTACGCGCAGTGTTGCTAACCAGCTACGGCTGCGTTGTTGGGGTTGATACTCCCATTTCAGCAAGTGCCCTATCAATACGCTCAGCCGGTTACGCAGTTCTTGGCGTTGCTGTTTACCCAATGATTCAATTTCCTCAATGAGATTGGGCAAATCGATTTGGCTCCATTGCTGGCCGCTCAGAAGTTTTGCCTGTTCCTGAGTCCAAGCATAGAAATCAATCTCATAAGAGTTCACTGCCGTTGGGGAACGCTTTGCCGCTGTATCTACATTAGGCACATGCATCGGTGGCACTCAAGTACAGTAGTCTCATTCTAGACCTTGCATCTCTCTTCAGCACCGAGCTGTTATCTTCGGCAGAATAGAGCCATGACACAGACTTCAAATTCTTTGGGGCACCCTACTATAGCGGTGTTTGACTTCGATCATACTTTGACAACGCAGGATTCCTTGATGCCCTTTCTACGAATGGTTGCCGGTCGATGGCGATTTCTCTGGGGGCTGTTGCGGACGAGTCCTGCATTGGTGGGATATATGCTCAAGCTCCTTCCTAACTGGAGGGCAAAGGAAACCGTCCTCGCTCACTTTCTTGCAGGTTTGACGACGGAACAACTGCAGGCACTCGGTCAGCGCTTTGCCGTGCAGAAGATACCGAAGCTCCTTAACCCAAAGGCTGTGGCCTGTTTACGCTGGCATCAAAGCCAAGGTCATCAGACGATAGTGGTGAGTGCTTCCCTAGAAGCCTATTTAGTGCCCTTTGCTGCAGCAATGGGTATTGATCACGCTCTGGGCACTCGACTGATCCATCTCTCAGATCGTTTGACGGGTTACATCGACGGCCAAAACTGCTATGGACCCGAAAAAGTAACACGACTGCAAACGCTGCTCGGTGATCTAGAGCAGTACTGTATCTATGCCTATGGAGACAGCCGAGGCGATCTAGAATTGTTAGCTGCAGCAACCTTTCCGTACTATCGAACATTTCATGACATGGGGGCTGACTTAAATCTGCTAGAGCGCTCAGTTAGGTGATGAACCCCTTGCAGGTCAGTTCAGAAGCCATCGCAAAATTCTGTCAGCGCCATCACATCATAAAATTCTCTTTGTTTGGCTCAGTTTTGCGAGAGGACTTTAGCCCTGAAAGTGATATCGATGTATTGGTGAATTTGAGCCAGGGAAAACGCCTGGATGGGCCATTGTCACGATGCAGAAAGAACTCTCGATGCTCTTCAAGGGTCGAACCATAGATCTACGAACTCCCCAAGAAATGAGTCGCTACTTTCGCGATCGCGTTATGGCTGAGGCCGTCGTACAGTATGTCAAAACTTGATGATTCCAGTCGCTTGCGTCACATGCTGGATTCGGTGGTGGAAGCGATTGCTTTTGCCTCAGATCTTGATATTCTTAAGGCTTGATGCCCTAGATCTTCTTTGCTATGCCTGTCGCCGCCCCTGCCCAAATTACGACCTTTCCGCTGACGGCTGTTGTGGGTCAACAGGCAATCAAAATGGCGCTGCTATTGGCGGCGGTTGATCCGGGGTTGGGAGGGGTTGCGATCGCAGGTCGACGCGGCACCGCAAAATCAGTGATGGCAAGGGCGCTCCATGCGTTGCTGCCCCCCATTGAAGTGATCAAAGACTCAATCTGCAACGCTGACCCTGAGAACCCAGGGAATTGGGATGATTTTTTGCTCGAAGCGCAAGCGAACGGTACGCTGCCCCAGAAAGACGGAGAGCCAGAAACCCAAATTATCCCTAGCCCCTACGTGCAGGTGCCCCTGGGCGTCACCGAAGATCGGCTGCTCGGTTCCGTTGATGTGAGCCAGTCGGTGAAGCGGGGCGAAACGGTCTTCCAGCCCGGACTGTTGGCAGAGGCCCATCGCGGCGTTTTATACGTTGATGAAATTAATCTGCTTGATGAACAGATCTCAAACCTATTGCTAACGGTCCTCACCGAAGGCCGCAACCAGATCGAAAGAGAAGGTTTGAGTTTTCAGCACCCTTGTTCGCCATTGTTTATTGCCACTTACAACCCCGAAGAAGGTGATCTACGCGAGCATTTATTGGACCGAATTGCGATCGCACTGTCTGCCGACGCCGTGTTAGAGCTAGAAGAGCGAGTGCAGGCCGTCGAACAGGTAAACGCCTATTCTGATGCGCCCCAGGCCTTTATCGATCAGTACGCCGAAGAGATTGAAGATCTCAAAACCCAAATTATTTTGGCCCGTGCTTGGCTCAAGGATGTGCAAATTCAGTCCTCGCAAATTATGTATTTAGTGGAGGAAGCTTTGCGAGGGGGCGTCCAGGGCCACCGGGCCGAGCTGTTTGCCGTGCGGGTCGCCAAAGCCCACGCCGCCCTCAACGGTCGCTCGGAAGTGAATGCCGAAGATTTACGCTGCGCCGTCGAGCTGGTGATTATTCCGAGGGCAACCGTGGTGCAGTCTCCGCCAGAGGAGCAACAGCCCCCACCACCGCCGCCCCCTCAAGATGATTCGTCCAATCAAGATGACCAAGAGGAGGACCAGGACGAAGACGATCAAGAAGACGAGGACGATCAGCCCGAACCCGAAGAGCCACCCAACATTCCTGAAGAATTTATTTTTGACCCTGACGGCGTGGTGCTAGACCCAGAAGTATTGCTCTTTGCCCAAAAAGCCAACAAGCAGGGCAAATCTGGGAGCCGCAGCATTATCTTCTCTGAAGATCGCGGTCGCTATATTAAGCCCATGCTGCCCAAGGGGCCAGTGCGACGCATTGCCGTCGATGCCACCCTGAGAGCAGCTGCGCCCTATCAAAAAGCCCGTCGCCTGCGTCACCCTGACCGCAACGTGATTGTGGAGCAGAGCGATGTGCGAATCAAGCGTCTGGCTCGCAAGGCCGGAGCCTTGGTGGTGTTTATTGTGGATGCCTCTGGATCAATGGCTCTGAACCGAATGCAGTCGGCTAAAGGTGCCGTGATGCGCCTGCTCACCGAAGCCTATCAAAACCGCGATCAGGTGTCGTTGATTCCCTTTCGGGGTGACTCAGCAGAGGTGCTGTTGCCCCCGACTCGATCCATTGAAGCCGCCCGTCGCCGTTTGGATACGCTGCCCTGTGGCGGGGGGTCGCCGTTGGCCCACGGTCTAACTCAGGCCGTACGAGTGGGAATGAATGCTTTGTCTTCAGGTGATATTGGGCAGGTGGTTTTGGTGGCGATTACCGATGGTCGTGGCAATGTTTCTTTAGCAACATCGCTAGGTGAAACGATTGAAGCCGAAGAAAAGCCCAATATTAAGGAAGAACTCTTAGAAATTGCGGGTCGAATTCGGGCCTTAAACCTGAAGTTGCTGGTAATTGATACTGAAAATAAGTTTATTTCGACCGGCTTTGCCAAAGAGCTAGCGAAAGCGGCAGGGGGGAACTACTATCACTTGCCCAAAGCCACCGATCAGGCCATTGCCGAAGTGGCCCAAAGTGCGATCGCAGCTCTTTGACTTGAACAAGCCTCCCTTAACCGAAGCTACCCTTTGCAAACGCTTGCCATTCGAGATCAAAATTCAAGGAGAGACATAATGTCTGAAAGACTCGACCGTATTGAAGCACTGCAGGAGCAAACTCAGATCCAGATTGACGTTCTAGTCGAAGAGGTCACCCTTATGCAACAGGTTGACTCTTTAGCCAAATCTGTTCACTCTCACTGCGACGATACCCAACGACATCAGTAAAGCCGATTAGCGTTCTCGAACGGCTTCGGGGATTTCAAGGTCTGGAAGCAACGGGAAAAAATGGGTGGCTATGAACCAAAAAGCAAATACGGTACTGAGAACTGAGACCGTTGCCTGCAGAATGAAGAGCAGCCAGTAACGACCCTGCCGCGATTGGGGTCGTCGTCTCAAAATTATCCGTAGCAGATCATTGCGGGCGCGCTCTACTGCTATCCAGAAGCCGATCCAGAATCCCACAATTATAAAGGGAGGTAACCACCAAAACGACAGGGCCAAGTGACTGTCCATTTCTCCCGTAGACCATAACAGTAGGGTGAAGCCGTACCAAACCAACATCCAGCAGCTCACAAAGATCAAGACCGCAGGGTGTAATTTCAGGGTAATGTGAACCACGGTGCCCCCAGGGGGCTACGGTGTACACACAAGTCCTCCCAGAGCGGTTTTCCACCCGATAAAAATGGATTCAAACCGCCTCAGCCCATGAACTAAGGTGGGCATTCCAGGCGGTCTTTGAGAGCGATAGG
>JBHJNL010000044.1:0-7393 GCA_050330855.1 Thermosynechococcaceae cyanobacterium | reverse complement strand
CCACAGTCGTGACATTTATAATCGTAAAGGGGCATTGTTAACGACCTCAAACGGGCAAGATATCTTTGTCGAAAATTTCCGTTGGTAAGGCAAGAGTACAACAGGCATTAGGGATATCCACAATGCCACTCACACGGCCCTCTACAGGAGCGCAGCTCAAGAGAAGATAAGCTTGCTCACCAGTAAACCCAAACTTTTTCAGGTACGCGATCGCATTTAAGCAGGCTTGCCGATAGGCAATATGTACATCCATGTAGTACTGCTTGCCAGAAAACTCATCGACCGAAATTCCTTCAAAGACCAAGTACTCTGAATAACGGGGTTCAACAGGACCGGGCTTAAAGATAGGATTCACCATCGCATACTTTTCCATGCCTCCCTTAATGATGTCGACATGGAGGTCAATATAACCAGACATCTCGATAGCACCACAAAACGAGATCTCACCATCGCCCTGAGAGAAGTGAATATCGCCCATAGACAGCTTTGCGCCTTCAACATAAACCGGGAAGTATATCTTCGTTCCCTTAGAAAGGTTCTTGATATCGCAGTTGCCGCCATGCTCACGAGGCGGCACCGTCCGTGCCGCCTCAGCCGCAACCCGATCATAGTCAGCAGCAGGGAGTGTGCCTAGAATGGCATTCTCAGGATTAGGTAAGGCAGCGAGTACAGGCTCATCTCCTGATAGCCCCGCTCCATAGGTGCGTAGGTCAGGTGCAGTATTGACCAGTTCGGTCTCGCGTTTATTCCACGTTGCTAACAGCTCATGGGATGGGGCACAACCAATCAAACCAGGGTGAGTAATCCCTGCAAATCTAACGCCAGGGATATGGCGAGAAGAGGTATAAATTCCCTGCAAATCCCAGATGGCCTTAGCCGGTTCAGGATAATGATCCGTTAGAAATCCTCCCCCATTTTTCTTGTCAAAAATACCGGTAAATCCCCACTCATCTCCTTGCAGGGCACCGATATCTAACAGATCTACAACCAGAATATCTCCCGGCTCAGCACCATTGACCCAAATGGGGCCGCTCAGTACATGTACAACCGTTAGATCAACATCTCGAATGTCATCGGGACTATCGTTATTTTTAATTTGACCATCAGTCCAGTCCTTGCATTCAATTCGGAATACATCACCAGGATTCACAGAAACTACAGCCGGAATATCAGGGTGCCACCGATTGTGCCCAGGCAACTCCTGCTCTGACATTGACTTCGTAAGATCTACTTTAAACAGGGTCTTAGGCACAGCGTCTTCTCCTTAATCAGCTAAGTCATTACTTCTTGAAGTCATAACCCAGGAATATTCCTAATCAATGTCAATCCTTAAGAAACAACGAGGAATTTAGAAGTAATTTCTGGCTCAAGACTAGCTGCGATCACACTCAAAAATATGTAGTAAATGATACTTAATAAACTATACTTATCAAATAAAAAGCAAACATAAAAACAGAATTGAAAGCTTGTAGAGTTCTCAATCTAGCTATGAATAATAAATAGAGATTAAGACACTCAAAACTAAGTTTCTGAGGCAGAATTACAGTTCATGATCTTCATCCAAATCCCATCTTTTTGAATACAAACTGGAAGACAGGCAGTAAGAGAATCTACAAAGCTTACTGATATCTAAAGTAATATCCAGCAAGACAAAAATTTTTTAAATATTAGAAAAGTTAGACCGCTAAATATCGATGGAGCAAGGCATCAGTCAACTGATTTGTTTCACCTTTTTCAACAATTGCGCCCTTCTCCATAATGAAGAATTTTTGGGCCAACTTACGAGCAAAGGCAATTTTCTGCTCGACAACAATAGTTGTAATTCCTTTCTCTATGTTGATACGTCGAAGGGTGTCCTCAATTTCTTGAACAATCGATGGCTGAATTCCTTCAGTGGGTTCATCTAAGAGCATCATTTTCGGGTTGCACACAACCCCCCGGGCAATGGCAAGCTGCTGTTGCTGACCGCCACTCAGCAAACCGCCTTGACGATTCAAATGCTCCCGGAGCATAGGAAAAAAATCAAAGATTTCATCAGGAATTTTCTTGCTCTTTCGACCACTGGCACTAAATCCCATCTTCAGATTGTCTAGAACAGACAAATAAGGAATAATTTCTCGACCCTGGGGAATATATGCAATTCCTCCCCTAGCTCGTTTAAAAGTGGGTGCCTTCGTAATATCAGAACCATTGAAAACAATTCTGCCTTTCGTTAGAGGGTTCAAACCAATAATACTTCGCAAAAGTGTCGTTTTACCGACGCCATTACGACCGAGCAAACAAACAATCTCTCCGTCATTAACAGACATATTGACATCAAATAAGACGGGCGTTTGGCCATAACCAGCGGTTATATCCGTCATTTCTAGCAATGGCTGCTCCATCGCTGTACCATCATTTTCACGCAGCAGCGTTGATTGTTTCACGGCCCAAGTACACCTCTATCACTTTAGAATTATTTTGAACTTCTTCAACTGAACCTTCTGCCAAAACAGAACCTTGGTGTAATACAACAATTCGCTCTGCGATCTGTTTCACAAACTCCATATCGTGCTCAATAACCACAACCGAGTGAGACTTCGCAATACTTTTGATGATTTCACCCGTCATATGAGTTTCATCAGCCGTCATCCCAGCAGTCGGCTCATCTAGCAGAACAATAGAAGGATCTTGTGCCAAAACCATTGCAATCTCAACCCACTGTTTTTGACCGTGAGATAGAGAAGAAACGAGGTCGAAAGCTTGCTCTAATAAACCAGTTCGTTCTAGAGCATCGTAGATTTTGCTTTTCTTAGCCTGGGTTAATTTTGAAGTGATCGAAGCAAAAATACCGTGAGTACCCTTGAGAGCTAGCAGAATATTATCAAAAACGATCAGTTCATTATAGACATTAGGATTCTGAAACTTTCGCCCAATCCCCATTCGAGCAATTTCGTGAGGCCCCTTATTTGTAATATCTTGGCCTTGGTAGTAAACATGTCCCGAAAAAACAGGAGACTTACTCACAATTGCATCTAAAAGCGTACTTTTACCCGCGCCATTGGGACCGATAATTGTAACGATTTCACCATCATATACATCTAGGTTAACACCGCTAAGCGCTTTGAATCCAGAGAAAACAACGTTTAAATCATTGACAGACAGTACAGCATCCATGGTTAATTCCTCCAGTAGTTTTTCGTTAGCTTAATTCTTGACAGCATCACGTTCCTGAACTACATCAGGTATGGGTATTGGCTTTGGCTTAGATAAATTAGCTAAGCTAAGCTGTTTTGGCAACAAACTCATCAAACCACTCGGAATAAATAGAACGACTACCAGTAATAAAATACCGACTACTAGTTGCCAGTCTTGGGTTACTTTCTCTGCATAATTCTGTACTTGACCCAATAAAATTGTTGCCATCAGTGGGCCAAGCAATGTTCCCCTGCCACCAATCGCAACCCAAATTACCACCTGAGTGCCAAAAGCAACAGCCAAATAGACAGGAGAGATAAACCGATTTAAAGGGACAAATAAACCACCTGCAACTCCGGCCAGGGCAGCAGACAAGGTCCAGATAAAAATCTTAAATTGAGCGACGTCATAGCCGAGGAATGCAATCCGATTTTCGTTCTCATTGATGGAACGCAGAATCAAACCGAAATTAGATTGAGTTAGCCACCAGCTCAAAACCAAGACAAAAGCTGTGTAGGCCAAAATAATGAAGTAAAGACCGAGGGGTGGAATAATAGTGCCAAATATCTTTAATTTGCTAACATCTGTAATGCCATTGGTACCGCCAGTATAAGCCTGTTGACTGACGAAAAAAGTTGTGAGCGCAGAAGAAATTGCCAGTGTGATAATTGTGATGTAAACACCACTGACCTTTGACCGGAAGATAAAAGATCCAATAATGTAGGCGAATAAGGCGGGTACACCCACCATTGCGATTAGTGCCACAGGGAAATACTGCAGTGGCGCAATAAACCAAGGTAAAGTCTTTAAGCCATTCCAAACCATGAAATCAGGGACGTTCCCCCCATAGTTATTAGAAGCTGCGGAAAGATTGAGTTTCAAATAATAGGCTGAGGCATACCCTCCTAAGGTGAAGAAAACACCATGAGCAAAACTCAAGATACCCGTAAACCCCCACACTAGATCGAGAGAAATAGCTAATGTACCGAACAGAAGCAACTTCGACATTAGAGAAAGCTGAAAGCTATTGACCACAAAGGGCAAAATAATAAAAATTAGTAGCCCTATGCCACCAATTACCACCAACTTTTTAGGGAAAGTAGATTGCTTATACCCCATTACGACATTGGTCATGGTCATCGTCAGATCTCCTGCAGGTTCTTCTGATAGATAGAGGGCAAAGGCTCAAGGGAAACTAGGTGCGCTTTTGAACTGTGAACAGACCTTCAGGACGATAACGAATCAAAACAATCACAGCGCCCAACACAATGACCCTAGCAAGAGGATCATTGAGAATGAAGGCAATCACAGCATTTGCTTCGCCAATTAAGAGGGAGCCAGCTAGAATGCCAATTAGTTTATCCGCTCCACCTGTCACCACCACCATCCAGGCATCGACTAAATAATCTCCACCCATGGGAGGGGCAACGGTTTTGAGCGCGGAAATAACGGCCCCCGCGACGCCTGCTAAGCCACAGCCATAGGCAAACGTACCCATGTCTACTAGCTTTGTATTTACACCCAGGCATTGAGCCATACTCCGGTTTTGGGTCACAGCTCTAATTTGCCGTCCCCAAGAGGTTCCATAGAAAAAATACATCGTTAACGCCAACAGCGCCAGCGCAATCACGATAATGAATAATCGATAGTAAGAAATCGCAATGAGAGCTTCCCCAGCTTGACTGGTATACAACGGCAAATTACCCGACAGATAAGCAGGAGACTTCACGTACTTTAGCTGGGCCGAGAAAATTAGTTTCACGACTCCTTGGAGAACAATACTTAAGCCCCAAGTTGCCAATAATGTTTCTAAGGGGCGACCGTAGAGCCGACGAATAATAGTCAATTCTACAAGTGCTCCAACAGCAGCCGTGAACAAGAAGGCAAAGGGAATGGTCATCACCAAATCCATCTTGAAGGTGTCCTGCATCACAAAGGTGACGTAGGCTCCTAACATAATGAACTCGCCGTGGGCTAAGTTGATGATCTTCATTACCCCAAAGGTGATAGCCAGACCCAGGCCTGTCAGGAGCAAAATGCCCACAATCCCAATGCCGTTCAGGGCTTGGTTGAGAATGCTAAGCGTGTCTAGGCTCGCAGCCTCTTCCTGCGCCAGCAAGTAGGTAGAAGTGAAAACGGGAGACAGGGCCAAGTCCAACATAATGTCAACTCAATAGATATGGAGTAGTCAAAGTTACAGGAACTGAGGTGCTAAGTCCTTACCTGTTTCCTTGGTAGGATCGCTGAGATCGTCTGGGGTTGGGTGAACGCACATCCGCCCTTTATAGAGGGTCTGACTCCAGGGAATTGGTTTGACCGCTGCATCGGTGGAGAACACAATATCGGCTTGACCGTCTTCTTTCCATTTAGCAATGCGAGAATAGAGGTAGGTGTGATAGTTGTCTGGATCAACTTTTACCTTCCCTTGAGGGGCATTAAACTCTTGCCCACGAGTGGCTTCTCGAATCGTTCCTGTATTCAACTCTCCGCCGCCATCGAGAACCTTTTTCATCGCTTGGGCCATGAAGAAGGTTTGCAGATAGGCCGCTTCCATCACGCCGTTGGTAACTCGGCTATCACCAAACATCGCTTTGAACTGTTCAACAAATGCTTTGTTCTCAGGAGTATCGACGGTCTGGAAATAGTTGAAGCTGGTGTAGTGACCTGTAGAATACTCACCACCCATAGCCTGAATTTCTTCTTCAGTGGTGGGATAGGCCATGATTGGAATATCCTCTGCGCTAATGCCAGCATCCTTGAACTGACGATAGAAGGCCGGGATACTATCGCCGACAAGATTGCTCAATACAAAATCAGGCTTTGCAGCTTTGATTTTATTGATAATGGTAATAAACTCTGTTGTTCCAAGTGCAGCATACTCATCCCCCACAACAGTTCCGCCTGCTTTTTCTAGCTCTGCCTTTGCAATTCGATTGCTCTCTTTGGGATAAATATAATCAGAGCCAATAAAGAATCCCTTCGGCCCAAAATTCTTAAAGCTGTAGGGAATGGAATCCGTGATTTGTTGGTTCGGAGCAGCACCGGTATAAATGACGTTTGAGCTACACTCATTCCCTTCGTAATAAACCGGATAATAGAGGAGCGAGTCTTTTTCTTCAAAGACAGGCAGAACTGACTTACGGCTTGCTGAGGTGTAGCAACCAAGGACACAAACCACTTTGTCCTCGTCGATCAGCCGTTTAGACATTTGGTTGTAGAGATCCCAGTTGGAGTCGGGGTTGACCACGACCTTCTCGATTTTTCGACCACTAATACCTGCACCGTTGGCCTCCCAAGGCCCAGTACCCGTATTGATCTGCTCAATTGCTAAAAAGGTTGCATCCTGAAGAGATTTCTCAACAATCGCAATTGTCCCCGTCGTTGAATACATGACACCGACTTTGATGGGATTCTCTCCTAAGTCGGTTGTCTCAGAGGGGCCAGTGCCGCCACCGGTACAGGCCGCAATCACAGTGGATCCTAGTGCTAGAGACCCATATTGAATAAATTTTCGACGACCAAAGCCGATACCAGAATTTCGAAACTTTACCATGGTTACTACTGTCTACCTCGAACAAACATTACCTCACACAGTCTCAGATCTATATAAATCAATAAAAACGCCGATCTGAAAACGTTCTTTATTCTTTGAAATATCCCCCTAGTCAGGAATTTTCATAAAAAAAGATGTCCTAAAGACTTAAGTCAATGGCAGTAGCCTAAACATCTCTACAGATTGGCTCTAAAATGTCTAGACTACTTCGTCAACGAATGCGTTGATGCACCTTGTCATATCGAGATTACAGCAGTTTTGGATAGCTTTTGTAGTCTTGAATACAAAATGCATTTTTCAAGGCTCTAATATCACCACTCCATATGTCTTCTCACTGCCTGGAATGGGGGATTAATGGACCTGTCATGGTTGACATCGCTGATTTCAAGAAAGCCCGAAAACACCTGGCATTATTGCTATTGACGATAATAAGCGCCAAAAGTACCATGATGTTTTGGAATTCAAGATTCTGGGCGATCGCCAGGTTCTGTATTGATTATCACTCTTAAGAAGAATATTGTTCGTATATGCTGCTGATCAAAGCGGGATACAGCTTAAAGCGGGACACCTTGGTCTGGGTCTTATCTAACGAAAATGGCTGAAGCGCTTACTCTATCAGGCAAAAGCTAAAATCTATGCGGGGCAAGCTGTCCCGCCTTAAGT
>JBHJNL010000043.1:0-55330 GCA_050330855.1 Thermosynechococcaceae cyanobacterium | reverse complement strand
ATATTTTATGAAAAACAATGCCTGAAACTCTTGTCTTAAATGAGACTTAGGAATTCAAGCTTGATTTCATTTTTTGAGCCTTATTGAGATAAGTTTCTATTTGCCGCCGAGAAAATATTTCTCAATAGGCCAGGATGACGGAAATTGGTTAGGGCTGAGGCGGACCTGCGGAATGTCGGTTAAAGCATTTTCGGCACGCAAAATAAGCAAATTGTAATGTGCTTCCTCTTCGCATCTTAAGATTCAACTGTTATGACGTTGCTAGGCGCTGAAACCATCCAGCTCGACTACTGGGCGGGCAATCTGGGTCAGACAGTGCTGCTGCTTCTATCTGTTCATCGGTCATTGCATCGACTCGATCCCAATCTGTTTGGCTTTCTAAGATCTTCTCAGAGCCATCTGACAGAACCTGAACAATAGTTTCATCTTCTTGCAACCTAGCCTGTACGATAGTCTCCTCGCTCATTTTTCGTTACTCTTCATTACTTAGTATGTCTTGTCACGACTGGTACAGTCCACGAAGATTAGACACGACAACCAGCATCTAGCTAGAATTATGCCAACAGTCTTGCGGATTGGCCCTTACCGTTTCTACTTTTACAGTCATGAGCCAAATGAGCCACCGCATATACACATTGATCGTGATGCTTCATCGGCTAAGTTCTGGCTAGAATTCGTTAGCCTAGCGAACAATATTGGTTTTAGTGCTAAAGAACTTCGGAAGTTGCAATCAATAGTCCAAGAAAATCAGAAAAATCTATTAGAGACTTGGTATGGGTATTTTAGCAATCCGGGCGGATGAGAGAGTTAAAGATGTCTCCTTTACAGAAGAAACCGTCAGCGTTGATTTAATGGATGGGCGGATCATCACTGTGCCTCTTGTCTGGTACCCCAGGCTGCTTAATGCCACACACAATCAACGCTCCAATTGGGAAGTTTGCGGTGGTGGCTATGGCATCCACTGGGATGACATAGACGAGGATTTAAGTACAGAAGGGATGCTGCGTGGTGCACCAGCACCATCCCCTGTGTAAGAGTTTTTCTATTCATTCTCCATCTTGGGGCATCAAAAAGAAGGCAAGTACCGAATTGTGTTGAGACGGAAGTAGAATTGTGCGACTCTGCGTTTTCATTCGGCGACCAACAACAGACGATTGCCCAGCCTTGTTGTCTCTCCACTGCAGAAGTCGAGACTTCTATGCTCCGTGGGTTACACCGCTGCTAACCGAAGCGGATTGCATGGCCTATATCAATCGCTGTCAGCGCGAAAATATCGAGGGTTCACTGATTTGTTGCAAGACGACTCAAAAAATTGTTGGCGTTGCTAATCTGAGCCAAATTTTCTACGGTCCCTTTCAGAATGCTTATCTCGGTTACTATGCCGATGTCGATTTTGCTGGCAAAGGGTTGATGACGGAAGGGATGCGGCTCGTCATCGACCACGCTTTTCAGAAGCTGAGACTTCACCGGCTCGAAGCCAACATCCAAGCCGGGAATACGGCTTCGATCAACTTGGTCAAGCGCCTGAACTTTACGAAAGAGGGCTTCTCTGAACGATATCTGAAGGTCAACGGCAAATGGCGCGATCATGAGCGCTGGGCCTTGACGGTGGAGAACTGGTCCTCGCTCTTGTCTACTGGCTTGAAGAAATAGAAATGGGGAGGAGCTAATGGCAACCAGAAAGCAAAAGTGTTAGCCGAACTCTATTTTAGGCAAAGGCTAGAGGCACTCACCGATCTTCAAAACCTGAGATCGCCATCGGCAAGGTTGCAAAAATATGATCAGGATCAATTTGGTTGAGAAATTGCGATCGCATCAGTTGCAGATACAAATCCTGCTTCATCCGCACCAGCCCAAAGGTAATTCCCCGATCGGCTAGCTCCTGGCGTAGCTCGTCGAGCATATCCACCGCCGTAATATCCACTTCGATAATTGCCTCAGTGTTAAGCACAAACCATTCAACGGCAACCTGTTCCGCCTCAATCGCCGCTAAGGCCCGCTGCTTAAAGTTCTCAGCATTGGCGAAGCACAGCGGCGCATCATATCGATAAATCACCAGTCCCGGAATGGTCGTTGCCCCGGCCCAGTCATCAATATCGTGCAGACCGGCCAAACCAGGCACCTTCCCCTGCACTGCATCATGGGGACGGGCCACCCGTGCAAACAGATCAATCACCGACAAGCCCACTGCAATCGCGACGCCAATCAGAATATCTGTGGCGAGCACCGCAAAGGTGGTGGTGAGAGCCAGCACAAATTCATTGCGCCGAAACCGCTTCATGCGCTGAAATTCTGCAATCTCGATCAGTTTGGTCGCTGCAAAAATAACAATGGCCCCCAACGCCGCCGTCGGAAACAGCGCCAGCAGAGGCCTGAGAAACAGAAGGACCGAAATAAGAACCAGAAAGGCCACCACAGAATAAAGCTGCGTCTTGCTGCCCAACGCATCTGAGATCACCGTGCGACTACCGCTGCTACTAACCGGAATCCCCTGCATTAGTCCTGTGCCGAGATTAGATATACCCAGCGCCAGCAACTCTTGATTGGCATCAATTTTGTAGTGATTTCGGTTGGCAAAAGAACGCGCCGTCAGCACATTATCCGAGTAGGCAACCACCGCAATGCCCAAGGCCGCAGCCGTCAACGCCGGGAATTCAACAATAGAGAGCTGGGGCAAATGCAGACGGGGCAAGCCAGCGGGAATCGTTCCCACCACTGCCACGCCTGTTTGATCCAAATCAAACAGGGCCACCGCGAGCGTCGCCATTAACACCGCAATCAGGGGACCGGGCGCTCTCGGGAACAGCGTCTGAAGCGTGAACAAGAACAACAGCACAAATCCCGCCACCATTGCCGTGGGCCAGTGAACCTGATCCAGTTGGCGGACAAACCCCTGAAGTTCACCCAAAATAGTGTCGGCGTTGATAGTAATGCCGCTGACTTTACTCAGTTGACTGGTGATCATCAGCCCTGCCACGCCCGCCATATAGCCGGTCAGGATAGGCTTCGAGAGCAGGTCGGCCAGAAATCCGAGTCGAGCGACATACCCGATCATGCAGATTAGACCGACGAACAGGGCTGCGGTTGAGGCAAGACTGGCATAGTCACTGCCGTTTTTGATGAGAGGTGAGATCGCAACCGCTGTCATCACCGCAGTCGTAGACTCTGGCCCCACTGAAAGCTGAGGAGAAGAACCGAATAAAGCATAGATCAGCATGGGTGGCAGAATCGCCCACAAGCCTGCGATAGGTTCAACCCCCGCGAGTTCGCCATAGGCCATACATTGCGGAATCAGATAGGCCGCAACGGTGATACCTGCCAGTAAATCCCCCCGCAACCATTGCTGCTGATAAGAAAGCAGTCGCCGCAGTCCAGGCAGACGAGCTTGAAATACCGCTAGTTTTTTTGATCGGACAGCCAAACCTCACCTCAGCATGGAAACGACTCGCCTCTTAAGCCACGGTCAGATCATCATACCGAAGTCTATCCATCATTCTCATTGATGAAGTGTCGAACAAGAATGGAGTGTCGAGGAGACAGAAAACGTCATTCGATTCAGGCCAAAGGTGCTTCTGGGTATACTTTTCCCAAGCTTCGATGGCCCCCCTGCATAGGGTGACATAGACCTCAATGACAATGCAGAGCAAAGCTCAAGGCACCTTCGATGTAACCGATCTTTGCAAGAAAAGACAACTTTCGTATCTAAATATACAGAAATATTCCAATCTCCTGGCTTTCCATCTAAGATTGAGATTGAAGACCTTTCACAGAGAAGACGCATGACCATGACTTTTTCGGCAACTCCGCAGAGTGGGCTACACGCGATCCATCAAGCCAACTTACTAACGTCGCTAACCCGCCGTTTAGAAATCGCTAAAGCACACCACAATCAGCAATTAGTCATCGCGTTAGAAAGCGAGTTTGAGCAGCTTGGCGCAAGGGCGGCACAGACTTCTGTTGAGAGTTGGTTTCAACAACGATGGATGAGATTTTCTGAAACGCTAAGCGAGTGGACCAAGGTTCATATTCAACACAGTGTCGATGCCCATGGATATGAACACTGGTACGTTTATAACCCTCAAGCTGGCCAAGCACTATGCACCGACTCTAAAGAGGAGTTAAACCAGTGGATTAAGCAAACATACTGGGGAAAATAGGTACAGCGGTTGACGAGACCATTGGGGGCTATGGGGCTATCCAGTGCTTGGGGAAGCGGTTCTGTACTCGCGTCAAAATATCGCTCGCGAATAAACTGTGGGTGGAATAACTTTAAGCTGAAAAATGATGTGAGCTAAGATCATATTAAAGTTAAGTAGATGCTTCAAACTAATCAACATCCCGATCACGACGCAGCAGGGCTTTCTGGGCTTCAGGGCAACGTTTAATTATCTCCACCTACTTACCATCCCCGACCTGTTGTTCAAAACGTTGGCAAAGAGATATCAAGAAGGTGTCAGCAACAAACCATTCTTTAGGTTCAGGAGGGATCACTCATGCCCTACGACCTTCAGCCCGACTCACCCAAGAAATCGCCACAGGGCCGCAGAATGATCAGCTACGTGCTGTTCTGGATCACCTTCTTCCTGCTCTTCAATACGGTGTTGGCTCACCCACCCGCCTATACCCATGTGGCCTACAGCACCTTTATCCATCAGGTTGAAGCAGGTGACGTAAAACACGCAGAGATTTCGCCTAACAGCATCCACTACACCCTGAAACTGTCAGCGATCGAGAATCAAGCTGACCCACAGCATCCACAGGTACTGACCACTGTACCCGTGAATATTGACTTAGATCTGCCCAAAATTCTCAGAACCAACAATGTTGAGTTTTCTGCTGCCGCCCCCAGTGGAATGCAATGGTTTAATACGCTCCTCGGTTGGGTGTTGCCACCCCTGATTTTTGTGGGCATTTGGTTTTGGTTCATGGGCCGTAGCTCCATGGGCGGTGGTGGAGGTGCCGCATTGACCCTGGGCAAAAGCAAAGCCCGGATTTATTCAGAAGGCACCACAGGTGTTACCTTCGCTGATGTCGCCGGTGTCGATGAGGCTAAAGCCGAACTTGAAGAAATTGTAGACTTCTTAGAAGAGGCAGAGAAGTACAAGCGCTTAGGAGCCAAAATTCCAAAAGGGGTGCTGCTCGTAGGACCGCCCGGCACCGGAAAAACCTTGCTGGCCCGTGCAATCGCAGGTGAAGCAGGCGTCCCCTTCTTTAGCATCTCTGGCTCTGAGTTTATCGAGCTATTTGTGGGCATTGGCGCAGCACGGGTTCGAGATTTATTTGTGCAGGCAAAGGAACAAGCCCCTTGCATTGTCTTTATCGATGAGTTAGATGCGCTCGGCAAATCCCGTGGCAGCGGGTCATTGATGGGGGGGCAATGATGAACGAGAGCAAACCCTCAATCAACTGCTTGCAGAGATGGATGGGTTTGACCCCAATACAGGCGTCATTCTGCTGGCTGCCACCAACCGCCCCGAAGTCCTAGATCCAGCCCTCATGCGTCCCGGTCGCTTTGACCGACAGATCGTGGTGGATCGCCCTGATAAGATTGGTCGGCAGGCAATTTTAGAAATCCATGTCGTTGACGTTAGACTGGCAAGCGACGTTGATTTACCGAAGCTAGCGGCCCGTACCCCTGGCTTTGCTGGAGCAGATCTCGCCAACCTGGTGAATGAGGCAGCATTGTTAGCGGCCCGCCGTGATCATGATTCAGTGAATATGGCTGACTTTGACGAAGCCATTGAGCGAATCTTAACGGGATTAGAGAAAAAGTCTCGAGTTCTCAATGACCTAGAGAAAACAACCGTGGCCTACCACGAAGTCGGACATGCTTTGGTGGGTGCTTTAATGCCTGGTGCAGGTAAAGTGGAGAAAATTTCGATTGTGCCGCGCGGTGTCGGAGCACTGGGGTATACGCTGCAGCTCCCAGAAGAAGATCGCTTCTTAATGATCGAAGACGAAATTCGGGGCCGGATTGCGACGCTCCTCGGAGGCCGTTCTGCAGAGGAAGTCATCTTTGGCAAGATTTCTACAGGGGCCAGTGACGACATTCAAAAAGCCACCGACTTCGCGGAGCGATTTGTGACCCTCTACGGCATGAGTCCAACCCTAGGACCTGTTGCCTTTGAAAAAATTCAGGACCAGTTTTTAGAGGGAATAACAAACCCACGCAGAGCGATGAGTCCTTCTGTAGCGGAGGAGATTGATCGAGAGGTACAGCAGATCATCGAGAGTGCTCACCAGATAGCGCGGACGATTCTCATGCATAACCGAGCGCTTTTAGAGGAGATAGCTCAGCACCTTCTAGAACAAGAGGTTTTGGAAGGGGAAGCGTTACGTTCTCGTCTCATCCAAGTCCATCCTCCCACAGGCCTCGATCAATGGTTAGCATCAGGGTTTCTTCCTAGCACCGATCATCCTCATCATTCTGCTAGCTACCATCCCACATCTCTGCCCCTGATCAGCCCACGTTAAGTTGATCCCTTCAGTTGTTAAGTTGATCTTCACAAGCTTTAAATAATCTAGTCAAAGAGCAGGATTCGCCTGCCTTTGAGGTAGAACAGATCTATGGGTCCAACTGTTCTAATTCATGTTTGATCAATCGCTGCCTTACGTGACGTTTGAGCGTATTCAAGCGGTTTTTGTAGAGATGTCGACATCTCTACAGGATTCCTATGCCTTGATCACAGAGGCTGATCTCTCGATACCCGGCGTCGATCGCTTCTCAGTCTTAGTGTCTCCGGGCTTTGGGGCGCTGCTTCGAGGTGTGGCGACCCCAGAGTATAATCACTATCAAGCACGGTTAGTCATTGACCCCAGGGAAATTTCAACGTTCCTCAAAGCTTTGCCCCCACCATTCGAGGAGCGGCTCTTCGCGTTGCACAACCGGCGCGCCAACCGTGCCAAGCTGCAGAGTCAATTTTTAACTCTGGTTGTCCAGTGCCTTGCAATGGACCTCGATGCAGCAGGCCCAGTCCTAACCTGTCAGCCCATTGTTGATGCCGCACTCCATCAACAGGTTGTCCAAGAACGGCTTGTCCATCAGGTGACCAGTCAGATTCGTCAAAGCTTAGAGCTACCCATCATCTTGCAAACGGCCGTGGACGAAGTGCGGGCTTTCTTGCAGGCGGATCGGTTGGTTATTTATCAGTTCATGGACATTGAGACGGCAGCAGCCAACGGCAAGCAAGGCGATGTCAGGTATGAAGCGTTGTCCTCTGAGCAGATTACATCAGTCCTTCACTGTGAAGAAAAATATTGCTGGAATGAGGTCAAGGCCTGCCGCACGAAATATAACCAAGGATCGACTCTCGCCATTGATGATGTAGAGGCACATTACCAAGAGTCCCATTGTCTCCTTGAATTTCTGCAGGCCTTCAACGTGCGGGCCAAGCTGATCACTCCCCTTGTTGTTAAATCAGATCTGTGGGGACTCTTAATTGCCCATCAATGTTCTCACCCCAGACACTGGCAAGACCATGAAAAACATTTGCTGCAGCTCATCGGCGGCAATCTAGAGATTGCTATCTATCAGGCTCGCCTCTATGGGCAACTCCAGCAGCAAAAACACACCTTAGAAGAGCAAGTCGAGCAGCGCACCCAAGAACTGCATCAGGCCTTTATCGAACTTCAAACGGCCAACCAAGCCAAAAGTGAGTTTCTGGCAACCATGAGTCATGAGCTGCGTACTCCGTTGACCTGCGTGATTGGCATGTCAGCAACGCTCTTAAGGTGGTCATTGGGACCGCTATCCGACAAGCAAAAAGAGTATCTGCAGCGTATTCATGACAGTGGTGAGCAACTATTAGAGCTGATCAACGACATTCTTGACTTTTCTAATGTTGAATCCGGGAAAGCAACGCTTGAACTCAATGAGTTCTCACTGTCTTCCCTGACACAGCAAAGTCTGCATCTGGTCCGTCAGCAGGCCCGTACCCGTGATGTAAATCTAGTGGTAGAGGTGAAGGTGCCGCAAGAATGCGATCGCTTTGTGGCAGATTCTCGACGGATCAAGCAAATTTTATTTGTCTTACTCGACAACGCCATTCAGTTCACCCCTGCGCGTGGCACGGTAACGCTCCGCGTTTGGGTCGAATCTCAAACCGCTATTTTTCAGGTTGCAGATACCGGCATTGGCATCCCGATTGAACAGCAATCTCAACTCTTTCAAACCTTTCACCAGCTTGATCCGTCCTACCATCGCACCCACGAAGGCACAGGCTTAGGTTTAGCGATGGCGAAAAAATTCATCGATCTCCATCACGGCTGGATTGAAGTAAATTCTGCAGAAGATCAGGGGTCTGTATTTACCGTTGAATTACCGAATCAAATGCGACCCAATCCCCTACAGGTTGTCCCTAAAACGCTAGGAGCTCACACTCCTGGAGGGCGAATTATTCTCGTGGAAGATAACGAAGAGACAGCCAACGTGCTTTGTGATATGTTGACGGCTGCCGGATATCAGGTGATTTGGACGGTAGATGTCTCCACGGCAATAGAGCAGGCCCGCCTATTGCGCCCCGAAGTGGTCATCATTAATATTATGCAATCCGCTCAAGATCGTCTGACCATGATTCGTCAGTTGCAAAAGCAGCGCCAGACAGACCCCATTAAGGTGTTGGTGACGGTGAGTTCCCAAGATGCACTGGGGCCAGCCACCGCAGAGGTCGATGCCTATCTCAATAAGCCGGTTGACCCACAGTATTTAGTGCACCGCATTGATCGATTACTGACCTACACCGACGCAGTCGTTTAATCTGCTGGCGGCGGGCTGGGGGTCGCCTCTAGCTGCTGCAAAATAGTCTGCAGCCGCATCCTGGGGATGTAGGGCCAGCCCCCCTCAGACTCCATTTCTCGCAGAAGACGATGGAGAGCCTGACGGTTGTTGGGAAGCGCATCTTGGAAGAAGTTATCGCGGATCTCTCGATGCAAGATTTCAAGGACGCGCAGAAGCGCTAATAATTCCTCCATATTGCCGCTCGAATTCTGAGCCTGTGCTTGTACTAAAGCAGAAATTTTCTGTACCTCTTCGTTCGCGAGCGGATCGGAGGGGTAGGATTCACGACTGAGCATGGGAAATGCACGACTAGAGATAGGTCTATGCCTAGACCGTCTACGGTCTAAGATCTTATTAACAAGCCTTGGGATCTTAACCGATCTCGATGGTGATTGATGGAGAATATCGCTCTGTTGTACAGCTTCAATTTTAAATAGCCCCAAGTATGATGTGATGACCTACTGGCAAGTTGATTACTATCGCCGCCCCCTCGTTGATGAGGTCGGTCAGCCCCTCTGGGAGTTAGTCATTTGTGATCCTCACAATTGTGAGGTGCAGATTTCAGTATTTTGTTCTCAAGCTACCGCTAACTCAGATTGGCTACAGCAGCAGCTCCAGATAGCCTTTGACTCAACAAAGACTAGGCCCGATTGTCTCCAGGTCTTTCGTCCTGCTGCCCTCAATCTTGTCAAAGCAGCCGCAGATTTATTCGGGATTCCAGTGGAGGCAACTCGGCGGACCTCAGCGCTCAAGGCGGTACTGAAATCTCGTGCCCACAAATATTTGCACCTACCGGGCTATACCCATGAGCCGTATGATCCCTTAGCCATCGAGAGACCCCCTCCGCAGCCCCTACCCGATGATCTGCTGGGGCAGACGTGGCGTTTTGTCGCCCTAGCGGCAGCAGATCTAGAAGAGGTGCTTATGTCTCGGCCGATGCCCATAAAAGCGATCGCAACGTCTTTACGACCGAGTCAGCAGCTGTTAGCGCCTGCAACGCTGATTCCAGGTTTGGTTATTAATGGCGGACGACAGTCGATGCGATTGGCGCGGTGGCTGCAGAAGCAACAGCCTGTTTTTTTACAAGCTCAGGCAACGGGAGTGGTGCTTGAAAGTGGGCTGTGCGATCGCACCATCCTTTTCACCTACACCGATCTAGAAGTCGCCGCTGCCGCTCAACAGTTTACCCAACGCCAGCAAGAGAGCCAAGGGATTCACTTTTTGCTCGTCCAGCCCGATGACTCAGGTGTCACTTACACCGGCCTATGGTTGCTGCTTTAGTTTTGGGGCGGTAAATCTGCAGACTGGAGCGCCTGACGAAAATGCTTGAATCAGCTCTTATACTGCCAACGACTAAGGGCTTAACATTTGGATTGAGCTGTAACTCTCTCAGCTAAAGGGTTTGATGCTCATGATAAAAGTAAACTTTTAACTCGTTCGGAGTATATGTGCCGTAATCTATAGCGTAGCTCGGATCTGAATTGATAACGGACTTCCACGATTTCTAGAGATCGCTACTCACTAGTTTCAGGTTTGATAACCGTAGATTTTCTAGCTCTATCCTGCGAAACAGAAATTCCTTAGGCCTCAGATATTTAACTCCTGCATAGATTCACCGAACTTTTAAAAGACTGTCCAATCTCCCTCTAGAGATGCCGATTCTTAAAGCAGGGGAGCAGCAAAGCACACGTCTCGATTAACCGAGACATCACTTGCTGGGGAAGTTTTAAGCATGACCACTCAACACAGATCATCGCAGCAGGCGATGGTGACTCATCAACGTGTCAACCGAAAGCAGGCACTGACTCGAACTCTCGCCATTTTGGGCAGCTTGGTTTGTGGCCTCTCCGGCGGTGGCGCAATGGCACAGTCCTTGCCCTCGCAACAGGTCTATCGAAGCCCTCAAGCCACTCAACTCTCACCCCAGTCGATGGAAATGCTGAGAGTCGAAGCAGAAATTTGGCATCAAATTAACCAACAGCGTCAGCGCTACGGCCTATCACCACTCCGGGTCAATGACCAACTGACCCAGGCCGCTCGCAACTACAGCAAACAAATGGCTGAATATAACTTTTATAGCCATACCGGACTGAACGGCCAAACCTTTAGACAGCGAGTGGAGGCCCAAGGCCTTCGTGCCAAGCTCGTTGGCGAAAACCTCGTCAAATTTAGTGTGCGCCCTCACCCCTCCCAAGTCGCCGTCACAAGCTGGATGAACAGTCCCGGCCATCGCAAAAACATCCTGCTCTCACAAATGTCAGAAACCGGCATCGGCATCTGGAAGCACGGCGACACCTACTACATGACTCAGATCTTTATTGAACCCAAGGCAAGCACTACGGCTAGCGCGGTTGGTTTCCCTTTAAACTAATCCGCCAAAATCCCTCCAGAGGGCGGGGGCGGGGCGGTTCTAGATTGTTATCACTATTGTCGGCAACGCCAATGCTGAACAATCCACCAAGGGTCAAAAAGCCTCGCCTCCAGCCCTCTATAGAGTTCAGATCCGTAATTACAGGCTGATTTAGGCGAATCGTTTGCTCACTGCCCCCCGCAAAAACCATAGTGGCGCGGCCTTCATTAAAACGGACCTGGATATCATACAGACCTCCCGTTTCATAGGAATAGGCGGTGGCCTCAAACAGTTCGCCGTCAATATTCTGACCCTGATACTCTGCCGCCAAAGCCCCCCCTGAGCTAGAAAGCAGCGCTGTCGTGATCAGTAAAGCAACCCCTAGTGGCTTCATAACGTTCCTCTATCAAGATTGTCTGCCTACCGTTATCTTAGCGGCGCTCAAAACAATCATTCTGCTTCATGCAAAAATGCAACGGGATCAGTTCCGCTTACCGTAGTACAAATCCTGTTGACGACCACCCTTACGATTCGCATCCCTTGAGATCAGTCGCAGGGTGGATATTTGCAGTCAGGGTCAGATTGGTGTGGCGTCAGGCCTTGATCTTGAAGCGAGACAACGCCACTGGTATAAATCAGTTCAGAGCCGACCCACAACCCCGGTGCCGCAGCGACGGACCCTAGGCTGAATTCACCGATCAGCACCACAGCCATCAGCATACTGCCAGTGGCAACTCTCAGGTCTTGATGCTTTATCTGTTTACTCACTGTCTTTCCCTCAACCGTTTGAGGCTCCATATGTTGTTCCCCACGTTCTACCTCCACGTCGGCAACCGCCTTGAATGGTCATAATTAACAAATAGACCGCTACTGACAGGGTACCCATCAGTAGCGGGTTGTCTATCATACCCCCGGATACACTTTAGCGATCGCGTCTGCGATTACGCTTCCTGACTTCCTTGAGCCGCTCTTCAAGGCGTTCTTCAAGGCGCTCTTCCTGCTGGTCTCCGCGCTGCTTATCCCATTTTCCCCAGTCGCGATTGCGTCGATTATCAAAGCGATCATCCCATCGGTCAAAGCGATCATCCCATCGGTCAGAAATACGGTCCCGACGCTCACGACGACGTTGATCGAGGATTTGTTGTTCTCTGCGCTCAAAAATTCGACGGCACTGCCGCACAGAGAACCGAAATCGACAGTTTCTGAGGTAAAAACGATCAAAGTCTCCTCTATCGGAGTAGATACCCCATCTTCTATTGGAGTAGACGCGCGGATCGAAAATGCCGCCGTCAGCCACAAGACTGCCAGCCTCTGCCTCACTCAAAAGCACACTAGTACCAGACTCTGTCAGCCCCTCAGGACTAGCTGCCATTGCCGGGGAGGCTAGCATGGTCCCCATGATAATTGCCATCAGCAATGCAGGTGATTTAACCATTACCTTTACACTCCCAAACGTTTCACTTGACTTACTTACTAGCGTAGCGAAGGCAGTAGCCCCCGTCAGGCTAAAGCCCCACTACAAGTAAGGGCAAAGAGAAGGGTTTCGCGCATCTCCGAAGTAGAAAGTAGTAGAAATTAGTAGAAGAAAACGGTGTTGACTGGCAGGCAGACTATCCTTCAGGAACTAACGCCCAGCATCGATTAGTCTTGAGACTAAAGCGATTGCGTTACCATCGATTCATGAAACTCCAAGGCTGGGACAATTTCCTGCAGCAAGTTGCCAAAGACTATCAGCTTCGAGGTCGCCTCAAAGAGGTCTTTTTGGTTCGGTTTGCCTATGAAAACTGGCGCAAGCCAGATAAGCAAATCTGGAAGCTAGCCGAAGCGGCCAGCCACGAAACCTACAAAAAGCAGATGACCTCCGTTTATGCCTCCTTTACTCAGGCAGATGCACCGCGAGAGCATTGTCCAGAGCTAGAGGTCTATGGTCGTGGCCCTGGCAAGTTCAATATTCTGCGGGAATGGCTGCAGGAGACACAGTATCCCAAATGGCAGCAGAGCAGCACGCTACCCACTGCAGCCAGTGACGCCACATTCAGCTATCGAATGCCAGTGGCCTCTGACTCCCCCTTCTATATTGAGCGTCCTCCGGTGGAGGCAGACTGTTATCAGCAGACACTGCAGCCCGGAGCGCTGATTCGGATTAGAGCGCCGGAGAAGATGGGGAAGACCTCGCTGCTTCGCCGTATTTTGGCCCACGCCCAAAGTCGAGGGTGTCAGCCCGTCTATCTCAATTTGCGAGAGGCGGAGTCTAGTCTTTTTATGACGCTAGATAAGTTTTTGCGCTGGTTCTGCGCCAATATGAGTCGAGAGCTGGGGCGACAGCCACTATTAGAAGAGGATTGGTCAGAAGAGTTATATGGCAGTCTGATTAGTTGTAAAACCTATGTCCAAACGCAGATTTTATCCCAACTGGACCGGCCTTTAGTTTTGGGCCTAGATAATGTGGATCGGGTCTTTGAATTCCCTGAGATTGCCCAGGATTTTCTACCGATGCTGCGCTCTTGGAACGAAGAGGCCAACAACCAGGCCATCTGGGAAAATCTGCGCCTCGTTATTGCCCATTCGACTGAAATCTATATTGATCTCGATGCCAACCAGTCCCCCTTCAATGTGGGGTTGCCGGTGAGTTTGATTGGTTTTGATGTGGGTCAAATGCAGCAGCTTACTCAAGTCTGGGGACAGGATGGGTCAATTCAGGAGATCGAAGCGCTTCATTCGATGGTGGGAGGACATCCCTACTTAGTGCAGATCGCTCTTGATGCACTGCAAAATCAGCAGATGCCCTTTGATCAGCTCCTGGAGCAAGCCCCGACACAGGGTGGCATTTATAGCCATTATCTGCGGGCCTATTGGGATACACTGCATCGACAGCCCGAACTTGCGATCGCAATGAAGCAGGTCGTCACCTCCCAAGTGGGCGTCCAGCTAGAGCCATGGCAAATTTACCAGCTCGAAAGTATGGGCCTGGTGACCCTAGAGGGCGATGGGGTAAGGCCCAGTTGTGAGCTATACCGAAGCTACTTTAGTGCCTGTCTTTAATGTCTAAACCCCGAAGCTACTCCTGAAGCCCCATGCCAACCTCACAGTTAGAGACTTACAAAGTTGGCGGCAGCCTGGGGTTTAACCACCCCACCTATGTTATGCGTCAGGCTGACACCGCACTATTAGCGGCCCTGGAAGCAGGCCAGTTTTGCTATGTCTTCAACTGCCGCCAAATGGGCAAATCTAGCCTGCGGGTCCAGGCGATGCATCAGCTTAGAGCGCTCGGCATTCACTGTGTGTCGATTGATATGACAGTACTGGGAGGGCAGGCCAACCCGCAGCAGTGGTATGGGGGACTGATGACCCAGCTCTGGCAGGGGCTGCAGTTGGTAGAGGCCGTCAATCTCAAAAACTGGCTTTTGACCCATGCCCACCTCAACCCAGTGCAGCAGCTCAATCAGTTCATCGAAGATATTCTGCAGGTCTATTGCCCCAATGCTGAGATTGTGATCTTGCTCGATGAAATTGATAAGGTACTCAGCCTCGATTTTTCTCTGGATGACTTTTTTGCGTTGATTCGAGCCTGCTATAACCAGCGAGCCGACAACACCGCCTACGAACGTCTCACCTTTGCCCTGTTTGGTGTCGTAGCCCCCGCCAATCTAATTCGAGATAAGGCCCAAACGCTCTTTAATATCGGCCAAGCTATTGAGCTAACGGGGTTTGAGTTTGAAGAAGCCCGCCCTCTGGCGAATGGACTAGGGGCGAGGGCAGAGCAGCCACTGGCGGTGCTGCAGCAAATCTTAGACTGGACAGGGGGACAGCCCTTTCTCACCCAAAAGCTATGTCAGCAGATTGCCCGCTCTGATCTGCAGATTGCAGCAGGGCAAGAGGCGACGGCGGTGGCAATGTTTGTGAGATCGCACCTCATTACCCATTGGGAATCTCAAGATCAGCCCATTCATCTACGCACCATTCGCGATCGCATCAACCGCAACCCCCAGCAATTGGGACAGCTTTTGGGGCTTTATGAAACCATTTGGCAGCAGGGCCAAGTCCCCATCGACAATAGCCCTGAGCAAAGTGAACTCCGTCTTTCGGGCCTGATCGTCCAAGCCCAGGATCATCTGTGTCTCTATAACCGCATCTACCGCGAGATCTTTAACCAGACCTGGATTGATCTTACCTTTAGCCGTCTGCGCCCCTATGCCAGTGCGATCTCAGCCTGGGAAGCCTCTGAACGCACCGATGAATCACAGCTTTTGCAAGGCTCAGTTTTAACCGCAGCCCTGCAGTGGTCAGCAGGCAACAGCCTCAGTAGCCAAGACTATCAATTTTTAGCCGCCAGCCAAGCCCTCGATAACCGCCTCGCCCTTGCCGCTGAACGAGAAGCACGGCAGGTCCAGATTTTAGAAACGCAGTTGATTGCCGAAAAAAATGCCAAGCAACAACTAGCCACCGCCTATCAAGAGGCTCAGCGGCGGCTGCGGCTCGGTTCGGGGGTACTCGTCCTGTCCCTGGTGGGGGCGCTCCTCTCCGTGAGCTGGCTGGGCTATAGCTGGCGGCAACAGCGACAATCCCAGGCTCAGGCGCTAGAGTGGGCCGGCAAAAGCGCCCTCAGACAATTTGAGTTTAGTCAGATCGATGCCCTGATTACAGCGATGGAATCCAGTGACGCCCTCACCACCCTGGTATCGCCTGCCCAGCTCCGTCAGGACTATCCCACCACTTCGCCCCTCACCGCTCTGCAAGACATTCTCGATCAGATTACTGAGCGTAACCGCCTCGAAGGGCACGAAGCCAGCATCACCAGCATCCGGTTTAGCCCCTCCGGAACCTCTCTCGCCACCGCATCTCGCGACGGCACCGCCAAATTATGGACCATTAAAGGCAAGCCACTGGCAACACTCAAAGGACACCAGGGCGATGTCCACAGCGTTGACTTTAGCCCCGACGGCCAGCGAATTGTCACCGCCTCGAAAGATGGCACCGCTCGACTGTGGACCCTACAGGGCCAACTCTTAGCCACTTTTTTAGGGCACCGAGGCGATGTCTACAATGCGGTCTTTAGTCCCGACTGTCAAACCATTGCCACCGCCTCGAAAGATGGCACCGCCCGACTGTGGACCCTACAGGGCAAAGAGTTGCGTCAGTTTCGTCGTCACCGAGATTCGGTCTACACGGTGCGGTTTAGTCCCGACGGTAAAACCCTCGCCACCACCTCACGGGATCAAACGGTGAAGCTTTGGACCCTGGATGGCAAGGAACTCAAAACACTCAAGGGACACAAGGGGGCGGTCTATGACGTTAGTTTTCATCCCAGCGGTCAATGGTTGGCAACGGCCTCTAGCGATATGCAGGTAAAGCTTTGGTCCCTGGATGGCAAGGAACTCAAGACGCTCCAAGGCCACCGACGCGCCGTTTATGATCTGAGCTTTAGTGCTGATGGTCAAAAGCTGGCGACCACCTCTGGCGATCGCACCGTCAAACTATGGAACGTGGACCAACCCCGACAGGCGACCCCGCTGAAAACACTCACGGGGCATCGAGGGGCAGTCTACACCGCCGAATTTAGCCCCAATGATCACGTCTTAGCCACCGCCGCCGACGATGAGACCATCGCCCACCTCTGGGTTCTGAAGCCGTCTGTGATACCCGAAACAACCCAGCGCATTAACAGCCGCAGCCTCAGTCCCAACGGACAATCCATGCTGACAGCGTGGGAGAAGGGTATTATTCAGCTCACCAATCGACAGGGGCGTTTGTTACACACCTTCTCAGCTCCAGCGATTACTAGTTTGGTCTTTAGTCCTGACAGCCAACAGTTCGCTGCGGCATCACGGCAGGGCACGGTCCAGATTTGGACCGTGCAAGGTCAGCCGATCCAAACCTTCTCGGCCCATCGGGACACGATTTATCAGGTTCAGTTTAGTGCCGACGGTCATCGCATCGCGACGGCCTCACGGGATGGCACCGCCAAGCTGTGGACCCGCCAAGGACAGCCGTTAGCCACCTTTAAAGGACATCGAGCAGCGGTGTATGCGGTTCGGATTAGTCCTGATGGGCAGCAGGTCGCCACTGCCTCAGATGATGGCACCGCCAAGATCTGGACGGCTCAGGGACAACCGTTGGCAACCCTAACAGGGCATCATGGCGCGGTCCATGACGTTGACTTTAGCCCTGATGGTCAGCGGGTGGTGACCGCTGCCAGTGATGGGACTGCGCGAATCTGGACCCGCACTGGGAAACCCCTAAAAACCCTCAAGCACGACTCTAGTCTTGTGTACCGTGCGACCTTTAGCCCCGATGGGCAGCAGCTAGCCACCGGCACAAAGAATGGCACCGTTGAGATCTGGGATCGCCAAGGAAAGTTGCGAACTGCCTTTACAGGGCATCATGACTTAATTCATAGCCTCCAATTTTTATCGAATTATCAGCTTTTGGCGATCGCTCAAAATGATAGCCAAGCAAGGCTCTGGCCGGTGCAGGAAACACCGCGAGAGCGCATTCATCTGCTCCTCAATGATGGCTGCCTTTGGTTAGAGGATTATTTTGTCAGTCATCCCCAGGCCCGCCTTGAAATCTGTCATCCCGTGGACTCGCCTGAGCTAAGGTGAAGGAACAAATTGTTTTATATGTCTCGTGATTTCAATTGATGCTGCGTTCTGTTAAACGTTTTGGATCGCTGGTTGCGATCGCAGGGGTGGGGCTACAGGGTTGCACCCTAGTCCAGCCGCAAACGGGCGAGAACCCGCCCACTCTCATTGCCCCCGCTTCTCCTGAGACCACGCTGCCCGCCGACGGTGAAGATATTGTCAAAGTCGTCAATCAGGTGGGACCAGCAGTGGTGCGGATCAATGCGTCTCGCACCGTCGGAAATCGTTCCGCCCCCTTCTTCCCCTCTGTTCCCCAAGACCGAATTGAGCAAGGGACTGGCTCTGGCTTTATCTTTGATGCTAACGGTCTGATTTTGACCAATGCCCATGTGGTTGATCGAGCCGATCAGGTCGTTGTGGTGCTGAAAGATGGACAGCAGTTTCAGGGCAAGGTCTTGGGCGCAGACCCCCTCACCGATATCGCGGTAGTTCAGATCGAAGCCAACAATTTGCCCGTTGCTGAACTTGGTAATTCAGACACTCTTTTGCCAGGACAATGGGTGATCGCCATTGGTAACCCCCTCGGCCTCGACAACACCGTCACCGTCGGCATCATCAGCGCCACAGGCCGCTCCAGCAAAGACGTGGGTAGCCCGGATCAGCGGGTTAACTTTATTCAAACCGATGCGGCCATCAATCCCGGTAATTCTGGCGGACCACTCCTCGATCTGCAAGGCAAAGTCATTGGCGTCAATACCGCCATTATTCGAGGTGCCCAAGGCCTCGGTTTTGCGATCCCGGTGGTCTTAGCCCAGCGGATTGCCCAGCAAATCATCAGCACCGGCAAAGCTCAGCATGCCTATCTCGGCATTGAAATGGCAAATGTGACCCCTAAGTTGCGAGATCGCCTCAAGCAGGCGCAATCAGATCTCAAAATTCCTGACGAGGACGGGGTATTAGTGGTTGAGATTGTCCCCAACTCACCGGCCCAAACCGCACAGATGAAAAAGGGCGATTTGATCATCCAACTGGACAATAGGCCCATTAAAAACAGCGAACAGCTCCAGCAGGTCGTCGCAGATAAAGTTCCTGGTGATGTCCTCAAGATTGAAGTTAAGCGCGGCACTCAAACACAGGTACTGACCGTCAAGATGGGAACTCTGACACCTTCTACGTTTAATAGAGAGGGGTAAGTGAGTGCCTCAGCCACCTACCGCAAAAAGCTGCTCACCAACCAAAACATAAACAGAACCGCAGAGGCGATCACCGTATTGTCTTGAGAGATATCGGTCAATAACCCGCTTTGATGAAATCCCTGCAAAAAGGCGGCCCCCAGCAGACCACCCACAGCCAACGCCCCCAGCGAGAGGAGCACCGCTCGGCCTAGCTTTTGCTCTTTACGGTTGAGCCAGTAAAAGGTGATGCCAAATCCAATGGCAAGCAAGAACTGGAGAATACTACTGTCCCCTACCGGCGCATTCTGCTGTGCCAAGATGCCAATAACACCGAGGACGGCATAGACGCCCCCTAACATCGAAATTTCCCTGGCATTGGGGGCATCCAACGTTCGCTGCAGCCACGATGGTGATGGGTGCATCCGGGGCATAGAGAGCTTGGGTGGTTTATCGGTCAGCCGTTCTGCAAACCGAATCCCATCAGGAACCTTAATTTTGCCTTCTTGGCGCTTACGCAGCCGATCCATCAGGATCGCGTCGTAGGCGATCTCCACCTGGCCCCGGCTGCGGTCGTCGTCTCGATAGGTTTCGATCATACGATCGCGGGCGGTTTGAATATCGTCAAAGGACGCATCCTCTGAAACCTGGAGCTGCTTGTAGGGATTCTGATCGCTCATGCGCTTATCGTATGACTACTCTTAACAGCTTAACTTGATCAGTCATCTTACCTAATCTCCTGATCGCTAGAACGCGATCTCTTCCCCCTTAGCTTAAATAAAATTAATATCGCTGTGGATCATTCACTCTAGAATGGCGGTTCATCTACGGATAAGTCCTGCAGTGTCTGCAAAAACTCTAGTAGCTCTTCATCGGTGAGCTGCTGGCGCGATCGCTTCGAGTAGGTCTGCTCTAAATATTGACGTCCCTGGGTGTTGGTCCACCCTAGGCGCTTCAGCTCTACATCGGTTTGGGCAATAATGTCCGACAAGTCGATGGGGTCTGGAGCGGTCGGTGTCACTTTCGGCGCAGGGGCTTTTTTCTTAGCCGCTGGACGACGCCCTTTAGGGGTAGGTTCAGGTTGCTCCTCTAGCGCCATCTCATCGGAGAGTAGCTCAGAGAACGCTGGTTCTTTCCAAGCCTGGGGTTCCGGCATCTCTAGCGCCAAATCCTGCGGGGCCGGATTCAGTCGTGCCGGTGCAGCCGTCTCGGTGGACTCTAGAAGATGGGCATAGCCAGAGGACTCAATCCCTAAGACCACCAAGGCCCGACTTCGGGCTTGGTCTTCTGCTTGCTCCACCGTTGCTGCCGCAGACAGTCCGGTGGCGAGCGTTACCTCTCCGACCTGTACGATAGCCCGAACAACATAGTGCCCCTGCTGCATATGAATTAGCTCAGAGGTGAGACTCCCCGTGGGAAATTGTGTGCGAAACTGAGCGTACATTTTAATTAAGCCTTGATTCTGGATACCCTGAGACTTTCTAAGTCACGAATAAAGAGATTAAGTCACGAATAAAGAAACATTTGTCCTGTTATTTTGACATTGAGCAGAAAATAAATCCCCTAAAATTTGATTAGGGTAGAGTAGGTAGAGTTCGGGCTGTCATGGCTATGCCCACACCGTCAACGTCAGAATACTTTCAACCCGTCAGGGAACAATCACTGTGGTCAAAGCAACCAAGGTCATTAGAAGCCAATATGAGCGCCAAGTGCAAGAGATTCAAAGTGATGTCTTGCGGATGGGGGCGCTGGTGGAGAAATCCTGCGGCCTTGCACACCAAGCATTATTTGAGCGCGACGTCACCGTCCCGGATCTGCTCGCCCGTCAGGATAAACAAATTGATCAATACTATCGGCAGATTGAAGAGACCTGTCTGAAGTTGATTGCGCTGCAGTCGCCTGTCGCCACAGACTTACGGCTGATTGGTGCCCTTATGCAGTTAGTGCGCGATCTAGAACGCATCGGTGACTACGCTGAAGACCTTGGCGAAGTCTCAGTGAAGCTGTTCCCCTATCCTGTCCCTCTTTACATGGGCGAAGTTGAACATATGTCTGACTTGACGCGAGCTATGTTGTCCATGAGTCTAGCAGCCCTCACCAATCTTGATGCCGAATCGGGTCTTGAGATTAAAAGAAGGGATGATGCCGTCGATGATTGCTACGAGCAGATCTACGACCTTTTGGCGCAGACCGATAGCCACGAGCCGGTAGAGCCACTATTGCTGATGATGCTGGTGATTCGAGCCTTAGAGCGAATGGCTGATCACGCCACCAATATCGGACGGCGGGTGGCTTATATTGTCACGGGCCAACGGTAATGGGTCATGAGACTAGTTTTCTGATTATCGATGGCTTCTTAATGATAGTTAAGCTAGATCGTCGATAGCTTTGGAACCCAATAAGTTTGACAGTTGAACACCTCTAGGGAAACATGTTTAGTTGAGGCATGGTGTGCACACGAGCGATCGCATCACCCCAACCTCACGTTGATGCCTTTCCACGGTGGCAAGACGAAAAAGCGTCTGTTGGACCAGCGACTGAGACTCACTAGAGACAGTCTCTCTCCATCTTTGATCTCGCTCCTGCTGATGTGGGGCACGCATCTCCGTTAGCTAGCGAACCCACCGGGCTGCTTTCGTAAGAGGGCTGGGACGCACAACAGACATTATTTATGCCAGAGAATTAAGGATCCCTACCTGCATGGAACTTTCGATTAGCTCGCTGCTCAAGAGCTTCCCTGACGATAAGCTAGTTGCCCCCAAAGCCCTAGAGAAGAAGTTAAATTGCGAAGAAGAAACAAGCCTTCAGCATCTGCAAATTGCCCTTGATGCTTTAGTCCGCATTGGTCTGTTGACCAAAGAGCGGGGCCGATACCGCCGCGTTTCAGAGGACGACTTAGTCGAGGGCAAGCTACGCTGCTCTAGCAAAGGGTTTTGCTTCGCAATTCAAGATCTTGAAGAAACCGAAGATATTTATATCCGCGAAAGTCAACTCAATAATGCCTGGAATGGCGATCGCGTTCTCGTCAAAATCACGAAAGAGGGTCGGCGTCGGCGCAGCCCCGAAGGTGAAGTTCGAGTCATTCTAGAACGGGCCAATCCATCGGTGATTGCTCGGGTCAAAGCACTCGAAGAAGCAGATCAGTACCGTGCGGTACCCCTTGATGATCGCCTGCTATTCGAGCTAGAGCTAGATGCCAAGAAACATGATATCTCTCTCAAAGAAGCCGCCGAACAACTCGTTCATGTCGAAGTTGTTCAGTATCCCCTCGGTCCCCTGCATCCCAAAGGAAAGATTACCCAGGTTTTAGGCAGCGATGCCCAATCTGCTGCCGATACCGAGCTTGTGTTCTGCAAGTACGACCTGCCCCGCACGTTTCCGGATGTTGTACTGCATGCCGTCGAAGAGCTGCCGGCCAAACTCCGTAAAACCGATCAAAAAAAGCGGGTCACGTTGCAAAAAGTTCCCACCGTCACGATTGGGGATGCTCTGGCTCAGCCCACCAGCCTAGATCATGCTCTGTCATTGGAATCGCTAGAGGGCGGCAACTGGCAGCTTGGCATTCATGTGGTAGATCTTTCTTACTACCTCTCAATGGATACAACGATCACCCAAGAAGCTTTGCACCGGGGGCATACGATGTGCCTAGGGGAAAAGATCTTGCCCCTCTATTCCGAAGAAGTTCTCAGTCGGATTGGAGCGCTCTTACCCAAAACAGAGCGGCTCTCTATCTCTGTACTCGTCACCCTTAATCCCGATGGAGAGGTTGTCGAGTTTGAAGTGCAGCCTACGGTGATTAAGGTGGATCATCAGTTGAGCTATCGAGATGCCCAATTGGTGCTGAATCGCAAAGAGAGTAAAGCCGAAAAGCCCCCTAAATCTCTATCGGCAGTGCACGAACTCATTGATCAGCTCGCCCAGGTGAGCCAATCGCTGCTTCAACAGCGCCAGCAGCAGGGCGGTTTTGTCCTTCCCCTAATCGACCCACCCCCCCGCGTCTGTGGCGATGACGATGCCCTGGGGGTTGTCGTCGGTGCCCCTGATGATGCACGGGCAATGATGGCGGAGTTTTTAGTCCTTGCTAATCGGCTAGTCACCAATCATTTACAAGCCCTAGGCGTTCCGGCCGTGTATCGGGTGCAGGCTCCCCCCGATGTACAAGACATCCAGGATGTCATGAAGCTGGCGAACAATGTGGGTCTACCGCTGACGCTCCAAAATGAAGAGGCCATTCAACCCCAAGATTATCAAACCTTTGTCAAGACGTTTGAGGGGGCTGAGCAGGGTCCAATTCTCTACGACTTGCTGCGTGGCACTCTCAAGCCCGCCACCCACAGCGATGTTTCGGGTCCGCATTTTGGTCAGGCGCAGGTGCAGGGCTATGGTCACTTTACGTCGCCCCTGAATCGATATAGCGATTTGCTTAATCAGTACGTGCTCTCAGCCATCTTTGCAGAGGGCCGCGATCGCCGCACTACTCGCGCCAAGGAGAAAGTAAATCTCCGTCACAGCTCTTGCCACGGCAACATTGGCTGGAATGTCTTGCCTCCAGAGCGCCAGCGGGTCTTAGAAAGTGCGATCGCAACGGCTATCCCTCAACTCAACGAAGCCGAACAACTGTGCCGTCAGGCCGAAGGCGATCTGCTGGGTTTGCAGAAAACAAAGCAAATGCAGGGCCATACGGGGCAGGTGTTGCAGGGCATCATTACGGGGATTCAGTCCTATGGATTCTTTGTCCGCATTGAAGACCTCATGGTGGAGGGCTTAGTTCACGTCAGCTCTCTCAAAGATGACTGGTATGAATATCGCTCTCGCCAGCAAACGTTAATTGGCCGCAAAAATAGACGGCAGTATCAGCTTGGCGATCGTGTTGAGGTCGAGGTTAAGAGCGTGGACTACTACCGGCAACAGGTCGATTTGCTTGTTGTCGGCGGCGGCAGCGAAGCCTCTGAAGAAGACCTAGAAACAGAACCCGTCATCATCAAAAAAGGCTCCAGCGGCGAAGAAGAATAAGGGTTCGCGTTTAGGGCAGGACGACTAAACTTAATCGTCCACACCGTCAAGCACCTTCATAAATTCAGCTTCAGAAACCCAATCAGATGATGTGTTGAGACGTAGCCTTGGGCTAAACCGCCAGCGCAGCAGCAAAGAATTTGTCACAACGCTCACAGAGCTAAAGGCCATCATGGCAGCCGCCGCCGCTGGACTGAGTAGAATGCCAAACGCAGGCAGCAAGATCCCTGCAGCTAAAGGAATGCCAATGATATTGTAGGCAAAGGCCCAAAACAGATTTTGCTGAATTTTTCGGAAGGTGGCGCGACTGAGGTCGATAGCGGAGACCACATCAGAGAGCTGAGAGGCTTGACCTGCTTTCTGCATCAAGACAATATCTGCCGCTTCCACCGCGACATCGGTCCCTGAACTGAGGGCGATGCCTACATCGGCCTGGGCCAGTGCGGGCGCATCGTTGATGCCGTCGCCGACCATTGCGACGCGCTGACCTTGGGCTTGGAGGGTTGCGATCGCATCCCCCTTCTCTGCCGGTAAAACCTGAGCCTGCACCTGCTCCGGTTTTATCTCTAACGCTTGGGCGATCGCCATTGCTGTTTCTTGCTGATCTCCGGTTAGCATCTGCACCTGCAGTCCCATTGCTTTAAGCCGCTGGACGGTTGCCAAAGCTTCTGGCTTCAGGGGATCTTGAATGGCGATGGCACCTTGAAAACAGCCCGCCACCGCCAAATAGATGACGCTCTTACCCTGAGCCGATAGAGTCTGCGCCCGTTCTTGATCAAGGCTTGGAATCTCAATCCCTTTTGATCGGAGCCAAGCTTGACTCCCAAGCAGCACCGCTTCCCCTTCTATCTGAGCGACAAGACCACAGCCAGGGATGGTCTGACTCTCGTCAGCCTGCAGCGATGAGAGCTGCATAGACTGAGCCTGGGCCAAAATTGCGATCGCAAGAGGATGTCTCGTATCGGTTTCCATGGCTGCTGCGATCTGCCAAAAGCGATCGCGGGTTAGGGTCGATGTTTCGCTAAGCCAGTCTTCCGTCACCGTGGGGTGCCCGGTCGTCAGCGTCCCCGTTTTGTCAAAAACAATCGTGTCAACCTTATGGACCTGTTCGAGTACATCACCACCTCGAATCAGTAAGCCCTGTTCTGCGCCGAGACTGGTGCCTACCAAAATTGCGGTGGGGGTAGCTAAGCCCAAGGCACAGGGGCAAGCCACGACAAGAACGGCGATTGCAAGTTTAATGCTCAGCAACAGAGGGCTAGCATTACCCTGCGGTTCGCCCATCGCAGCACCGTGGGCCATATGAACCATTGGCATCGCGTGATTCAAGACCAGGTCGGGCCATAGATGGGTACCGATGGTGGCCCAGAAAAAGAAGGTTAGCGTTGCGATCGCCAGCACCCCATAGGTGAAATACCCTGCCACCTGATCAGCTAAACGCTGAACCGGCGCTTTGCGGGTTTGGGCCGTTTCCACCAGCCTAATAATTTGAGCCAGGGTCGTACTCGCCCCGGTACGAGTCACCACCATCGTCAACACACCGGATTGATTTAAGGTACCGGCCACCACATCATCACCCGCCGTTTTGGGCACCGGCAAAGACTCCCCCGTCAACATCGACTGATCTATCAGCGTTTGTCCACTCACCACCCGGCCATCCACCGGAATTTGATCACCGGGTAACACACGCAGATAAGCTCCCGCCGCCACCTGATCCACCGAGACATCCATCCCCTGATCAGGGTCAGCATCAGCTTGGGGTAAAAGATAAGCCGTTGTGGGCCGCAGCGCCAGCAATGCCTCCAATGCAGCCGTAGCTTGTCCCCTCGCATAGGCTTCTAAGGTTTGCCCCAACAACACCAAACCCATCACCATCACGGGCGCATCAAAAAAACAGTCCCACTGGAGATCAGGCCAGAGTAAAGCAATGACGCTGGCACCATAGGCTGTCACGGTCCCTAGGCCTACTAGACTATTCATCGTCGGTGTCCGCTGGCGGAACCCCTGCCAACCATCCTGCAGAATCTCACGCCCCGGCCCCACTAGCGCCACTGTTGCCAGCGCCCAGTGAAACCAGATATTCGTCAGCCCTGGAATAGAGACACCGGGAAGATGGCCTAAGTGTCCGATCCCAGACAAAATAACTAGCACCACCGCCGCAATCAATCGCTGAAGCTGCTGCATCAAAACCTGACGTCGCTGCTCACCCCACGCTGCCTGTAGCTCTGCGGACCGATACACCGCACTGGGGAAACCGGCCTCAGACAGGACCGCTGCCAACACCTCTGGTTCAGCAAGATCGGGTCGATATTCAACGGTGGCTTGTTGAGTGACGAGATTGACAACGCTAGAGCAGACACCAGGCTGCTGCAAAAGACGATTCTCAACAGCCTGGACACACCCTGCACATTTCATCCCGTCCACGGTCAGCACGAATGTAGAGGACTGGGCAGAGGACGGGATAGCGGTCTGAAGGGTAGAGGTTTTCATGGAGACATCATCACGAACAGTTTTTTAAGCGAGCTAAGAGCATCACCATGTCATCTAATAGAGGGTTTAATTCGCTTCTAGATTGATTGTACTGATTCACAAAGATACTAAAGGCTAGCGGCGTAAAGTCAGCGCCACGAACATAGCCAGACAAAGCCGAAACCCCTGACATACTGCCGGTTTTAGTGAGAACCATTTCTGGCGGCAGCCCCTTCAATGTTCGGGGGCGAAGAGAGTGACGAAAGACCTCAGCATAGGGGGAGCGATCCATCGCTTGCAGCGTTTGCACCAGCGCTTCAGGGCTAACTAAATTATGACGCGATAGCCCTGATCCATCAGCAAGATCGTAGGTGGTGGGATCGACACCGATTTTAGTGAGCGTTTCTTTAAGAACCTGCAGCCCCTGATCTAAGGTGGGTGTATTCGTTGGAGCGTTGGAATGAGACGGCTGCTGAGATCCCAGCGTTTTCAGCAATGCCTCAGCATATTGATTGTTGCTGTCTCGGTTGATGGTATAAATCAGCTCAGACAGAGGCGATGATTCAACCGTGGTTAGCACTTCTGCGGCAACATCACCAGCGATCGCCTCAGAGGCTGCAGAGATCAGCGTGATCTGATCCACTTTGATGCCCTCGCTCTGGAGTTGAGACTCAAATCGACGCAAAAAATATTGCCCCGGATCAACAACAGCGATCCAGGAGCGGTCTGACTCCCCTCCCGCCCGGAGCTGTCCAAACACCTCAATCTCTAGCACGCCTTTATTCAAGCGCCGCACAATTTCTGTAAACTCAGGTTCTTTATCCGTGACCGTGCGCGAGCGATTAATGAGCCGCCAGGGAATCGTGGGTTCATGAAGCTGCCACTCCAGCCGCAACGGCTGGCCCACAGACTGAGGATAGAGCCTGACTTCATAGGCATTTTCGTTCACAGTGAGGCTATTGATGACGGCTCCCCAACCGGCTTGCAAATCTTCCCATTCCCAACTGGGGACCACCGCCTCACCCTTGAAAAAGGTGTCATCCCCGACCAGAGTTTTTATCCGCCGCACCCCTTTCTGAGAGAGGGTCTGGGCAATATTCTTGAGGTCTTTGTCAGAAAAACTCGGATCACCTCGACCCACAATTTTGACCAGGTCCAGGATAGGCGCTTTGCCAGCACCATAGACAGAGGTTTGAATTCGATACTCTGGCCCCAAGACGGTTAAGGCTGCAGCCGTGGTTAACACCTTCGTTGTAGATGCAGGTAGAAAAAACTGCTCCGCTTCACGGGCATAAAGTGCCTGTTTTGACTGCAGGGACTGCACCAAAACCCCCACGCGGGCGCGCTGCAGCGAGGGACGTGTGGTGAGGCGCTTGAAGGCAGGGCTGAGCTGAGCCAGACAGATACTTTTATTATTAAGGGTCTGCAATCCCTCAGTTTCCCTAGGTTTTTCTAGGTCAGAGGCAACAACCGGTACCACGATTGTCAGCCAAGCGGTTGCCACGGTAAAGAAAAAACAAGGCGGTCTGAGATTCATATTGTTTACGCTGCAGAATTTGATTGCTAGCCTAGCCTGAATTCTAGGCTAGGTCCAAAAACATCATTCTCTAGAGAAAGTAAATTTATTTTAGAGAGACGGGATGAGATCCTGAATGCCGGTTAGACCATCCATAACATTCGATAGGATCCAAGGCAAAAAACAGACACTTTGTGCGTAAATCTGTCTGATATCACAGCCATCCAAAAATCTGCTCACTCGTTAAGAAAAATATGCATTTTCACTGGATACTCCTATTGTGTTAGGTTTGTCCACTTGAGTAGAATAGATAGGAGTTGAACAACTTCTCTCTAAACGAGATACATTAGAAATTAAGAGGACTAATGGTAACGTTCAACTCCTCGATGATGTGATACTGCAAATAGGATTGAGATCATGGCAAAAAAGAGTGAACCTTTAACGGGTTCAGCCTTACTTAAGCAAGTGAAAGAACTCGACGCCCTTAGTGCTGAGGAGAAAGCGAAACAGTGTGGTTATTTTACCGTCACTAAAGATGGTTCGCAGCGGGTTAGCATGATGAAGTTCATGAATGCCCTATTAGATGCCGAAGGGATTGAGTTAGATAGCAAATCGAATGGGAACGGGCGTGGGGGACGGAGCGCCAGTTACCGGATTAGCGTGCAGGCTAACGGGAATCTCCTGATTGGTTCAACCTACACCGAGAAGATGGAACTCAATCCGGGAGATGAGTTTGAGATCTCTTTGGGTCGCAAGCACATTCACCTCAAGCAAATTTCTGACGACGAATAGTACGGTAGCCAGAGCGGCAAATCTTGAGGAGGATCTGCTGTTCTGGCATGGGACAGTTCAACTGATTTTACGAATAGGCCAAGGCCATTTACACTTGCCACGACTCCTTTTAAATGGCAAAGTGCGGGTGGCCTTTGGTGATTCATCTGTGTTATGGCTCTAAAGTATGAATCGCTTCTCCCAGACCGCCAGAACAACTGGAACCTACATGGTTTTAATTGCGATCGCATTAATCATGTTAATTCCACTCCTTTGGTTAACGTTGACGGCCTTTAAACCCGCTAGCGAGAGTATTTTCCCGCAAACAGAGAATATCGTTCAATTCTTTCTAGATTTAAGCCCCAAACAGCCCACCTGGGATAATTTTGTCCGTGTTTTGTGCAATGATCAAGCCCCTAGCTGGGATAGCTGCATGACCGCTCTTTTTGCGGTCGATAGCCCCCAACCCTTCGGACGCTACTTTCTCAATAGCTTTTGGATCGCCACGTTAACCGTTACCTTAAATCTTTTATTTTGCTCCTTAGCAGCCTACCCCCTTGCCAGATTAGACTTTGCCGGTAAAGACTGGATTTTTACAGCCGTGGTCTCCACCATCATGATCCCCTTCCAAATTGTGATGATCCCGCTGTACGTTTTGACCGTTAAGCTAGGGTTAAGTAATACCTATCTGGGCGTTATTTTCCCGACTATCGCTTCCGCCTTCGGCATCTTTCTGCTCCGTCAGGCCTTTCAGGGGGTGCCGAAAGAACTTGAAGAAGCCGCCCGCATTGATGGCTGCACCGAGTTAGGCATCTGGTGGCATGTGATGCTGCCCTCCGTTCGCCCCGCCCTCGTCACCCTGGCAATCTTTGTGTTTATTGGCTCCTGGAGCGAGTTTCTATGGCCGTTGCTGATTCTCGACGAAGTATCTGCCTATACCCTACCGCTAGGGGTCGCCAGACTTGCCAGCCTAGACTCCATTGACTGGCGCTTGACCGCAGCCGGGTCCGTAATTTCCATTGCACCAATTCTGCTGTTCTTTTTAATCATGCAGCGCTACATTGTCCCCTCTGAGGTGGGGAGTGGCCTCAAGGGTTAATCACCCTCGATAGAAAGTCTAAATTTTGATTCATTTTGATTGAGATCATGGTTTGATCGGTAGAGCAAACATTAGAGGATAGAGCAAGGATGGCCGCAACACTGATCCAATGTGGGCTAGATGGAACGTTAATATCCTCTTTGCCTGATGGGCTTTGGCAGATCACACCTCACTTGACTGGATTGGCCCAAACCTACCAAGATAACTTAGGTGCTAATTTACAGGGATCCTGGGATAACTTTATCCAGTCCGGTCAGGTTTGGGCGCTGCTGATTGGGTTTGTCGTGGGCTACGTTTTTCGCAGCATGACCTCTTACTAGCATTACCTCTTACTAGGTGTCGTCCGAACTACCTTCGTTCTTCTTGGGAGATCGAGCTGGAAGCGAGATTGTAACCGTTGTTCCCTTCTCCATTGATGACTCAATCAATAATGCTCCTTGATGAGCCTCAATGATGCGGTTCGTAATCGCGAGACCCAGGCCATTACCAGAGGCTTTAGTGGTGTAAAACGGTTGCGTTAATTTAGGGATCACCGCTGCAGGAATTGGCTCACCGCCATTGTGAACGTGAATCGAAACGATGCTCTCGTGGGATTCAACACGCCATTGAATGGTGTCTCCGGGCATCACGGCTTCGCAGGCATTACTAATTAAGTTGATGAATACCTGACGCAGCTTATCGCGATCGCCTGCAATCATAACTGGCTCAGGGGCTGGCTCCACCTGCAGCTCTCGGTCGGCCATCGACGGAATCGCCAAAATCGAGTCCATACTATCTGCAATCAGACGATTCACGTCTAACTCAGTGAGATCAAGCTTTTGTTGCTTGGCATAGAGCAGAATCTCGTTGAGTAATCGCTGCAGCCGCTCTGCTTCTTCCAGGGCCAAGGCCAGACGCATCTGGAACGGTTCGGTCAGCTCCATTCGCTTGAAGGTATTCAGGCCCATGAGTACCGTCGTCAGAGGATTACGAACCTCATGGACAATCATCGTGGCTAGTTCACCAATTTCAGCTAGCCGCGCCGTCAATTTTTCTGATGCTTTTCGTTCAGTAATATCTCGGCTCAGGGCCAAGATATGCTGTTCGCCACTAAATTCAAACCGTCCAAGACGCACCTCCACCGGGAATGTGGTGCCATCTTGGCGTTGATGAACCCCCTCAATGGTGACCGGAACATTGGGGGTAATGCGCTCCCACAAGTCGATAAAGCCATCAGCGGTCAACTGTTTTTGAATATCAGGCACTGTTAGCGTTAACAGGTCATCATGGGAATACCCTAGATTGCGGCAGGCCTGTTGATTGACTTCAACGACTTGGCCTTGGACATTAATGACAAAGATGGCATCAGCGGCCTGCTCCACTAAAGCCCGAAATCGCTGTTCACTGGCTTTGCGCTGGGCGATCGCATCTGAAATCTGCCCATACATTTGACCAAAGGCCATGATCACATCCCCCAGCTCATCGTTGCGAGAGCTAGCCAGCGATTCAAATTGTGGCGTTGGCTGATCCTGGAGGGCCACTTCCCCCACCTTGAGTAAATCGTTCCGCAGCCGCAAAACCGGAGTAATCACAATGGTATAGACCACAATCATGGTAGCCAAGGTAACAAAGGCCGAAATAATCAGAACCAGCAGCGTAATGCGACCGATGAAGGCATAAATTTCCTGCTGCACCTGAGTCGTATCGTGGCGAATAATCAGAATATACTTGTCGGCCAATGGCTCCATCGCCCAGGTTGAGTCGTAGCGATGCTGGACGCGATTTAAGATAGAAGCATTGCGGTTTTGCACCACCTGCCGATAGGACAGTGCAGGCGGTTCGCCGAATTGACCAATCCGTTTGCCATTGACTCGATAGAGCGCTCCGCCCACCACCACAGGATCGGTTTGAATTTTTTGGAGCTGCTTTAAAAGTATTTGATCAGAGGACATCGGGATCGATCCCAGAATGCCAGAGGCTCGTGCCGAAGAGACAGCTCTTAACTGATGCAGAAGCTCTTGCTCACGACGGATCACCGATGGAATGAGCAGAATGGCTTCAATGACGAGGATGCTAATAAAAACCCAAAGCTCAATCCGCCGCGACAGACGAGCTTTAAACAGTTCAGAGAAAAGACGACGCTGCATCAGAAAAAAGTTGCTCCTCTGCAGATATGCAGACTCTCTTGTATAGGCCTAGGATACCAATACAGAACATAGACCCAAGCTATCGCGCCAGGACAAGATTCCCCAGGTAAGGGGGAAACTCACTGATTTCACGTGCCTACCGCTGCTAGAAGTTATTTTTTAGCCACTTTTTCTTTAAATAGCTTCCCCGCACTAAAGGCAGGGACGCGAGTGGCTTTGATTTTCAGCGTTTTCCCGGTTTGCGGGTTGCGGCCATTTCGAGCTTTGCGATCGCGAGGTTCAAAACTACCAAACCCAACCACCGTCACCTTATCGCCGCTGCTCACCGTCTCAACAATGACCTCCAATGCCGCCGTCAGAATGGCGTCGGCCTGTTTTTTAGTCACGTCAGCTTTCTCGACGATTGCATCAACTAACTCACCTTTGTTCATTAGAGGATCCTCGCAATATTTTCGAGCATTCTATATCAAGGCTTCGGGGAAAACGCCAGTTTAGTAAATAAACGGTACAAATCTTGGTGTGAATTTACGCACTTAGCCTTGATTCCGCTTTTGTAACGCCGAAAATGACAGATTTACCCGCCCTTAAAACGAAGTCTGATGCCCCTGGCATCGTCAGTCATCCTCTCTCTTCTCATTGGCGTTCGCTTAGAAGAACGCCAATGGGGAACTCTCCGCGAAGACTATTGCAACCCTTCGCGAGACTCAACTACGCGTCCGCAGGCCACAGATAGATGAGGCCAGACACGAGGGTTAGGACCACCGCTAAGGCATAGCTTGCGAAGGTGATGACCTCGAAAGATTGAGATAACGGGGCAATCAAAAGAGCCACCGCCACGATTTGGCTAACGGTTTTAGCTTTGCCCCAGAGATTCGCGCCAGAGATTTGAGTTTGCTGCACGCGCCAGCCTGCGATCGCAAGTTCACGAATCAGCAGCACCGCAACCGTCCAAGCGGGAATCTCCTGCAGGCCCACCAGAGCAATCAGGGGGCAAAGAATCAAGAGCTTATCGACGAGCGGATCCAGGAATTTACCGAGATCTGTCACCTGATCAAAGCGGCGGGCCACGTAACCATCCAGCCAGTCCGTCAACGCAGCCACCAAAAAAATACCGAGACAAATCCAGCGAACCGTCGGGCCTTGGGCCTCTTCTTGGAGGCCATAAAGCAAGACGGGCACTGCTAAAAGGCGTGAAACCGTAATCCAGGTTGCTAGAGTCATAGGTCAAAACCGAATGCGGTACTCTAAAATGCCAACGGCTTCTCCGTCAGTGCCGATGGCGCTGCGAACTCGAAGCTGATCGTTGATCTCATAGCTCAGGTTAAACAATGTCGGCTCATTGAGATCACTAATCACCTGTAAGGCCGAGACTGAGAACCGATTGGTGATATCAAAGCCCAACTCTGCCCCAAACTGCAGCGTAGATTGGGTGCGGTCATTTTCGTTGGGGATTAAAACCGGAAAGACTCTAAAACGTCCCCGATTCCCCAAGATGTTGTCGAATAATCCTTCAATGCCGGTTAAGGCTGCGGTGCTCGCTAGGTTTACCAACGCTAACTGAGTATTGCCCTGTTCTAGGGAATCAGTCACACCTCCCCCTAGCAACGCCAATATTTCGCCTTCAGTGCGGCTTGGGGTACTGTCTAGCTGGACAATCCGGTCAAAATTGCGAGTTAGCTCGCTGGTGCGGTCTTCAAGGCTAGCTCGCACCCTGACGGATTCAATATTACCCACGATGGGATTAGACTGCAGCGTATCCCCTCCGTTCAGGGTTGAGAGGCGACTGGCAACCCCATCCGTAACGGTGGTAATCATATTGATGCTGAGAAAGGGGTCCAAACCATACTGGGGTATAAATTGAGCAAAGTTAGCTTGACTGCGATCCAGCCGAAAACGGCTCGTGAATAGATTGATAGTACCGCGCCGAAAGTTGAGTACCCCTTGAGGGCGAAGATCGTTCAGCGTTCCGTTCAGCGTCACATCGCCAGCGGCAGAAAAACTAAAGAGCGGCGGCTGAGCGACACGTACGGTATCTTTCACGGTTACTTTCAAGTTATCAAACTGGAGCGGCGTCGCATCTGAATCGGCCACCGACGTATCCGTGGCTTGAGGGGAAGCAGAGCCGGTGTCAGGGAGCAGCACTTGTCCCTTAGCAAGGGTAATGCCACCGCCCAACTGGGGTGACAGGGCAGTGCCACGGACAATTATGTTGCCGCCAATTTGCCCACGATATAGCCCCTTCAGACTGACATTAAGATTACGCATGCTCACCTGGAGCGCCTCAGGTGCTGCCGAGCGCTGATAGAGCGGCAAGCTCCCCGAAGCGCTCAGCAGCCCTTGATTGTATAAGCCGGTCAGGCTATTGGTAATAACGATGCGATCGCGTTCAAACTGAACATTCCCTGTGACCTGGGTGAGCGGTTCTTCTAGCGCTTGGGCATCAATCGTCGCGTTGTTCACCTGCAGCGTGCCCGTCACTTGAGGCTGGGCCAGGGTTCCCTCGGCTAAAATATCGAGACTGCCCTGTCCTGATCGCCACGCCACCTGGTTGTTAAATAAATTGAGAACCGACAGCCCTTGATCACGAACCGCGAGCTTGACCTTGAGCTGATCGCTATCGGGTGCAACCGTCGCGAACGGAAACTGGTAGGGAATATTACCCGTCAACACAATGGGCTGAGGACTGTTCACATTGGCCGTTCCATCAAACTGGAGACGCCCCCTTTTATAGCTCAGGTCGGCCTGGGCCTGCTGAATAGGGGTATTATCAATCGCGGCTTCCATCAGAGAAAACCGCCCCTGCATCTGTGGGTTTTCTAGTGTTCCGGCCAGGGTTGCAGCTCCTTCTAAAGAACCAGCAAGCTGAAAGGGTAAATCAAAGAACTGATTAAGGGGAGCCAAGGGCACCTTGGCAAGAACGAGTTTGCCGCCTTGCAGTCGGTCACCAATCCGTCCCTGAAATCGGGCAATACTGCTTCCTGAAGCAGCTTGAAGCGTATCAAAGGTTAGCGCTGAATCACGCCATGCCCCTTTGACCAGAACCTGATCTAAGCTGTAGTCTCCCCAACGAATCGGGCTACTTTTTAGATCAAAATTGCTCTGAAATCCACGGGCAACGGATCCCTGAAATTGGATGGCCCCTACGAGTTGTCCCTCTAGCTCTTGCAGCGGCGGGAACATCTGGGTCTCTTCTTCAACTTGTTGCTGTGCAATCAGCTTTTCAATTTCGGCCAATCGCTGCAGTTGGGCAAATAGGGGCGCATTGGGCAGTCCCACAGGCACCGTGGTCACGTCGGCGGCAGACCCCAGTGGGGCAGAGGCGTTACCCAAATTCAACGCCTGCCACGCAGGCCACAAATCGGCAAGCTGCCCCCGCAGCACTTCGATCTGCCCTGATGCTTCAAAACCATTACCCGGCACCACCGTTGCCGCCAGTCGATATCGACTGTCTCGGTAAGCGATATTGCCGTTCGTGACGGTGGCCGCGCCGTTGGCGTAGCGAAGATCCCCCGTAAAAGATTCTCCCAACAGCTTGCCGAGACCGGGGCTTTTAATCTCAAATGCCCCGGCCAGAGATGACGCCCGCAGATTAGCCAGAAAATCACCGGAGGCTAGACCCGAAAAGCGCCCCACGTCATTGCTCAAGTTGAGGGCCGTGAGAGGGAATTGACGAATTGCGATCGCAAGTTGATTCCCTTGGGGCCGCCCGATCGCAGTGGCCTGATCTTGCCTAATATCAAAGGAACGGGGCCACTGGTCTGGGCCAAGGGCTAAATAAAGACGATCTTGACGACCCTGTAACCGCAAATCAACCCCCTGACCCTCGCGATAGCGTAGCGATCCCTCTAGCAGTGGCTCAAAGGCCAGTTGGGTCACCGCCAATCGCTTGGCACGCAACCTTGCCTGGAGGTTAGGGGCCGTCACGGTGCCCGTCAATTGTCCTCTCAAATCGGCGCGGCCCGTCAGCGCCACCGGGGTCGCCGTCTGCAGACTACGGAGACGCTGCAGATCATAGTCCTGGGCCAGCAGATTCAGATTCAGCGTCGTCAGTTGTAATCCACCTGGGCCTTTAACATTGACCCCCACTTGACCCGTCGCAACAAAGTTAGGAGCCGTCGCCCTTTGAACAAGAAGCTGCTGACCATTCCAGCCCACCTGAGCATTAATCGGGTCTTCAATTAGATTGAGTCCCTGAGAAAATCGGAGTTGCCCTAGCCCCTTCGCGTTGCTGAGGCTAAAGCGTGAGAAGGGAGACGTCAGCGCAAAGTTGCCCGTAAGCTGCCCACGCAGGCTAGGATCGTAGGCCAATAATGAGAGACCCGGAATTACGATCTGGGCCTGAACGCGATCGTTGGGAATATCAATAAGGCCATTAATATTGAGGGGACCGCCGGGAAGCTGGGTCACGACATTGCGTAGATACGCAAGCTGATTGCGAATGACGACTTGGCCTCGACTGGGATACTCGCCCTGCAACGCCTGAAACTGAACCTTGGTTTCGACATCATCAGCAGGCCCAGAAAGTGTAATCGGCCCCTGCACCGGCCCAATGGCAAACCCCGGATCGGCCCGATAGAACTGTGCCACTGCATTGCCAGGGATATTCTGAGCCTGCAGCGTCCCTTGAATCTGCCCCCCCGGCCTTAGATTGTATTGAACGGCCCCCGTGACGCGCCCACCAGGGATTGGCGTTCCTAAAATATTGTCAATCGTGAGTATGGGAGCCTGCAGATTAAATTGCGCCGTCAATCGGTTGAAGGGCACCTTATCTAAGGTCGTGGTCCCAGGAGTCACAATATCGCCATTCAGCACCGCCGCCTTGAGTGGTCCGGTGACTCGAATATTACGAGCTTGAATTTGCCCTTGCACCGGAAAGGGCAGCTTGGTCACCCCTAATTCACCCAGGGCAAAGTTGGTCTCCATTACGGCTGTTCTGGCCGTGAGATCAAAGCCACGATCAGGATCAATGGAACCGCCCCCCTGAATCGGAATCTTTCCATAGAGGGCGGTTGTGTTTTCAAAAACCGTCGTTAACCCTCTAAAGCGGAGCCGACCATTGGCTTGACGGAAGGGCTGGGGCAACCCCTCGACCTGTCCTGCGACCTCTTTAAGCTGAGCAATCCCCAGCAAGCTAGGCTCAGCCCCTCGACGCAACTTCACCCTCAGATTCGTATTGGCTTTGCCGGCCCTGAAACGGACGGGCAAGTTATAGGCCCGATCTAAGATCTTGGCATTGAGATTACGAGCCTGTATAAACAGATTCATCTGCGGAAAGATCAGAGCCTTTTTATTCAAGGCCAAGAGGGTCGATCCTTTGGCCCGCAGGCGACCCCCGGCAATATTGCCCCGCAAGTCAAACTGAGCCTCTTGCTGGGGGGTATCAATAAACTTTAGGGTGCCATTGACGCGCTGCCAGTGCTGGCGCTGCTGTCGTTTATTCCCTAAGATGAGCCGCTCAGGCACCCAAACATTGGCGTTGCTGGCCTGCACATCCCCTGTGATTTTGGGTAAAATCTTGGGCTGGATTTGAAGCTTAAGATCGGTCTGGAGGCGACTGGCCTGAACGCGAATATTGTCAGCGAAGCGAGTATCCGCCTCGTCAATACGGCCTTTATGGGTCAAGGCGAGGGGCTGTTCCGGCTGGTAGCGCAGCGTCAGATCACCACTAATGCGCCCTGACTGTACCGCCACCGGCGCATTGGGAACTAGCTCCAGTAGCGGCGCGACATCTAAATTTTTAGTGGTGGCCCAAAGCTGAAGGGCTTGATCCGAGGGTTGCCAATCGGCCTTCAGTTCCAGTTGTCCCCCTGAGTCCAGGGTGCCGCTGGCATTGGCGCGGAGGCGGTTATCCTGCAGTGCTAGAGTGCCGTTGAGCGCATCAAGCTGCCGAGCCGATTTGCGCCAAGGCTGAATCTTAACCTGGCCCTGCTGCAGTCGAACGGTTTTGATCTCTGTTTTAAGCCAGCTCTTACCGCCGGATGACTTAAATTGCGTGGTGAGCCACTGGCCTGCTTGATTTTGATCGAGATAAAGACGGGGCCGCACCACCGTCAGGTCAAGGGCAAGGGTCCGGGTCCAGAGGAGCTGCCAAAGATTGAAGTTGGCTTTGACCCCATCAATCTCCACTCTATCTTGGTCGGTAAAGGTCTGACCGTTGAGCGTCTGCCGATGGGGCGGCACATGAGAGGCACCAATCTCAATGCCACTCAGGGAGTAGCCGGTTACCTTACCGAGCTGAACAGGCCGGTTGAGCGATTTGCTGAGATCTTTTGCGATCGCAGGTGCTAACTCTTGCTTGACATAGCGATTGCCCCACCAAAATCCTGTCCCTAACCCACCCAAAAGCAGTAAGCCAAGTAAAGACCTCAGCTTCCGTTGAGGACGCCTTTGGGGAGATAAAGATGGCGAAGAACCATCTTCAGAAACAGGGTTAGACATGATCAAGCTCTGCGAGCTAGCGAGTGTAGCGATTGTCTATCGTAGACGGTCAATGACCCAATTGGATGTTGTCAGGAGTAATTGTCTGGTAAAACTCTACAGGAGTAACCTGCGCTTGCTATCATGGCACAGACAAAATGGTGCTTATATTAGGCTAGTAGCCTATTTTTAGGTGGGTCCAAATGCTCGCGATTAACCTTTAGCTAGACGAGATCATGGAAGTATTTGTTCTGCTGTTTAATGTCGGAACTGATAATGAGGGGATTCATACCTTAAAAGTGAATCCACCAAATGGGGAGGATATTGTGCTGGCTTTTGAAGAAGAGGACGATGCCACAAGCTTCGCCGTTCTATTAGAAGCACAGGACTTTTTAGAACCCACCGTTGAGCCGATCACAGAAGAAGAACTGAAGAGTATCTGCGAGCAGTCAGGCTTAGGCTATGAGTTTGTGCCTAAAGGTAAACTCAAAATGCCGCCAGAGCAAAATATGGAAGAGACACTGTGGGATGTGGATGGACAATCGGAGCCAGTGGCGTCAAACGCACCTCCGCAGGATAACCTGGATGATATTCGGCGACAGCTAGAGCGCCTTATGGAGTGACCAACCGTTTCGCAGATGGAGTTTCATGGTTGGCTACCTACTAATCTTAGCCATTATCATTCTGGGGGGCGTGATTGCGACGCTGGGGGACCGCATTGGCTCCCGTGTGGGCAAAGCAAGGTTAAGCTTATTTAATCTCCGGCCGAAAAAGACGGCGGTGCTGATCACCATTTTGACCGGCAGCATTACGTCGGCAACGACAATGGGAATTTTGCTGGCGACCAATCGGCAACTGCGCGATGCGATTTTTCGGATCGGTGCCATTCAACAGCAGCTCCGTTCGGTGAGAACCGAACGAGAACAGGTGCTCAGAGAAAAAGACCAAAGCGAAGATGAGCTAGCGATTGCGCGGGCTGAGATGACCGAGTCGATCCGGCGACTCCGCAGTGTTAACCGCTCACTACGGGTTTCCGTTGACCGCCAGCAAAGAAGTGAAGTGAAGCTCCGCCAGTTTCAAACCCGGTTTCGGCAGGCTGAAACTAATCTCAGGCAGTCGGCAAGTCAGGCACAGGGGTTGCGATCGCAAATTGTGCGTCTCGTCTCTGAAGAACAACGGCTTCAACAAGAACGAGGGCAGCTTCGTGAGCAGCGCAATCAAACCCAGGGACGTCTGCAGCAGGTTGAGGTGCAACGTCGTCGGCTGGTGGAAGCGATCGCAGCCGCTCAAGCGCAACTTCGACAAGCAGAAGCACAGCAGCGTCAGTTTGAAGCCGCAGTGGTCGCTGCTCGTTCAGACTTAGAAGCGGCGAATGTGCAACGGGGCGAACTGCTAAAGCAGCGATCTCAGCTTGAAAAAGAGGTGATTGCCCTTGAGAGTAGTCGGCAAAGACTTGAAAAAAACCTAGAAGCGCTTTTAATCGGGCTACGGCGCGGCAATATTGCCCTTCGGGCCGGGCAGGTTCTCGTTTCGGGCGTCGTCTCAGGCATCAACACCCGCGCAGATGCCCTCCAGGTTTTAAATTCTTTTCTCCTGCAGGCTCGCACCAACGCCGTTCAGCTCACCAAGCCCCCCAATCTCTCGCCTGATGATCAGGTGGTGCAAATGACCCGCCAGTCCGCCGAGCAAGTCGTCAATCAAATCAGTGACGGCCAACCCTACGTCATTCGGATTCTGGCAGCAGCCAATTACCTTGAAGGTGAACCCCTCGTCCTAGTCGCCCCTCAAATTGCACCGAACCAGGCCGCTCTAGAACCAGAACAAGTTATCGCAACCCTCTCTTTAACGCCCTCTGCACTGACTGAAGAGCAGCTTTTAAATCGCCTCAATACACTGTTCGTAGATGCCAATCGGAACGCGATTCAGGCGGGCGTGCTGCCGGACCCTTTGACCGGTACGGTGGGGTCTTTTAGTCAATTTGAGCTGTTTCAGTTTGCCCTGGGCCTCAAAGCTCGCAATGACGAAACCCCCATTTCAGTGGTTGCGATCGCACCCAACCCAGTCTTTACCGCTGGCCCCCTCGTCCTTCAGCTCATCGCCAAGAAAGGGGAAGAAGTCATTCTCCGTAGTGGCGGGTCATCACAACCCTGATGGGGTCAGGCTGGGCAAGCGTCCCGCAGAGACAGCAATATTCAAGATGCAAAGCGATCAGAACGGCTTGATACAGTTGTCAGTCGCATCATCATGATCACAGAAAAACTGAGTTCTAACTCAGATATCACCTGAGTTAGACCGTCTTATTGATAGGTTCGGTTTAAGAACTAGCCAAATTTGCGTAATTACACGGTTATACCTGTCTGAATTGAGCTATATTATTGATTCATTGGGCTGTCATACCCCCCGCATAAGCCCAGCTAAGTCCCCGAAATGGCAACTTGTTCCGAAAGGGCAAGGCGCAAACCGGCAGACCTAAAAACCATCTTCGGGGTATGGATGCTGTTGGTTCCGAAGGGACTTTACTTAATACGGCAGAGGCCTCCGTTCTATGAGCGGGGGTCTTTGTTTTGTTCACCCACGGGTTTCGTTCCCTAGAAAACCCGCTTCAGACTAAGATATTCAGGCAGAGTGCTCGACCAGCGCCAGGAGACCGCATGACCCCCGCAGAATTTTCGTTACTTCTTGTTTCTATTTTATTTAGTGGTTCAGGCCAGTTTTTTCTCAAGTCCGGGGCATTAAAGCTCGGCAAGGTGACCGGGGTAAACATGGTCAGCCACATTTTAGGCATTGCTACGACCCCTGAACTTCTGATTGGACTGGCCTGCTACGCTCTAGGTGCCGTAAGTTACATTATGCTGCTGACGCGAGTGGACCTCAGCGTGGCGGGTCCAGCCGCCTCACTGATTTATATCTTCTCGGTTCTGCTTGGCTACTTCGTCTTTCACGAAGCCATCTCCATTAATCGCTTTATCGGATTAGGCTGTATTGTCTGCGGTGTCATTCTGATTGCTTGGCAGCGGTAGGGGGTCAACGCCTGAGACCGTCTATCCTTAGCAAAAGGCTTAGAGCAACAGGCCGTAGGCGCTGCTTTTGCCTAGGGTCTCATCTTAGAGAGCAGGGTCGGGAGCTTTCTAAGAGCGGCCATCATTTTCAGCCATTGTTGAGTGGGCATGGCCGGATAGCCAGACACCATTTCGTTAGCGGCAATATTTTTCGTGATACCTGCTTGGGCCGTTGCGATCGCACCGCCCCCAACTTTCAAATAATCCGCCACGCCCACTTGCCCCCCCAGAACAACGCCCGGTCCCAGTTCGACATGCCCTGCGAGGCCCACCTGGCCCACTAGCACGCAACCGGGGCCAATCTGGCAGCCGTGGGCGATCTGCACTAAGTTATCGATTTTGGTGCCCTGACCAATGCGCGTTTCGCCCACCGCAGGCCGGTCTATGGTTGTGTTGCAGCCCACCTCAACGCGATCTTCGAGCACGGTGACCCCCGACTGAGGCATCTTCACCCAGCCCGTTTGGGTGGGGACAAAGCCAAACCCTTCAGCCCCAATCACGGCCCCGCTGTGGATCACGCAGTCTTGACCAATCTGACTGCGCTCATGAATGGTGCAATTGGCATGGACAACGGTGCGATCGCCAATATAAGCCTCTGGATAAATAACAACGTTGGCATGGAGACAGACGCCCTCTCCAATCTTGACGCCAGCATGAATAACCACGTGGGCACCCACACTGATCGCCTCGCCCACCACAGCAGAAGGGTGAATGACAGCGGTTTTATCAATCGCAGGGTCTGGCTGCCAGGGCTGATAGAAATGCGAGAGCGCCTCAGCAAAGCAGAGGCGTGGGTGCTCTGCGCTTAACCAAGCCATCTTCCGGTCGGTAGCGACGGCCTGCAGCGTTGGATTCGGCGGCAAGATTAGGGCACTGGCCTGGGTTTGATGAATGTGCTCGGAGAAGCGATCGCCATCAATAAAGCTGATGCTGCCCGTCTGGGCCTGATCAATGGCGGCGATCCCTAATAGGTCTGGGTTCAAGCTAGGACAGACTTCTAAGCTGGTGGCCGAGGGCGAAATGCCCAATCGCTGCACTAAATCACTAAACTGCATCCTGCTCAATGCTCTCCTGACTCTCTGGGGCTTCAGCAACCACCGCATCCATTGTTAATTGATCGAGGAACTGTTCCCGCTGCTCAGTCAACTGTTCTACCAAACAAAAGCCCCCGTCCTCTTGCGGGAGCAAAATGCCCACGTCAATCAAGCGCTGTAGCGACTTTCGCAAACTGCCATGACTTAAAAAATCCAGCACGCCACTGGTCTTGGCCCGCGTCACTGAGCGCAGCAGCGGTACAAAGCTAGGCAGGGGTCTCAGTTCCTGAAAGGCGGTTTCCACTTCCCCAATCAAGAGCGACCACTGCTGTCGATCCATTTGGCGTGCTGCGGGGGGGCTAAAGTCTGATTCATCTTGGGGATCTTCTTCACTGAGGAACAACTCCTTGAAGCCGCCAGAGGTGGTCACCACCCGCACCTGCCCCTCCCTCTCCGCCATCTGAATCAATTCGCTAAAGCGGACAAAGACGCCGCCGGTGGGCCGCTGCACCGAAGAGGCTCCGGTATAAATGGGGTTGATGTCGCGCATCAGCTTGCCAATGGTGGAAAGCTGGGTGCTTTTTTGCTGCTCTAGGGCTTTGCCAATGGCCTCGACTAGACAGGCGATCGCCTCCTCATAACTTAGCGTTGCTTGTCCATTGACAGCCCCCGCATCGCCCTGGATTTGCTGGCGATCAGCGGCATCTTGCAGCAACTGCTTGAGTGGCATAAATTCATCAGCACTGAGCAAAAGCTGCTCACTGACATTTTCAGAGCGGCCAATCACGGTGACCTGCCGCTTCAGATCTTTGAGAGCATTGACCAGGGGGATAAAATCTTTATCTCCTGTGACGATAATAAATTCAGCGATCGTGGCGTCGCGGTAGGCCGCCTCTAAACAATCCACCACCAACTTCACATCTACGCTATTGGTCTTGCCCATCGAGACATGAATTGGTTCAAACCCAAGACTATAGAGCGTTTGTACAATTCGCTCATCCTTGCGCCGCCAGTTTGAATACACAATTTTGACGCGCAAATGTCCCAATGACTTGGCATATTCAATCAGGGACTCCGCCAATGGCGCACTGGCATCCCCGGCTGGAACCTTAACGTTTTCGTAGTCCCAAAAAATCGCAACCTGCTTAGATGGCACGACGTCCAGTGATGCAGTTTTCATCGGGCTGACACCAGGGTCAGACCGCCGCCGCCAGTCCTCTGCCACCGCCACTCCTACCGAGGCAGAGGCCAGCGTAATCATGCTGTGGGAGAATGCCTGTCTGAGACTTCTTGTGGTGACATAGCTCGCCCCAAAGCTCATCCCTGTTACTACCGCTGCTAGGACCAGCCATCGTTGAGCCATAATTACTACTTGCTAGGTCAAGAACTAGGGCGCAAACCCCTACTGCCAATCTAAAGATAAAACGCTTGAGTTTGGGCAAAACCTGAGAGGAGTTAATCTAAAACCTTGGCATTTTTAATCCGCCACTGATCGCCCTGACGAACAACATCGTAGCGAGCTTTGTACGGATCTTGATAGGAATATTCCACCTCACCATCAGCGAGAATCTTGCCCGATTCTTTGATCTCAACAAAGATACTGGCGGCGCTATCTCCCTGTGGCTCTACCTTATCGACCGTCAGAGTATCCAACTTGTATTCCCAGTAGGCAGACCGGGCCTTCTCGTTTTGGGCTTTCTCAGTCCAGTCCGAGAGCATCGGCTCCACTAAAATTTGCTTGAGCTTATCGATCTCGTGGGATTTTCCCTTCGCCTGTGCCTTGATTGTTTGCCAAGAATCAATAATCTGACGCGCATCATCAGCCGAGAGTTGGCCTGCCGTCGCAGCGGGTAGCGCTACAGGATCTGAACTAGGGGCACTAGTACTTGATGGAGCCGGTGTCTCTAGAGGAGGATCACCGGCTTGACCAATGGCAGGCACATCATCAGGTGCTTTTTGAACCAAACTGGGCTTATTAGGCCGCCAAATCAAGGCAGCCAGCCCCCCAAGGGCAACTAATCCCAGCAACAGCGCTCCGGCTAGGGGTAGCCAGCCTTTCTGAGCACCCTTTTGTTTGCGGGGGCGTCGGAGCGGTCGCACGGGGCCACCCTGGCGAACAGCGGGGGGTGCCGCCGTCGGATCGCCGCCTCGATCATGGGTATTTGCAAAAATACCTGAGTTTGGCCCAGAGGCAAAAGCAGCCTGAGGCACGGTCCGTTCAGGAGCCGCCGCCCCTCTTTCTTCAAGCGGTTCCGGCTGGAGTGCTCGAATATTGACAGCCTGCAGGCTCTGCAGTTCTTCTTCAATAGACCTCGTGGACGACGATACCGGCTCAGCTCTGGGCAATTTTACAGGGATAGTGGTTCTAGAGACGGTTTCAGTAATGGGTTCTAGAGCGCAGAGTGCGGCCTGAATTTTCTTGTCGTTGAAATAATCCTGCAACGAGACCGGCTGGTCTACTAAATTACGAAAATAGGGATAGACCTCCTGCTGTAGCCAATGCTCGGTGTAAAGGAATAACCCTGGAATTTCGTCTTCAGATCCCTCTGAGTACTGGCGAATAAAGGTCAAAGACTCGTCATCTTGACTCAGGGGCAAAATCTGAGTGGCAATATTAGGGTGTCCCAACAGCAGGGAACACATTGCCTGTTCAACGTAGGTGTCTTGACGGGTCGCTAAATGGCTGAGCCGAGCTTGGGCCTGCTGAATATCTTGAGGTTTGCCCTCAGAAAATCCCCCCGCCACTAGGGCATAGCTGGCCAAGTAAGAGGCCACGGCAGAAGGACGCTGAGCTTCTTTCTCAAATAACGTTTGCTGCTCTGCCACCGTCAGGTGACTTCGCAACTGCTGCACAAACCGCAAAAAGTCATCAATGCCCAAACCGGACTGATCCTCCTGACGGCCATCAATCCCACCGCGTTGATCGAGCATGTCCTGCAATAGCGAGAGTCCCTGCTGTCGTTCAGGATCGTCTTGAGGCAAAGATAAACGCTCTAGAATCTGATAGGGTCGCAGCATGTCAAGATCGGTTTGAATCTCTTCCTGCAATTCTGGGAAACACTGCTCACGAATGAGCAGATCACGTCCCTTTACCAAGGACTCAGCCGTCTGCTCGAACTGCTGCTGTTGCCACTGCTCACGACCGGCCTCTAAGTACGCTAAGGCCATTGTGAGGACGACATCTTCTTCGGCCACGGGCGTCGTTTGAGCGGGCAGTTGATTGAGATCAATGGAGCGGTTGAGATAGGCCTCACCCAGCTCCAAAATGGTGTCATACTCGCCCAGATCTTGAAGCAACAAGAGGGCACCCACAAGCTGCTCTTCTTCAAGTTCCATACCGCTGGCTACAGCCGGTGCCCCTGAGCTGACGGCCCCATCAGAGAGACCAATCTCGGCTAGGATGTTGCGATCGTAGGCAGCCTTAAGTTCTTCGTTGGATAGAACGGCGTAGGCTTGCTCTAGGAGCTGATTGCGTGATTGAATGGCCGTCTTTGAATATTGTTGACGAGGAAGCTGCTGGCGGCGATCTGCGAACGCTTGCTGTAGTTGTTCTGAAGTGGCCTGAATCGGTACTCCAAGAATTTGATAAAGGTCGAGGGGGATACGCACAGCCAGGGTCCTTGTGAGCGAGGAAATTGTCATTTAGTCAATCGGGTCAAAAAGTCAAGACAGCGATGCAGTTTGCAATATCATAACCTGCGACTTGACAGAGACAGAATTCATGAAATTGAGTTATTCCCCCAGATGAGATTCCATTATGAATCAGGACGGCTTTAGACATTTATCGTTTCACTGAAGAGATCCTGATAAACTGGTGGCATAGATACCGTCTGTAAGCCTCTAGGGTCTTTTTGTTTGCCGACCCAGAGTGCTGGAAGCCTCGTCATTAAGGACACGCTCTACTATGTCAATGGTTCAGGATCGCTCAGTCCCTAAATCCGCTCCCACTCCGGTTCAAATCTCCCGTGAAGAAGGTCTCAAAATTTATGAAGACATGGTTTTGGGACGGTTCTTTGAAGATAAATGTGCTGAGATGTACTACCGAGGCAAGATGTTCGGCTTTGTCCACCTCTACAATGGACAAGAAGCAGTTTCTAGCGGCATCATCAAAGCGATGAGGCCTGACGACTATGTGTGCAGCACCTATCGTGACCATGTCCATGCCTTGAGCGCAGGCGTGCCTCCCAATCAGGTTATGGCCGAGCTGTTTGGTAAAGCAACGGGCTGCAGTAAGGGGCGGGGTGGTTCCATGCACCTTTTTTCTGCGGAGCATAATCTGCTGGGCGGGTTCGCCTTTGTCGCCGAAGGCATTCCTGTTGCCACCGGCGCGGCATTCCAAAGCAAATATCGCCGTGAGGCCATGGGCGATCCCAATGCAGACCAGGTGACTGCCTGCTTCTTTGGAGATGGGGCTAGCAACAACGGTCAGTTTTTTGAATGCTTGAATATGGCGGTGCTGTGGAAGCTGCCGATCTTATTTGTCGTTGAGAACAACAAGTGGGCCATTGGGATGGCCCATGACCGCGCCACCTCTGATACAGAAATCTATAAGAAGGGCAAAGCCTTTGGGATGCCAGGGATTGAAGTGGACGGTATGGATGTGATGGCCGTTCACGCTGTCGCCCAAGAAGCCGTGGCTCGAGCGAGAGCGGGGGGCGGTCCCACGCTGATTGAGGCGCTCACCTATCGATTCCGGGGACATTCGCTCGCCGATCCAGACGAGTTGCGAGACCCACAGGAGAAAGAATCGTGGCTGTCCCGAGATCCCATCAAGCAGTTTAATGCCTATTTAATTGAGAACAATCTTGTGAATCAAGAAGACCTCACGGCCATTGATCAGCAAATCCAGGCCAAGGTCGATGCGTCGGTGAAGTTTGCAGAAGAAAGCCCAGAACCTGATCCTAGTGATCTACATCGGTACATTTTTGCCGGAGACTAAGGCTGATCGGTGACGAAGGCGATGCTCTAGAGTCTCAAAAGGAATGTATGGTGGAGCCACTCATTGAGCTAAAGGGAATCTGCCAAACCTTTGATGGGCATGTCGTTCTCAACGATGCAAATCTCAAGATCTATCCAGGAGATGCCTTAGCCATCCTCGGCCCGTCTGGGACGGGGAAGTCAACTATTTTGAGAATCATTGCGGGTCTGCAGGTACCAGATGCAGGCGAAGTTTATATTAAGGGACAACTGCGCCAGGGACCATCTGACGATCCTGAGCATATTATCCGGATGAGTATGGTATTTCAGCAGGCCGCTCTCTTTGACTCGCTCTCCGTCGAAGAGAACGTTGGTTTTTTTCTGTATCAAAACTCTAAGCTGCCCTGCGAGAGGATTAGAGAATTAGTCAACAAAAAGCTAGAGCTGGTAGGATTGCCCGGTGTTGGCGACCTCTATCCGGCCCAGCTTTCTGGCGGCATGCGTAAGCGCGTCAGTTTTGCCAGGGCGATTCTTGATGACCCCGATGATGATGCTGATGACCCTCAGATTCTGCTCTATGATGAGCCAACGGCAGGGCTAGATCCTATTGCCTCTACGGTGATTGAAGATTTGATTGTAGAGCTACAAAAAACCTCTGGCTGTGAGACCTATGCCATTGTGACGCATCAACACAGTACGATTCGGCGAACGGGTCAACGCTTAGTCTTGTTCTACGATGGCAAGGTGCAGTGGGAAGGAACCGCTGCAGAGCTGGACCATACAGACAATCCCTACGTGAAGCAATTTTGGAGCGGCAACGTTCATGGCCCGATGGAAATTGTCGGCCAGCAGATCTAGACTATATCTGGGGCCGCTAATGTGACGTTCTGGTGATGAGGTCAGTGATATGCGATCGCGAGTCGTCCGAGAGGGGTCTGTGGGCCTGCTAATTCTGACTGGCCTAGGCCTCTTTGCCGGTGCCTTTGCCTGGATTCGGGGTGCAAAATTTGGAGTCAAATCCTATAGCTTAGCCGTTGAACTCCCTGATACGCTGGGTCTTAATGTGGGAAGTCCTGTTAGGTTTCGAGGAGTCAAGGTGGGTGAGGTGACGTCCCTCATAGCCCAGGCCAATGGTGCTTTAGTGACAGTGGATATTCAGCCTGCGACGTTGTTGATCCCACGGGATAGTCGGGCAGAAGCAAGTCAATCAGGGTTTATTGGTCAAGTGGCCCTCGACTTCCGTCCCCAGCCAGGGGCGCAGCGAGTAGAGATAACTGAAAATCTTTCGCCCTTTGAGCCAAATTGCGATCGCACCCTTATTCTCTGCAACGGCGATCGGCTGGGGGGCGAGGTCGGGGCTAACTTTGACGAACTGATCCGATCCACCACCAGCATTGCCACTCAGCTAGGAGAAACAGATCTACGACAAACGCTGGCAAGCCTCTCTACGGCTGCCCGCAGCGTAACTCAGCTTAGTCGGCGGGCCAACGTCACCCTGCGAGATGTCTCAGGCGCGGCCACGGGCCTCAATCAGCTGAGTCAAGATACCCGCCAACAGCTTCAGAAGGTTGATGGCATTACCACCGCCCTTACCCAAACCGCAATTCAAGTGGGTGATGCCGCAGAGCAGGTGGGAGTACTAGGCCCCAAATTCAGCACCACCGCCGACCGGCTCAGCAATACCGCCAATGAAGTCACCAGCCTTGTACAGGCCAATCGGGGCACACTGATTACCACCCTAGATAACCTCCAGGTCGCCAGTCAAGACCTAAAGGTGGTGGTTAACGACTTAGAACCCATCATCGGGCGAGTCCAGAAAGGCAAGCTGATTGAGAACCTAGAAAGATTAGCCGCCAACGGCGCACAGGCCTCAGAGAACCTGAATACGCTCACGGCGACCCTCAACAACCCTGTCACCTTATTGGGGATTGCTCAAACCCTTGACTCCGCGAGGGTCACCTTCCAAAACACGCAAAAAATCACCACCGACCTGGAGCAATTGACCGGCAACGCAGAATTTCGCGAGAATCTCATTAAACTCATTAATGGTTTGAGCAAGCTGGTCTCGTCAACTCAAAGCTTAGAGCAACAGCTCTATGCCGCTAAACGCAGTCCCCCGTCCAACCCTCTGCGGTACCGGTTCCGTCAACCTCTTACGAAAGCAAAATCCGCTCCATAAATGTCCTTATTCTTAATGTTTAAAGAGGCTGTCTCAATGTCCTTCGATCGCTCTAAACTGATTGCCATCCTCACCGGTATCGTGTCGCTCTTATTGGGGCTTGCCTACCTTATTTTGGTGCAGGTACTCGATTCACGGGGTGAGATGGTCCCCGCCCCCATTGATCTATCGATGGGCATCGTGGATCCCCATGCCATCTGCATCAACATCCTGCAGAGCATGGGGACAATAATCTTGTAAAGACCAGGCAAATTTGCTATAATCAAAGGATTAGTATTTCTTCATTAATACTCAGTTTTTAATTCTTTTAAAAACTGACTCTACTTAAATTAGTCGTGATCAAAAATTTCTGTTTCTTACAGGTTCTCATCGTTTTGTGAGATTGGTGGTGTGATTGCTCTCTCACTTTCCCCAAAGTGTTCTCAATATTGGCAAACGGTTAGCTTTGCTTCAACACTGTATCTTCAGCCTGTTCTTGACTACCTCTTAGAGAATGTTCCCGTCTCCTTTAAGGCTGATCTTCATTTGGGTTTGCAAGAGGCGCTGGTGAATGCGGCTAAGCATGGTAACTGCCTTGATCCCCATAAGATGGTTATGGTTCAGTTTACTCAGAACCATAACGAATGTTGGTGGGTCATTATTGATCAAGGTTGCGGATTTTCTCCTCTCCCCCAGTGTTGCGACTCATCGATTGAGCAATTTTTCCCAGAAACCCAAGAAACCTGTGGTCGTGGGCTTCACATTCTCTATCATATTTTTGATGATGTCTACTGGAATGGAGCGGGTAATGAACTTCGTCTTCACAAAGACTTTACCCACTCTGAGGCGTTACTATCTGCCGTAGTTTAAGATAGCAAAACCCGCTCTTTCTCATTCATTTCATCAAATTCGTTGTCGAATAGCATTCTGATAGGCTTGGTCATCCAGTCCACAGCTTTGCTGGCGTGGGTTGCGATCGCACTCATTCTGAGGACCACTTTGAATCGCTCTCTCCAATGCTTTGAGGCGATCGGGCACTGCGGGGTGGGTGCTCAAGAATGTGGGGGTTCCCCCGCCAGAGCGCAGCAGTTTCTTCATGAAGGCAGGTGCTGCAGAGGTCGAGTAGTCAGCCCGTCGCAAAATTTCTAAGCCAATCTGATCGGCTTTATATTCGTCTCCGCGACCTTTGGGGCGATTCACCAATAACTCAGTGCCAATATTAGCTGCTTGATTACGGCTTAAGCCTGCTGAACTAATAATGCCGCTGGTCAACGCTCGCTGGCGAATTTGCTTGACTAGGTGTCGATCTTTAATATGACCAATCTCGTGCCCTAAAACACTGGCAAGCTCTGCTTCATTGTCAGCCGCCTTCAGCAGCCCCGTCGTCACATAAACCCGTCCCCCCATCGTGGCAAAGGCGTTGACCCGTGAGTCCTGAACCACCTGAAAGATATAGGGGTAATCCCGTTGACCACCACTACGAGCAATTAGCCGCTGACCGACACGATTGACGTAGGCGTTGACGGTGGCGTCTTGGTAAGGTTTCATCCCCTGCTGCTGCAGGTTGGCATGGAGTTGGTTCCCTAGCGCCACTTCATTTTGAGGTGACAAGTTTGAGAGCTGCATTACCTGAATGCCCTGACGGAGAATGTTTCCCCAGGGCAGTGCCTGAGCAGGCATTGCAGGTAAACTAACGGCCAGAGCTGCGATCGCACCCCATAGACGCATCGATCTCGAATGCTGCAAAAGGTTTTTCGGGTTCACAGCTTGAGAAAACGGTACATTCAGCATAGTTTTCGGCAATCAACAACGGAGAAGTCTGGGACGCGTCACCCTTCAATCCTAGATCGAAGCATTAGATCGCGTGGGTTCTCTAAACTAAAGACGCCGAATTCCCCCTCCATGTTTCCGAAATGACCACCGCACCGTATCTTGCTACAGACCATCGCTAATAGGCATTTTGGTCTCGCAGAAACACAAAACACGTCTGCAGAATAATTTGAAAATCTAACCGCAGCGACCAATTTTTCAGATAGTCTAGGTCATAATCAATGCGTTTTTGCATCTTCTCAAGCGTTTCTGTCTCACCACGGCACCCATTGACCTGCGCCCATCCAGTAATGCCGGGTTTAACCTTGTGCCGCAGCATATAGCCATCGATGAGCTTCCGGTACATTTCATTGTGTGCCACAGCGTGCGGTCTTGGGCCCACAATGCTCATACGGCCCTGCAATACGTTGATAAACTGCGGCAGTTCATCCAGAGAGGTCTTTCGTAAAAAAGCGCCCACCGTCGTCACGCGGCGATCTCCTCGTTTGGCCTGCTTCACCACCGCCCCATCCTCTTGCACCACCATCGAGCGGAACTTGTACACCATGATCTCTTGACCATGAAGTCCATAGCGACGTTGTCGGAACAATATGGGACCAGGAGAAGAGGCTTTCACCGCCATGACAATGCCCACCATCACCGGGAACAACAACAGCAGCGCTAAGACCGAGACCCCAATATCAATCACTCGCTTGAGCAGGTACTGAACATCGGTAAACGGAACTTCCCAGATCGCAACCAACGGAATACCATTGATTTCATAGGGACGGCCATGGGTGAGATGAAAGGTGAGAACATCTGGCACAAAGTAGACACAGGCAGTGGTATCCAACAACGCCTGCAGCAGCGTTGTTACCTTTTCGCTCTGATCGGTTGAGCAGGTAATATAGACCACATCAGTCTGATGCTGCCGAACATACTCAGGCACCTGAGACAGGTTGCCTCGAAATAGAAACGACTCATTATTCTGCTCAATCGAGTCTTCGTCATCAAATAGCCCCTGCAGCCGGATCCCCAGTTCAGGAGAACGGGTAATCTCTCCCATCAGCTTTTGGCTAATGGCATTGACACCCACAATGACAGCCGCTCGCGAATTATGCCCCGACCTGCGAAGGTGCTGCAGTAATTGCCAAATCCCCAGGTGAATACAAAATAGAACAACTGGCGTACAGGTAGACCAAGTCAACAGCAGGCTGCGGGCATAGTACTGTGACGTTCGGGTGACATACCCCAGCATCAATAGGGTTGTCAATAGAACCCCCCACCCCAGCAGCAAGCGACCTGCTAAGAGCCTTGCCGACAAGCTCCGATAGGGTCGATAGAGGCCCACGGCCTTGAAAATCGGCAAAATGAGTAAGAAAACGATAACAGCCAGCAAGGGACTGTCAAACACCTCAAAGTTGATGTCATACAGATACGCTAGCCCCACCAACAATAGCGTTGCAATGGCAGGATCGAGAACCCGTTGCAGTAATGTCACCACAGAGGAATGATTGCGTAGAATACCAGGATTATTATGAATCACAGTCATAGAACCCCTTGCCTACGAACAAGTCTGCCGTGTCTAGACATCAATGGGCAAAATCTCAATAAAAACAGTGACGAGCAACGGGTTGCTAGGCAGATACAGAGCATGAATATAGTAAGGGAGAGAAACAATCGCAAGTTTCGAAGCCTCTCAGCGTTAAAACGAAACCTTTGCTTAGCAAAGGTTAAATGCTTCTAGGAACTCTTTTTGAAGTCGATATACTGAATCCACCTCAGTAAGCCTGTCTTTGTCCTCATCATTGCGATGGAGCCAAACCGCTCAATATCATGCCAGCATTCAAGGTCTGAAAGTCTGACATGCCCCCACAGATGAATATCCCTGAAACCCCGTTTTGGAAAGTCTATTGGATCGATACTCTAGATGAAATTTAGACCCTGTGGCGATTGATTTAAGCCACTTCACTTATATTATTCTATGTCCTAACAAATAAATTCAATGTAGTCAATAACACCACCCATCTAGAACAAATATCCTCTATTGCACCTGCTTTAGAGCTGTGCCTTGGTAATAATGTTGCAAAATTTGTGGGTAGGTTTGGCCGCGTTTAGCCATCGCAAAGGCTCCCCATTGACTCATGCCCAGACCGTGTCCGTGGCCTTTGCCTGTAAATTGGAAGCTCGAAGAGGTCGCCGCCCCCAACTGACTGGCCACCAGACCGGGCTGAGCTGTCACGTCAAATAGCGTGCTCTTGAGTTTCAAGGCTTGGCGAAACTGTGTGCCTGACATCGTTTTGCGGCCGGTGTCGCCCACGACCTCTACATTGACCACACGACCTGAGAGGGTCTTGTTCAAGGGCTTAATGGCCCTAATATTCCCCAGGTCTGGCAGCTTCTTCTTCATATCAGCGGCGGTAAACTGTTCGTCCCACTGATAGTTGCGGCCCTCTTGGTCAGGGCTTTCAGTGCTGCGTAGATAGGGGGTGACGCCGCTCCAAACATTTTCAGAGTTTTCGGTACGTCCCCCCGCATTGGCATGGAAGACCGCTTCAATAATCTTGCCACCGTAGGTCAAGACTTTGCCCTTAGTGGCCTGCACTGCGGCATAGGTGCTATCGGCTTCGCCATCAAGCCCTGAATACACTTGATAGGTTTGATTATCACCGAGGTCATACAAAGGACTCCTTTGTCTTTCAATTCGATACAGTGCAAAGGATCGGGAGGCAACGGCTTGAGCCTTGAGAACTTCTTGGGGCCAAGAGGCATAGGCTTCTTTACCCACCACGCTCGTCAGGTAATCTTCAAGATCAACATTATTAATCGCCATCACACCTTTACTGGTGTTGACCAGGGAGACGGTGCCTCGATACCAGCGCCCACCAATATAAACAAAACCGCCATTGGCAGGCTTCACCGTAATGGTCCACGCTTTCTGATCGGCAAGATCAATCGCATTACCGGTGGAGGTGCCGAAATAGCCCTGCAAGGCAGGGAGCTGACCCAAAGCTTTACCATTGCCATCGACAAGCTGGGCGGGGGTCGAACTACCGACGGCGATCTGAGACTGACCTTGTTGAACCGCAATTCTGAGATCACGGGCGGCAGCGGGGGCGATCCACAGGAGCCAGCAAAGGAGCGTGAGCCATCCTAAGCGGCCCATGAGCAGCGTACGTAGGGGTTGGTTCAAGGTTGAAGTCATAGGGATAGAGCCGTGATAGAGCGTCAGTAAAGAGGGATGCTGATCAGGGGATAGAGAACTCACACATAATGTACCCAATGCGATGGGAAAATTTGTGATTTTCTACTTTATCAACAGGGGGGCCGTTATTGAACACTGAGAATGGTAGACGGTGCGATCGCAAAAATGTTTCAGGCTATTAAACTTTCAAGTCTTGAAACCGTCAACAGTGGTATCTCGCTTATGATTCAGGTGTTCCACAGGGTCTCAGGGGACGGGCCTTAGGGGTGATCAAGAAGCCACGATACCCCACAAGGGGTCGGCCAATAATGTCCTAGGACGATTACAATAAGAGCAGGCCCATTGCAAACTGCCACAATTTTCGGTGGCGATGGAGGAACCGAGAACATGCTACAGCTTCTTTATTTTCTTGCGTTCACCGTGCTCACCACCCTCGTCATCAGCAACCTGATTCGCAATCTATTCATGTTTGGTCGTGAGGCACAGCGCCCTCCGAACTCAAGAGCATCCCATCGGTCAGATCGGCGGCGAGTTCCACACCCAGAATTAATAGACGATCACGGCAACATTATCGATGAGCCGCTTTTGGTGATGCGCTCTATCACGGTTGATGATGCTCGTGAGCAACTGGATGCCCTCTATAACCAATCGCCAGAGTCCACTGATGAAGCATCAGGTCGTCCATAGTGATGGCGTTGCGGCCCCTATCACACATCCATCCATCCACAGGGCATGACTGAGGACGCTGAGTCGACGCCAAAACAGTCTCGATCTCAAAAAGATTCAGGAAGCCGTCGCTGGCCCCTTGACTGGTTAACGCAGGTCCGTGGTTTACTCTCACCGCTCCAGCAGGCTCAG
>JBHJNL010000042.1:0-18339 GCA_050330855.1 Thermosynechococcaceae cyanobacterium | reverse complement strand
GCTGCGCTAAAAGTAGTGGAATATCATCAACTCGTTCGGTCGTAATGGCTACAGGCTGCTTCATTCATAGACTCTAGCCCAATGTGACCACCTCGCTCAAAAATGAGCGAACCGTGAGTGCTATTCGCAAGTGAGTAAGTTTGAGATGCAAAAAGACTAAAAATGTCCAAAGTCCTGGACCCGTCATCACCGAAATAAATGCGCCACAAACGACTCTGGAGTCACTCAACCCAGACTCAATCACGGCAATGAGATCATCAGGCACCAATGTATCTGCATGGAGGAAGCAGAGAATATCTCCCCTCGCTGCTTTTGCTCCCAGGTTCATCTGTAGCGATCTCCCCGGCTGGGGTGCTGACAGAATCGTGACTTCAGGAACCTGAGCGATATTCAAAGTGTCATCTACGCTACCGCCATCGACGATAATGATCTCAGTGGCAGGGGGTTCTAAAACCGCCAAACAGCGGAGCATTCGAGCTAAATAAGCCGCCTCATTCAAAATGGGGATAATAATCGAAACGCGGGTCATAGGGGCGGTAGCTTACAACTGCAGTGGGAGACTTCTTAGGAATGATAAAGCCATCTGCGATCGCATCGCCGTTAATCCTGCTGCTCAGCCTAGGGTTCCTCGGAGCCTGCAGTCGTCCCGTCATAGAGTCTCGTCCTAACAGTACAGCCCAAGCATCAGATCAAAAGGAAGAAAAGCCCGACAAGGTTCTGCAGCCCTTCGCGTCCATTCCTGGTACACCCTACTTAGTGGCGAATATTACACAGATCGACTGGGGTGGATCTCGCGGATCATCATCGTTCTCATCAGAGTCCTATAAGCGCGGCGGCGGCGATGTTCGTAATCTTGTCTTTCTCGATTCGGGTACTTTATCGTCTCATCGTTTGTTTGAGACGAACCAATACACCATCTCTGAAGCGAAGCAATACCCTTTGAGCAATCCCGAAGCAAAGAAAAGCTCCAAAACGGAACGGTTCGTTTATCAGATTTTTAAAACAGACACCAATGAGGACAAATACATTGGCGAGGGTGATCGTCGCACTATAGGAATTTCTGATGCCTTTGGTAAGCAGTACGTTGAAGTCTTGACTGACATCACGGAGCTACTGAATCTACAGCCCCTTAGCTCAAATCGCCTGCTGGCAGTCTATGTCAAAAATGGCGCAAAAACCGCCAGCATCGTTGATCTCAATGAACGAAAAGTGGTGAAAACGAGTGCGATCGCAAACCTTGGCCCCGAAGTAAAATAGCGCTGACCCGTTGGCACAACCAATTGGGAACCCCTGAAATTTGTTAGAGTCTTGAAATAAGAACGGCTCTGAATCCTTTACCCGTCAACGCTGCGATGGTTAGCTCTCTTCCTATCCGTATCCCTCAAGCACTGCAAGTTACAGACGAACAGTTTTCAGCCTTCGTGGCGGCGAATCCTGACCTACGACTAGAGCGAACGGCAACGGGAGAGCTAATTATCATGCCACCCACCGGCAGCGAGAGCGGAAATTATAACTTTGAGCTGAATACCGATCTCGGCATCTGGAATCGTCAGGCCCGTCTCGGCAAAGCCTTTGATTCATCAACAGGATTCCGTCTCCCTAACGGAGCCACCCGCTCCCCCGACAGTGCCTGGATCATAAACGAACGCTGGAATAAGCTGACGCCACAGCAGCGTAGAGGGTTTGCACCCATTTGCCCAGACTTTGTATTAGAACTCGCCTCCGAAACCGATAGCGCCGATACATTACGTCAAAAAATGCAGGAATATATTGAAAATGGCTGTCGGCTGGGCTGGTTGATTATTCCGAAGACCCAGCAGGTTGAAATCTTTCGGTCAGGGCAGATGCCTGAATTGCTGCAATCTCCAGAAATGCTGTCTGGTGAAGCGGTTTTACCAGGCTTTGTCTTGAACTTACAACTGATCTTCGATCTCTGAAGGGATCTCAATCGCGTCAAGCTAGTGCTGATGATCCCAGATCAGGAGGTACATCCTGCCACCGCCCTTGACCCACTGCCCGAATCGCTTCAGTGAGCGAAACGTCTCCTGTATAAAGGGCACGCCCGACAATGACGCTGGTTACACCCAGCGGCTCTAGGGCCAGCAAACTCAGCAAATCCGTCACCGAACTGACGCCACCCGAAGCAATAATCGGCACCTCTGTCGCTTCAGCCATCTCCCGCAGCATCGGCATGTTCGGGCCTTCTAGGGTGCCGTCTCGGTGAATATCGGTGTAGACAATGGCGGCGGCATTGGGCATCCGCTGGGCCAGATCAATTGCTTCAATTTCTGAAGTTTCTAGCCAGCCTCGCGTCGCCACTTTCCCCTCACGGGCATCAATGCCGATCACAATTTGCCCCGGAAAATCTTGGCACAGTTGTGTAACAAGGTCAGGGTTTTCAATAGCGACGGTGCCGACAATAACGCGCTGAACGCCGAGATCAAGGAGTTGGTTGACGCGGTTGCGATCGCGCACCCCACCCCCCACCTGCACCGGCACATTAATGGCATTGACAATACGGCGAATCGGCTCAAGATTAACGGGTTCGCCAGTCTTCGCCCCATCTAAATCCACAAGATGCAGGTAGCTGGCCCCTTGCTCAACCCACCCCTTCGCCACCTGCACCGGATCCTCTGAAAAGATCTGTGACTGTTCATAATCTCCCTGGTAGAGACGGACACAACGCCCCTCCAATAAATCAATCGCTGGGAGAATATCCATAGGTGCTGGCTCTTTTGGTGCAGTACAACGCTATTTCTATTGAAGCAGCTTCAGAGCCAGAGAGTATAGTGATCATTCGTTGACAACTCACAGAGCAGCCAGAGGAGATGATCCGTCCGATTGAGCGAATCAACATCAAGCCTATCAATCTAAGGCAATGCCTTCATTGCAACAAAATTTGGCAATGAAGGCATCAGGTCGACAACCTCCACCGACCACTAGAACACATTTGTTCTGTTCACAAGGCAAATGACTCTCACTAAAGTTCGCCAGTATTTAGCTCTTGACTCTTAGCGGCACGATATTCAGCCATCGCCTGCTGAACCAGATCGTTGAGAGCCTCTTGGGACTGCTTAAAAGCATCATTCCACTGCGCCTCATCATCAAGACCATTAAGGATTCGAGAGGCAATCTCGTTCTGACGATTGGCCGATAGGGTTCGCAGTTGTTCAAAAGCTCGAGCGAGAAGATCAGTCATGTTAATACATCCTGTGAGGAGAGATATACCTATTAATTATCGCTTATGATTCCCTGGTGGTGATCGTCAAAAACATTGCGTTTTTTAAACAAAACCTACATTTTTCTAATCAACGGTGCTTCATCACAAAGAAAACGGCCTTAACTCCTGGCGGACCCGCATCAGAATTTTGCCCAACTGATTGTGCCCTTTTTGGTCAGGACCGCAGCCCCAATAGCTATCGGTGGGAGAATTTTCAACAATGAGCGAGTCCCCTGTGGACAGCAAAATCGCTCGGATATCGCCGTGGCGAGAAAACTTCTCTTTGACCACTTTATACATAATCTGAGTCTTAACCTGTTCCCAATCGGTTCGGACTGGCGCGATCGCTCCACGTCCTAGGGCTGCCGCCGCTTCGGCGGTAGGAGCCGCTCTGATTTTTATGCACAGCTCTGAGTGATCGGTCCCATGATATTTCTGAGCTTGGTAGAAATGCTCTGAGGTAGGCCAAGTATACCCATCTAGATAAACGGGGTGGGGTGAGAAATTAGAAAAACATCCGTAGGGATCACTGACTTTGTAGAAGAAGAGAGGCATCTTCTGCCATTAACGTAGACCAGTCTCTATGATGCCAGTATTGGGGAGCAATCCCCCAAGATTTCCGAAAGCCCTGATGTCCCCCCCCGTATAGCATCATTGCCAAAGAGAGACCTGGTGAAAATATTGGGGGGCTGCAAAGTAGGGCTTCTAGAAGATTACAGCTTCGCAAAGGTGGGAGCAGCTATTGCTGCAACTGCTAGAAGCACCTGCATTTAGAGTGCCCCAAGCGGATAGAGCATCTAGCATTGGCCGAGGATGAATCTGATTAAACTAACCTAGGATGCAGCCATCGACCTTAAGCCGGAAAATGAGGTAAAAGCGCACCAGAACTACTCTGGTGTGGGAATCGGTATTTTGCTTTTCTTCTGTTTGATTGTATTGCGACCACTCTTTTTAGCGTCATACATGAGGGCATCTGCTCGAGCCACCAGACTCTCCCAGGAAGTGTTACCGACTTTGGGCTGAGTTGCACACCCCATGCTCACGGTAACTTGCTTCGCCACCAAGGAGCTTTTATGAGGAATCGCTAACGCTTTCACCTTATCTTGGATCTTTTTGGCAACCGCCAGGGTGCCAAGGTGATCAACATTGGGTAACAGGATCACAAACTCTTCGCCACCGTAGCGACAGACAAGATCTGATGTACGAGCAGCGGCAACGTTGAGGGCTGTTGCAAGCCGCTGTAAACATTCATCTCCAGCTCGATGACCATAACTATCGTTGTAGTCCTTAAAATAATCAACATCAAGCATAATCACCGACACGGGCGAACCGGTACGCTTAGCGCGTTCCCACTCACGCTGGATCGTTTCAGTAAAAGACCGGCGGTTCGCAACACCAGTTAGGACATCAAGCTGGGCAATTTTTTCAAGATCAATAGAGCGCTTCAGCAGCAGTGCAATCACACCCACCAGTAATTCCCAAATCAAAAAAATACTTAGCCCCATCAGCAGGGGTTGCCGATTACTGTACTTAGACAAATAGGCAGGCGTTGCGTGCATATATAGTTCCCATTTCTGAGACCCTATAGAGATCACAACGCGACGAGAGAGGTCGGGCTGGCGGAGGGGAGAAATTTGAGGGCGAGACCGGTAGAGTTCTAGTGGCTCTTGGCCTGCCTCTGGATCTACCAGGCGAAACGCCATTGTGTTCGATTGCTTGAGCCGATCACTCAGCAGAGACTGCTGCAAGATTTCATTAATCCGAAAGATGCCCAAGACAAAGCCATCTAAATTATTCCAGCGCTCTGGAAAGGTTTTGGCTTCTTGCTGATACACCGGCAAAAACGCCAAAAAGGCCTGGGAAGGATCTTTGTCACCAACGGTAATGGGATCGGTAACAGTCAGTTTATCTGAGGCCATTGCTTCAATTAAGGCCGTGCGCCGGTTGGGACTAGAGGCCAAATCAAATCCAAGGGCTGACTCATTGCCCTCTAACGGATCAATTAAATACACCGGAAAGTAATTTTTGCGGTCTTTTGCCCGCACAAGGTCGCCATCTTGATTGCGCTCAGTAATCTCGTAGGTTGCTAAACCTTCTCGTTGACGCCCCTTCGCTTCATGCCCAAAGCGCCCCCCTGCCGAAATACGTGGAATCCACTCCAGGGTGTAAATCGCTGGATGGCTTTGACGTAGAGACTGGGTAAACTGGCTGAACTCGTCAGGACTAACAGCCTGTGACGCACTGTAGAGAGACCGCAGGGAATACAGTGCTTCGATATTGGCTTCAATCTCAGCCTCTAGCACAAAGATATTTCTCTCAACATCTTGCTCAAATTGGGACGACAACCTCGCCCGCTCACCCCCAGAGGTAAAGATGTAAGTGAAAATAGCTACCACTGGCCCCAGTAAAACAAGGGTCACAAGTAGTCCAACACTGGCGCGGCGGTTACTGAGAGCTTTAATATTCAACGACAATCCCGAAAATCCAATACAGTAGTGGACTCGCTCAGCATCACGGCAATACTTGTTCGATTACATCATCATAGGGCTGATTTAGACCACGTCAATGCAAAGCTACGGGGTTCTTGCACCATTGATTTGAGCTGATGCAATATTCGCAATCGATCTGCCAACAGAGGGAGATAAATTGAGGAAAACACTAATTGCTGGCGACTAGCTCCCGGAACCATTCGTCTCGACGCAAATTATAAAAATCTGGATCAGCGGCGGCCTGCTCCCGAAGGTTGGGATCAAGTTCGATAGCCCGCTCCAGAGTCTCTAGCCCCCTGTCAATTTCACCCTGAACGACATAGCAGATCGCTTTGCCGTAATGAGCTTCGGCATAATCGGGCTGGATCTCTAGGGATTTGTTTAGACTAACAAGGGCATCGCGATCGCGATCTAATTTCACCAAGGCAATACCCCGATGACTCCAGGCTTTATATCCGTCGGGCTTCAGCTTGACGGCCTGGTCAAAGGAGTTAAGGGCGTCTTCGTAGCGCTTTAGCGTTTCTAAAGCTAGACCCCGATTAAACCAGGCAATCCCATCTTCTTGATTGAGCTTTACCACTTGGTCAAAGGATTGGAAGGCTTCTTCGTGGCGCTGCAGCATCCCCAGGACAAAGCCCCGATTCATCCAGGCGCTGCGTGAGTCGGCCTGTAGCTCAACCACCTTATCGTAGGCTTCGATTGCTTCTTCGAGTCGCTGCAGGCGCTCTAGCATGAGGCCACGGTTCATCCAGGCCCGATCGTTTTCGGGCTGCATTTTAACCACTTTATTGAAGGCGGCTAAGGCGCTCTCTTCCCGCTGCAAATCTCGTAAGAATAAACCCCGCTGATACCAAATATCGGCGTTGTCGGGCTGACGATCGAGGATTTGATCTAGGGCTGCGATCGCATCTTCGAACTGCTTTAGTTCACTGAGGGCGATGGCCTTCTGATACCAGAGATCAGTATTTTCGTTTTGGAGTTCAAGGGCTTGATTTAAGAACTTTAAAGCGTCTTCGTAGCGGCCCTGATCAAACTGAGACTGGGCCTGAGCGACGTAATCGGAAGCATCTAAAAATAGGTCAGGATGATTCGCCTGTAGTCTCTCAATCGGTTCAAATATTTTTTGAACTTGGTCGGTGACCTCTTTCAGGGCATCCCCTGCCAGTTGGCTAGGCGTCAACTCGGCCAACTGCTGCAGAATTTGTTCTTTCCGGAGCTTGGCCTCTGCCGTAATTTGCGAAAGCTGGGTTGACGCCCCAGATTCAAGCCGCTGCAGCGCCTGCTGGGTTTGGTCGCGGCTAGACTGCATTTGAGCCTGCAGGCCGGTGAGTTCTTTACTGACTTGATTGGTGAGGGTCTTAAGATCGAGAAGGGTCTGATTTTTGCGCGTTTGCACATCGGCATCGAGATTGGTGAGCTGCGCTGCACTTTCTTGCTGAAGCGTTCTCACATTTTCAAGGGTGGTGTTTTTCTCTGTTTCGATGCGGGCGCGAGACTCGGTGAGGCTTGCCATAAACTCGGCCTCTAGGCGCTGCAGATCCTGGAGGGTCTGATCGGCTTGCCCTGAGACCTGGGCTTGGGCCGTCGATAGCTCCGTAATAATTTGCTGGCCTAATGTTTCGAGACGCTGCAGCACCATATCTTTCTCTTGCAACGCTTTACGGGTAGCCTGCTCTTCAATGCCAGCAAGCTGAGGGCCAAAGTCGGCCTCCATTTGCTTGAGAGTCTGCCAGAGCAGATCCCACTGTTTGCGAGCATCCTGCTGTTGCTCTGTGAGCTGACGAATGTAATCCGCCTTGGTGTTGGCAAGATAGCCCAGCACGGCATCTCGTTCTAACTGGACTTCATTTTGCAATGCAGAAAGCTGGGGGCTAAAGTCCGCCGCCATTTTTTCGAGATCTTGCAGCACGGCATCGCGGCGGCGCTGAGCCGAGATGGTTAGATCGCCCAGTTGGCTCGTAAAGATAGATTCAGACTGCTGTAGCGCCTGCACCACATCATCAATGCGGCCCTGAGCGACATCTTCTAAGCCCGACAAGCGAGGGCCAAATTCACTGGCTTGTTTTTGCAGTTCTTTAAACAGAGAGTCTTGTTTTTGTTTGAGATCAGCTTGAATCTTTTGAGCCGTGCTATCAGTTTCGGCTTCGACCTCAGCAATATTATCCCTAGCAGTTTCGAGGGTTTGCTCTAGCTCAGTAATGTGCTGCTGCTGGGACTTATTAAAGGTGGCAAGCTGTTTAGAGACTTGCTCTCGCTTCGCTTTGAGATCTTGCTGGAAGCCTTGAGCGTCGTGACCCAGATCTGAGGTGAGTTCTTCAGACTCTCGCAAAACGCCATCAACCGCATCGCTGGCAAGGGCAAGCTGGGCTTTCAGGTCTTTCAGTTCCGTTAGATGAGACTGAACCACATCGGTGACTTCTCGAATCACAGAGCGACGGAGGAGCCATAGACCTGCGATCGCAACGGCGGCAATCAGCGCCAACACCACCAGCATGATATTGAAAAGCGCCGTACTACGATTGAGGCTCTCAATCGCTTTTTGGTCTTGAGTGACAAGGACCGAAGTCGGGGCAACCTGCTGAGCCTGGGCGACACCGCCCAACAGCACAAGGGGGAGAATGATACTTTCCAAGATTCTGATCTGAATCTGTCGATTGTGATACTTCATCAAAACTCCCTTTGAGATGTTGAACGATCAATCCCTGCGGCTGACCTCTCAGCACAATAATCCAAGATTAGTTAAAAATAAGGGTTTGCGGTGTTTCACTCAAGCTTATCTCGGTTGTAATTACCACACCAACGCCCATAAACGGCTTTCCCGTTGATACGGATACACCGCTATTTTAATGAAGTTCCTTCAGTAACCTGCAGACGCTGGTCCAGAACCCTCAAGATCAATAGTGCGATCGCAACAGATCCAGCCAGCCCCACCCAATAGGCATGGGCCACCTCTGGTGTTTGATCGAGGACAATCCCCCCTATCAGCGGCCCCACAAAATAACCCACCGCCCAACACAATGAATTAATCGAAAGATAGACGCCCCTTAACGAGTCAGGGGCGATTCCCGCCACCAGAGAAGATGCTGCCGGGGCATAGATAACGGCAGCAATCGCGAGTACTCCCAACGCCACAATCGCCCAAAGAAGCCCCAGGTTTGTAGCCATGCCCATCAGCCCCACCAACACGAAGCCGATGGCCCAGGCACAGGCTGACACCATCAGCACTCGCGGACGGCTGAGGCGATTCAGGTAACGGGCCAAAGGCAGTTGGGTCAAAACGCTAAGGGTCAGGTTCCAGGCAAATAAACCGCTGATCACAACCTCCGAAAAACCTTTACCCTGTTGGGCAAAGTTCTTAAGATACAGCGGCAACACAGTATTCACCTGAGCTAAGTAGGTGGTGATCATGATATTGACCATGATGTAGATCAAGAGCCGCTGATCTTTGAGCGCGATCAGCCAGCCTTGAGCGCCATGCTGCCCTCGCTCTTTTCCCTGAGCCGATTCGGGAATCGCCCTGTAAACTACCCCAAAAAAGATTAAGAACGAAACCGCATCAATGACAAATAACGCCCGGTAGAGATTTGCGATCGCAATCAGTGCGCCCCCCACCACCACTCCTAAACTCAGCCCCACGTTGTCAGCCAGTCGCGTAATGGCATAGGCTTCATTGCGCTGAGCTGGCGTGCTTAAATCGGCCACGGTGGACTCAGTGGCCGGCCAATAGAGACCGACGCCCATGCCCATGACCAGATTCCCCACCACCAGCGACGGGAAATCGTTGGCAATGGCAATAATCAGAGCGGCGATGGCAGACACTGCCACTGCCAGCAGCAGCGTACGCCGACGGCCCCAAAAGGTTGAATCGGTCATGGAGCCGCCCAGAACTCGGCCCACAACTCCAGAGACAGAGGCGCTGCTGAGGGCAACCCCGACTGACGTTGAAGTCAGACCGACCTGATTAACAAAGAAAATGGGCAGATAGAAAAACGTTAGCCCACTCCCTGTTTGGGAGAGCAGCCGACCTGCGGCGAGAATCCAGACCTGTTGGTCAAGCTGCGGTAGCAAAGGGGCAAATTTCATAAAAACCAGGATATGGCCCCGCGTTTGGTTGATAGTCTAGGACTCAGATATTCCTGCCAACACTGAGGTTATAGCGGCCGCGCTATCTGAGTGAGTTGCGATCGCAGATTACATAGAGCCTCTTTACAGCCACAAGAACAGTATGGCCTGAATCATGCCGCGATGCTTAGCAGCCTCCTGAAGAGAAGCCCTCTCTAATCTACGTTTTTAGAGGTGTCATTTCGTGCTACTAACCAACGAGTGAAAGAGCGATCGCTTTCCCCGCTTTGCCGACCGGCTAACAATCCTTCGATACCAATATGCTCATCTAAATCAGGCCACTCAATGGCGTAACCATCACCCAGAAGCTGCCAGTTTTGTCGTTCTTCTGAAGAAGCGTTCAACAAGCGAGGATACCAAGAAAGCGGGATCACTAAGCTGCGACCATCAACCAAGTCCACTACTAATTTTTTGTCTGTTAGCGAAACCTGTGCGACAAGGGGGTCTGTTTCAAGGGTCAAAGTAGTCATGCCAAGCCTCCAGCAATAGTTGTTTGTGTTCTTCTACAAGACAGGCAATATCATTGAGTTCATGGTCTTTAAACCCCCGATTCTTCACCAAAGAAACTGGGTTTAGCCAAAGTTTAGCCAACTGTCGATCTCGTTTGACATGAATATGGGCAGGTTCACCTCTATCGGAACTAAAAAAGATGAAACTAAAGGGACCAACCTGAAGAACAGTAGGCATGGGCGAAGATAGTGCTTTTCTGCTTTCAGTTTAGCCTGTAGCCATGTTTTCGATTCTCATTCAATCCAGATAATTTGATTACCTGATGGTAGAAAACGCTGACTAAATATGAAATCAAGATTATCGGAAATTCTGATGTATTGAGCGGCTGTACCCTGTTCTTCTATTAAACTCTCGAAGCAAAGACCGACCTGGTCAGCGTGAGAAGTACACCAAGCGATCAGTGAAATGATTGCAGCTTGAACCTCTGATCGTTTTTTTCTGTCGTCGTAAAGTGCTCTCAGCGAAGCGCTGCCGAAATACGGCTCAATCCAAATGAGGTCGAGCCGAGTCGTCACATCAACTCGGAAGCGAGAAAGCCGATTATGGGAAATGCTTCTGGTGCAATGCTCTTTTGCATAAGCCGTTAACTGAGCAGACAAATTCTCTGTTGTGGAAGTATCCGGCATGACAATATAGAGAGAGTCAGTCACGTATCCAGTCCCATGACGGAATCAACCGAAAATGCCGCCGAAAAACTCGATCGCATCTTTCAAACTTGCTACAAACACATCAATCTCAGCTTGAGTATTGTAAAAATATAGACTAGCCCGCGCCGTTGACTGCGCTTTTATAGACCGATGGAGCGGTTGTGTACAATGATGCCCCGCTCGAATGGCAACACCCGCCTGATCCAAAATTGTCGATAGATCATGGGGATGCACTTCACCCGCCGTAAACGACGCCAAAGCCGCTCTGCCTTCACCGTTCGCATCTGGCTGAGGCCCGTAAATTTTCAGCTCAGGAATCTTGTTGAGCTGCTCAAATAGATAGGCGGTTAGCTCTGCTTCGTAGGCGTGAATTTTATCCATACCAATGTTGGTGAGGTAATCCACCGCCGCACCTAGAGCGATAGCTTCTGCGATCGCAGGTGTCCCCGCTTCAAACTTGTAGGGCACATCGGCGTAGGTCGAATGATCTAAAAACACATCCGCAATCATCTCGCCACCGCCCAAAAATGGCGGCATTGACCGGAGCAAATCGCGTTTGCCATAAAGGAAACCAATCCCCGTCGGACCACACATCTTATGGCCAGACGCCACTAACCAATCACAATCCATCGCCTGCACATCAATTGCCATGTGAGGGACACTTTGGCAGGCATCCACCAGCACCTTGGCACCGTACTGGTGAGCAATAGTGATGATTTCTTCAACAGGATTAATACAGCCCAAAGTATTGGAGGCATGAGCCACGCCGACAAGCTTTGTCTTGTCCGAAACCAAAGAGCGGAACTGCTCTAAATCAAACGCCTGAGTCTCGGTCAGCTCTACAAACTTGAGAACGGCCCCCGTCTTCTGGGCCACAATCTGCCACGGAATCAGATTGCTGTGGTGTTCCATCACCGTGAGGATAATTTCATCGCCAGCCTGAAGGGTTTGTCCCCAAGTGTGGGCGATTAAGTTAATCCCCTCAGTGGCATTGCGGGTGTAGATAATCTCTTCCCGATGGGTCGCATTAATAAAAGCTTGAACCTTATCTCGCGCCCCTTCGTAGGCATCGGTGGCCCGTGAACTCAGGGTATGAACCCCCCGATGGACATTGGCATTATCCCGCTGGTAGTAATCTTGCAGAGCCTGCAGAACAACCGTCGGTTTCTGAGATGTTGCGGCGTTATCTAGATAGACGAGCGGACTGCCGTTGACTTCTTGATTCAAGATCGGGAAATCAGGACGGGTTTGAATTGCGATCGTTGTTTTTTCTAGAGCAAGCATAGGGGGGTACGGGTTAGGAGTTTTGAGTTCGGAATTCGGAGTTAAGAGCTTTATTGCGAGGGAGACTTTTGCACTGCCCCCCTAAATCCCCCAGAATGGGGGACTTTGAGCGATTAAACGTCGGTTTTTATTGGTTTTTGTACAAGGGAGAGGCTGCTCTCCCCCCAGGATTGGGGGGCTGGGGGGGCTAGGCCAATGCAGAACATTCAACTTCATCCATACACATCCTCAGCGATCGTACTTAGCTACCGCAAACGAGACAATACATCGTCTAGCAACCCCTGCCGAATAGAGGCAACCGGAATCTTTTCTAAGATCTCAGCAGCAAAAGCTTTCACTAACAGATCGCAAGCGTTGTCGTGATTCAATCCCCGACTTTGCAGATAGAAAACCTCATCGTCTTCGAGCTGACTAACGGTGGCACCGTGGGCACACTTCACGTCATCGGCAACGATTTCGAGCTGGGGTTTCGTATCAACTCTAGCCTTCGGCGACAGCAGCAGGTTCCGACTGAGCTGGGCTGCATTGGTTTGCTGCGCCGCTTTGGGTACAAAAATTCTGCCGTTAAAAACAGCCCGAGCCTGATCATCAACGATGCACTTGTGCAACTGCTGAGCCTGACAGTGGGGCTGCATGAAGGTGAGCGCAGAATGGGTGTCTGCAACCTGTGAGTCTGTTGCCAGCGTCAGGCCATCTAGGATCGTTTCGGTCTGCTCTTCAGTGACAATCTCAGGGTTATAGCGAGAGAACTGACCACCTAGACTGATGGCAATGGCACGATAGCGACTATCTCGCTGTTGAGACACTGCCGTTTTACCAATGTGAATGGCAGTGGGCTGCTCTCGCTGAATGCGGATGTGGTTGACCTGAGCGTTTGCCGCCAGTGAAATCTCAGCGACCGCATCAGTAAAGGTTTCAGTTCCTTCACTTACAAAGTCTTCTACCAGTGTTACAGAGCTACCCGATTCAGCCACCACCAATACACGAGGATAAGAAGCCGTAGGCTGCTCGCCTTGAGCGGTCACAAACAAAAGATGAATGGGCGCTTCAATGATCTGGTTCCGGTCTACCTTGAGCACTGCAGCATCGGTAAAGTTACAGCTATTGAGAGCTGTGAAGACTTCTTCTGCGCCGTGAATTCTCCCTAGATAACCCTCGAAAGAGGTATCTAGATTTTTGAGAGTTGTAATCTTGACACCCGCGATCTCAACTTGGCTAGAGAGTGCTGCATCAAAGACGCCATTGACAAACACGAATTGAACGGCGGTATCGGACCAGGTATAGGGCGTGATTTGCTCAGTCGTGACGGTTGCCGTTGCAGACTGAAATGGGATTTTATAGAGCCTTGAAGGATCAGTAAATCGCCATTCTTCGGTTCTGCTGCTGGGGAGGGCTTGGTCTTGGATCAGGGTGAGGTTGCGATCTCGCACCCCCTTAACCCAATTGGGAACCTCAGAGGCAAACTCAGCCCGCTGACTGATTAGCGTATTCAAATAAGCCTGACGCTCAGCATCGCCGCGTCCCTTGAGATCAGAAGGTGTCACTTCAATCGTAGAAATCGTCATTACGCCACCCCCGCAGGCTGCAGCCAGTCATAGCCTTTCTCTTCTAGCTCCAGCGCTAGACCTTTATCACCCGTGGTTAGAATGCGACCGCCCTGCATCACGTGAACATAATCCGGCACGATGTAGTCTAGCAGGCGCTGATAGTGGGTAATCAACAGCACCGCATTACCGGGATTGGTGAGCTGATTGACGCCATTAGAAACAATCTTGAGGGCATCAATATCTAGACCCGAATCGGTTTCGTCTAGAATCGCTAGCGTCGGTTCCAGCAGAGCCATCTGCAAAATCTCGTTCCGCTTCTTCTCGCCCCCAGAGAAGCCTTCGTTGACGCTGCGATTCAAGAACGCCGGATCCATTTTGACCACATCCAATCGCTCACGCACCAAGTCATCAAAATCGAAAGCATCCAGCTCTTCTTCGCCCAGATGCTGACGCTTAGCGTTATAGGCCACTCGCAAAAAATCGAGGTTAGAGACGCCAGGGATTTCTAGGGGATACTGAAAGGCTAGGAAAATGCCGGACCGCGATCGCTCTTCCGGTTCCAGTTCGAACAAGTTGCTGCCCTTATAAAGCACTTCACCACCCGTCACAACATAGGCTGGATGACCCGCCAGTAGCTTAGAGAGCGTACTTTTCCCAGACCCATTTGGCCCCATAATGGCGTGAATTTCACCCGCCTTAATTTCGAGGTTGACGCCCTTGAGAATGGAGTTCCCGTCCACCTCTGCCGTCAAATCCTTAACGGATAAAATTACTTCACTGTTTTCGACAATCACACACTTAACCTCTGAACTGCAAATTAAAGAACAACAATCTAAAGCTGACCAATCTTTTTCGTAATTCGAAACACGTCATAAAGTGTGTTCCCAGACTCTCGCATTAGGAAGGGACGAGACGTTGCGTATTGCGTAACGTCTCCCTTAACAACCTTGAGAAAGATATATGCACCTGTAGCAATCAGACCAAACCCCGGCCTATCGGGGTGGAGATTAGCCAACATATAAGCTAAAAGCTGTGCAAGCCCTGCCTCAATTGAGTAGGTAATTCGCTTTGATTCAATGACCATCACCCAAAACTGTTCTTTCAAGAGCAAGATATCCATCTGCCCCCGAATTACAATCCCCTCATCCTCTGTAATAATCTCAATGGATTCTTCAGTTTTGACGTGAAAAGGGGGCAAGTAAAAGTTACCCAGCGACAGTAGCGGTCCCAGAATCGAAACTTGAACAGCTCTCTCTAAAAATGGTAGATACTCCAGCAAATTGAGATATCCAGCCCGCAGCTTATCTAGAAACTGCTGTTCCGTATCAGTGATGGTGGGCAGATCATCTTGCCACTCTCGGAAAAACTGGTCATCCTCAGTTCGCTGCAGACCGAGGTCTTGCCTCAAATCTGCCAGCGTTGCTTGGGTTGCAGGTAATGTTTGCACCATACTCACTTACCTTGCCTCCCATTACTAAGCTTTCTCCCCCCAGCATTGGGGGGCTGGGGGGGCCAGTGCAATAGGGTCATCTCCAACATGCCTTAACCGACGCTCCCTTCGAGCTTGAGGCTCAACAGACGGTCTGCTTCCACTGCGAACTCCATCGGGAGCTGGTTGAACACATCCTTACAGAAGCCGCTAATCATCATCGAGACGGCGTCTTCCATTGAAATGCCGCGCTGGGCAAAGAAAAAGAGCTGATCTTCACCAATCTTAGAGGTCGAAGCTTCATGTTCCACCTTGGCAGTATGGTTCTGCACCTGAATATAAGGAAAAGTATTGGCCTCCGCGTCACTGCCAATCAGCATCGAATCACACTGAGAGTAGTTACGAGCGCCCTTGGCGTTTGGCCCCATCTTCACTAAGCCGCGATAGCTATTCTGAGAGCGTCCCGCCGAAATACCCTTCGAGATGATCGTGCTGCGAGTATTTTTGCCGATGTGGAACATCTTGGTGCCCGTGTCGGCCTGCTGCATATTGTTGGTGAGGGCCACTGAGTAGAACTCACCCATCGAGTTATCGCCCACCAAAACACAGCTTGGATACTTCCAGGTGATTGCCGAGCCAGTCTCGACCTGAGTCCACGAGATCTTAGAGTTCTTACCGGCGCACAGCCCGCGCTTCGTGACGAAGTTATAGATGCCACCCTTTCCGTTCTCGTCGCCGGCATACCAGTTCTGAACGGTGGAGTACTTAATATCAGCATCGTCTAATGCCACCAGTTCCACCACCGCAGCGTGGAGCTGGTTGGTGTCGAACATCGGTGCAGTACAGCCTTCTAGATAACTCACCGAGCTGCCTTCTTCAGCAATGATTAAAGTACGCTCGAACTGTCCCGCCCCTTCCGTATTGATACGGAAGTAAGTCGAAAGCTCCATCGGGCATTTGGTGCCCTTGGGGATATAAACAAAGGAACCATCACTAAAGACGGCTGAGTTCAAAGCGGCGAAGAAGTTATCTCCCACCGGGACGACGCTGCCGAGATACTTCTTGATCAGTTCAGGATAGTCATGGACGGCTTCAGAGATTGAGCAAAAAATGACGCCATCTTTAGCCAACTGCTCTCGGAAGGTGGTGGCGACGGAGACGCTATCAAAGACAGCATCGACCGCCACATTAGAGAGGCGCTTTTGCTCAGAGAGGGGAATACCTAACTTTTCAAAGGTTTCCAGTAACGTTGGATCTACTTCGTCTAGGCTTTTCTTCTTCTCTTGCACTTTGGGTGCAGTGTAGTAAGAGATATCTTGATAATCAATAGCTGGGTAGTGGACGTGGGGCCAATCTGGCTCCGTCATTTTCAGCCACTGCCGATAACCCTTGAGCCGAAACTCAAGCATGAATTCGGGTTCATTCTTCTTTGCCGAAATCATCCGAATCACGTCTTCGCTGAGACCCCTAGGGATGGTATCGACTTCAATATCGGTGACGAAGCCGTACTTGTAAGGCTGGTTAACAAGGGTTTTAACGCTTGCAGTCATGGGGTTTTACTCTCTGGGGGTGCTTGCGGCGACCTTTAGCCAGCGAACCGACGAAGGACACGTGTATAATCTTAAAACAACGAGGTTGTTGCTTAATTATTATTTTAGAGTACTTTAGCAACATTTATGTTGTCAAAGTCAAAACATTCTGATTAGGTTGAACATGTCTGAGAAGTTTTTGACGTTCTGCATTTGCCTCCTAAGTCCTCCAGAATGGGAGACTTAGACTGCAGCTCTTGACGCTGTTATATTTCTGCCTGTGAGGGCGATCGCAACTCTTTCCTTAAAATGCCGTGACCACTGCACACTCGACCAAAGAAGACATCCTCAACGCACTGCTGCGGCAGGGTCAGATTACCGCGCAAAAGCTGGCGGCTCTGTTATCGGTGAGTCCCCAAGCAATTCGGCGACACCTAAAAGATTTAGAGGCTGAGGGGTTAATTGAGTTTGAGGCGGCCCATGAAGGGATGGGGAGGCCGCAGCATGTCTATAAGTTGAGTCGAGCAGGACGAGATCGCTTCCCCGATCGCCACGATGACTTTGTGGTGGATCTGTTAGATACGCTGTCAGAAACCCTCAGTCCCGAGCAAATGCGAAGCGTCCTGAGAAAACAGTGGGAGCGCAAGGCTCTAGAATATCAAGCTCGGTTAGGCAATGGTCCTTTGCTAGAACGTGTAGAAAGCCTAGTGGAACTTCGACAGGCTGAGGGATATATGGCAGAGTACTATCCGGTGCCAAAAGACTCGGACCCCAGTTCAGCGACTCAGTTTGTATTGACGGAGTATAATTGCGCGATTTCGCAGGTGGCGGAGTCGTTTCCTAGCGTTTGCGATCACGAGCTAGAGATGTTTGCGGTAGCGCTCAACGACTGTCAGGTAGAGCGCACCCACTGGATTGTTGATGGTGAGCATCGCTGCGGCTATCGGATTCAGGCACAGTGATAAAAATTCTCTAGATGCTTGAGCTTAGATCCTCTGTCGATAGCAACTGGAGAGAGCTTGGTTTTGACTTCTATCATTGCTACTCGCGTCACTGTAAAGGAATTTTATTGAAGTGTCAGAATTTAGGCCAGAATATGGAAGTGAAAAATTCAAATGTCCTCACTGCCTAAGTAGGTGGAGATAATTAAACGTTGCCCTGAAGCCCAGAAAGCCCTGCTGCGTCGCGATCGGGATGTTGATTAGTTTGAAGCATCTACTTATCTGTCTCTCAGCAGCAGTGGTTTGACGCTTCTTTAGCAAGCTCTACCGTAAACCAAATAGTTAACCAAATTTTTTATGACCACAGAATCGGACTTCAATCTTATCAAGAAGAAGCGATATCAAAATTCATTCAAGTCATAGAAGGTGTCTTCTACCAAAAAATAAGATATTTCATTCCTCGAGATTTTTCTGTTTCGACATGTTTAGCCTGTGAGGAAATATCGGGTACCAACTTAAGGCGGGACAGCTTGCCCCGCATAGATTTTAGCTTTTGCCTGATAGAGTAAGCGCTTCAGCCATTTTCGTTAGATAAGACCCAGACCAAGGTGTCCCGCTTTA
>JBHJNL010000041.1:0-2850 GCA_050330855.1 Thermosynechococcaceae cyanobacterium | reverse complement strand
TGAGTACTTGCTAACGCTGACCTATTACCAAAAGGACGAAATATCGCAGACTGTTGGCAATTTGTTCTGGCAGATGGAGGTGATCGCGGAGCTGGACGACTGCTCGGTGCGCTGTGAGTGGGAGATGCTAGAGCCAATGCCTGAGCTGGCTTCTGTAGAAGAACCTTTAAAACGGCCCCAAGCAAAGGCTGTGGAAGAGTCTCTGAATGCAATCCATGTGACCAGCATCTATCAGTTGAAAATTACGCTGCTGGGAGTCCACCCCAAGGTCTGGCGACGGATTCAAGTCTCAGAGACTACAACGTTGGCTCAGCTTCACTCTGTGATACAAGCCGCGATGGGGTGGGAGGGCTTTCATCTTCACAAATTCTCGATCAGTGAGGATGAGGAGGATGAGACGCTTACATTAGCGGAATTATGTGTCGATGAACTATTTTCATTCACCTACCTGTACGATTTTGGCGATATGTGGCAGCACGAAATTGAGGTGGAAAAAAGGATAGAGAGCGAGTCTGAGAAAACCTATCCGGTGTGTCTGGCTGGAAAGCAGGCTTGCCCACCGGAAGACTGTGGTGGGGACTGGGGGTATGCCCATTTACTGAAGGTGTTGAAGAACCCTAGGCATCCTGAGCATAGGGATCGAAAAGAATGGGTCGGGAGTGGGTTTGACCCGAAAGCTTTTGACCGACAGGAGGTGAATCGGACGTTAAGAGAGCTTGAGTTGAATGAGATCCCGTAGATCTTTGGGAACGCTCTCTGGCAGATTGAGACAATCACGGAGTTGAAGGGCTGCTTGGTGAGATGGGAGTTGCACTCATGAGGCTAGACTTAATAATCTCTTTGAATATAAATTTGACCGACTATAAAAATGCTACTTTAATCTGCAGCCACTTACTTCAGGTTAGCTGGACAGGAAATGTCAACAACCATATCTATTGTCAGTCGAAAAGGAGGAGTAGGGAAAAGTACACTCTGCTCAAACTTAGCAGTTCTTGCTAAGTCCTCTACTATTCTTGATTGTGATGATCAAGCTTCTTTAGCTGACTGGGGAGATCGTCGAGCAAAACAGACACCACCTGTCATTACCGTACCCCCTAAGCGAGCAACTGCAGCCCTCAAGAAGATTGAAACGCGATGGAGTTTTATTGACACACCAGGAACGCTAGATGCAAATGTCATTGAGGTTATGCAAGCATCCGATTTCGTATTGGTAGTTTTACGTTACGGTCAATTTGAGCTTGATTCCATCTCCACAACACTATCTGCTGTCCGACTGATAAATCGTCCCGCAGCAATAGCTCTAAATCTACTGCATCCCAACACAAATTCCAAAACTCTGATTGCTAGTCTGGAGGAAGCTAACCTTGGTTTCCCTATATGTCCAGTTGCCATTTGCAACAGAGCAGATTTTCAAACAGCCGCAATTGAAGGGATGGGTGTTAATGAAAAATCAAAAGACTCTGCTGCTGCCCAAGAAATTCATGGGCTGTGGTCATGGGTCAAAAAGGAGATAAAGAATGCCCCGTCGAGCTGATCTTAGCAAAGCAAAGAGTAGAGCATCTGATTCAGCGGCGGCTGAATCAATACTTAGCCGCCAAACACAAGACGACTCCAGGATTCAATTAGATAAGATTGGATTGCGACCAAGTGGAGACACTCGCCCACTCAAGCTAGAACATATTTCCGAATTAGTCGAAAGTATCAGTGTCATCGGATTAATCACTCCATTGACTGTTGATCGAAAGTATCAACTACTAGCTGGAGCACATAGAAGAGCTGCTTTACAGCGATTATCAGAAGAGCACTCAGACAGATTCCAGGAGCTTTTCCCTAACGGTATTCCGATTCGAATAATGGACATTGTTGCGGACATAGACACGATTGACGCATTACAGATTGAAGTTGAAGAGAACACCCAAAGAAGAAACTATACTGCAGCAGAGATTAAAGAGGCTGCTCGAAAGCTAGAGGATGCTGGCTACGAAAAATTGCGTGGACGCCCTTCTCCTGGTCAAAAGTCACTCAACCGTGAGCTGATGTCTGTTTTTCGCTTAAGCAGGAGACGTATCACAGACATTCTTAGCGAGGAGGGCAAAAGAAGTGAGCACCCATGCTCACTTCTTAATGACTTACGAAGTTACTTGAGAAAATCAGAGCAAATTTACAACGGCATGGATCATGAGACTTCGAGCAAAGAGTTGCAGCGTGTCAGGAGGGATATAGAGAAAATAATTGTAAGCCTGCGAAAAGCGATAAAGAAAGAAGAGAGTATTTCATAGAAGGTCAGATTCACAGCAAAATACCAGGAGTAGTTTCTACCGGATAATGAACTTCTTCAAGAAAGACACCTACTCCCCCTTCCCTTTGCCCAAGTACACTGAGCGATGCTTCCCATCATCCCACCAGCGCAAATACCGATAGGGACCGCAGCCATTGATCCACTTCTCATCGATATGCCCCTGTAAATCAACCGGCTTACCATACCGATCCCGCTCCACCGGCTTACCCAGATCGCACTCCATCGCCTCTAGCCCCAAGATCAGAGATCGCAACTCAGCATCGGAGAGCAGGGCAGACTGCTTGAGCAACTGAGCTACAGTCGGCTTTTTGGGACGGGATTTTCGGGGCACTGACTTAGGGTATTGAAGGGGTATAGAACTGTACCCTAAGTTTACGCGAGAAGCACGAGTGAAGATCGCTCAGATGACTGAAGCACATAGGTTGTCGCAATTTAGGGTACATGATAATGTAGTACTTGTACCCTAAATTTTATCAACGCCTCAAGCCCACTACTGAAGAGCTTTTAAGCGCGCCTACTGCCAGCAGCAGCTTTTTTGTTTAGGGTACAAA
>JBHJNL010000040.1:0-37161 GCA_050330855.1 Thermosynechococcaceae cyanobacterium | reverse complement strand
AATAAGGCTCAAAAAATGAAATCAAGCTTGAATTCCTAAGTCTCATTTAAGACAAGAGTTTCAGGCATTGTTTTTCATAAAATATTGAGAATGAAGATCTACCTGCGGAATGTCGGTTTTAAAACAGCCTCTAAGAAAAATTGAGCAATTTTAATCTAGACTCGCCCATGAATCTGAAGATCTTGCGCCCAAAAGGGTAGACTGTTTGAGATAATAGACCCCTAGCCATCTTTAAGATGGCTGGTTTTTTGACTTACGTGCGATCGCAATCTATGCCAACCTATCACTATGCCCTTGCCAGTCAGCGCTTTCTTTTTGAGGAAGAACCCCTCGACGAAGTCTTCAAAGAGCGTTATCGCAATTATGAAGAAAACAATAAAGAAGTAGACTTTTGGCTGGTCAAGCAGCCTGCCTTCATCGAAAGCCCCGCATTGAAGACCATCAAAGCAAAGTGTCCTCAACCCTGCGCCGCCATTATCTCCACTAACCCTCAGTTTATTCAGTGGCTAAAGCTTCGCCTGGAATACGTTGCCGTAGGCGAATTTGAAAGCCCCTCCGAACTGATCCCAGATCCATTAGCCTCTCTAACGGCAGCCTAATGGACTATCGCGAAGCTGGTGTAGACGTTCAAGCTGGACGGACTTTTGTTAACAACATCAAAGATCTTGTTGCCCAAACCCATCGCCCTGGTGTTCTAGGAGGGTTAGGAGGATTTAATGGTTTATTTCAGTTGCCCACCGGGTATCAAGAACCTGTTCTGGTCGCGGGTACTGATGGAGTCGGCACAAAGCTAAAGCTGGCACAGGCGCTTAATATACACAATACGATCGGTATTGATCTTGTGGCGATGTGCGTCAACGATGTTTTAACCTGCGGAGCTGAGCCACTTTTTTTCTTAGACTATGCGGCGACCAGTCACCTGCAGCCTGAACAATTGACCCAGGTGGTTACCGGTATTGCTACAGGTTGTCAGCAGGCAGGATGTGCGCTTTTAGGAGGCGAGACGGCAGAAATGCCAGGGTTCTATCAACCTGAAGAGTACGACTTGGCCGGTTTTTGCGTTGGGGTTGTTGACAAAGCCAAGATTCTAGATGGTTCTAAAGTTCAAGTCGGAGATGCTGTCATTGGCTTAGCGAGTCAAGGCGTTCACAGCAATGGATTCAGTCTTGTTCGCAAAATTGTCGCCGACGGAGGTTGGGCATGGACAGATTGTCCAGATCTATTGCAGGGAAAAAGTCTGGGTGAGATACTGTTGATGCCAACTCAAATTTATGTCAGATCTGTACTAGATGCACTTCGGCAAGGGTTTGACATACATAGTATGGCTCATATTACCGGCGGTGGTCTGCCTGAAAACTTACCTCGCTGTCTTCAGTCTGATCAATCCGTTCATATAGATCCTTCTGCATGGACCGTCCCCCCTATTTTTAATTGGCTAGCAGCAGCCGGTCAAGTCAGTCGAACTGATATGTTTGAGACGTTTAATATGGGGATCGGCTACGTGTTGTTAGTCCCCTCTGATTCTGTAGAGAATATCGTTAGTTGGTTTAAACAGCAAGGCATTCTAGCTAACTTTATGGGTACCGTGATTGATGGAAATCAGACCTTGAACGGCCTCTGAGACGACAATATCTTCAGTCAATGATCACATTATTGACTGAAAATTTGATATTGATCATGGTAAAACTATTTCTACAAAGAATAGCTCTGTTTATTCTATACACCAAACAGAGCTATGTACATTTTTGTGCTATTGGTTGTTGAAGACAGTTTACTTATCTTTTCGAGTTGTATCGGGGATAAAACCAGGTCTTTCTCTACCTTCCCATCCCGCAGGCCGCTCAGAGTTATACCATGCAACTGATCCGATAGAAACGGCTGCCACGAAGCCGACAACTCCGACACCAATGAGTACAGGCATTGCTGGGAAGACCGTCTCAGCCGCAACGAGTAGTACTGCCATAATTTAATTATACGTCCTTTATGAAGTTGACTGGATTGAAACCTGTGCTGCCGCTAAGTATTTCTCTGCGGGAATTTGTCGATGTGCGCCATGCCGTAGAGCGTCATTTGCTTGTTACGCAGTCGTAGCTGATCCACCCTTAACTGCATTCCATCAAGGGCAAACTGATCCAAATCAAGTAATTCATTGACATGTTCAGTCAATACATTCCCTAGCTCTACGGCCCGTGAATCGCCACCATAGGAGACGTCGACAAACTGAATCTTGCGTCGGTCCTGAACCTGCAAATGTGCAGTAATATCTACATCTATCGCTTTCTCTATCGTTTCTTGTCTGATCGTACTTTGCATCCGTATTTCTTGGTCATCGTTGATCGTGATGTCTGTTTTCTCAAAAACGAGCGGTTTTCCTTGGTGAGATAGCTTCTGCAGTTTTTCGATTAAGAACGGGGTATTGAACGATGTCGTCAGATCCTCCTCGGTTAGCGCAATCCGCATCGTTGCCTGGGTGGGCTGCTTGAGCTGGACTTGTCCTTTGAAGATAGCCCCAAAGTCAATAGACACAGCCTGGACATAAAGTTCCATCGACTCGACCTTGAGGCCACTGTGCATGACCATGCCCTGGCTCACAAAATCGAAACCATCCACACTGCCCTGGAGAAGTTTAGCGACCGGCTCAGCTTTCACCTTGACTTCGAGCTGATCAGTCTGTTTGAGCAACGCAGAGATTGCAGCTTTAACGGCTTTACTGATAAGCTGATCGCCTCCCTGCCCGGCTGCTCCTGGAAACGGTAGGTTACCAAACACAAGTACGCCGCTCTTCTAGTAATTTCCTCATCAATCATTTACCTCACTGTTAATAAATGTAACTGATTTTTGCGAGTTAATGTATCTAGTTGTACATCAAAGCAATGTGGAAGCTAGATTCAATGGCACTGACTCATGAAGGCAGAAAAGGGCTGAAAGTCTTGATGGCAATAGGATCAAGACTTTCAATCTGTAAATATACTGCCCTCTACTATGTCTCAGCCAGCCAAAATTCCCAAGCACAAATTTTCTGAAAGTATAGGTTGGCCCTGGCAGGGGATCCTTCCCGCATCAAGGCTTAAGGCCATCCTTGAAGAAGAATCGCTCTCCCATCGCAGCCGTGTGTATTGCCCCACCGTGACGTTGTGAGCCATGCTCTACCAGGCGTTGTCCGCCGACAGAATCCTGCGTAATACCGTCAAAGACATCACGACTTGGCTCACGACAGCAGATGTCACACGCCATCATCCGATACCGGAGCCTACAGCAAAGCGAGAGGTCGACGGCCCGAATCGCTCCTTCAACGGTTAATGCCCGAAACGGCTCAGCGCTTGGCACCAGCAGCCCCCAAAGCCCACCTCTGGTGGGGTCGCCCCGTCAAGGTCTATGACGGAACGACCGTCTTGATCGCCGATAGTGCGACCAACCAGGATGCATATCCACAACACGGCAATCAAGTCCCAGGCCGTGGATTTCCCATTGCCCGATTGGGGCCGATGGCGTTTTGCATAAACATTATGCTCGGCACACTAATTTCCGTAAAGGCAACAAGAACGGCATTGGTGATCATCAAGTGACCTGGCAAAAACCTAAACCCTTCACTCGGATGAGACAATCGCGCTCTGTTCTCAAAGCTAAACACTAGAACAGTCAAATTAAGAATTGCTGAGGCTGGCTTGGCAACCGCGAACGAACCAGATAAAGCATGACTTAGTGGTCACGTGACTTAATAGTCATTCTTCATGTAAACCACATTTTTTAGATTTAAGATCGCAGTGTTGCCTTCAACTGCAGCCCAAAGCTCGCCCTAATCGCAAGGTAGTTTTGATGACACCCCCTCTAGAGCAGTACGGGAGCCAGGAGCCTCTCTCAACGATCGCTCCCCGCAGTAGTCTCTTTCAGGTGAGAGGGGTAACGAAAACCTATGTCATGGGAGAGGTGACGGTGCAGGCGTTAAAATCCGTAGATTTAGACCTGAATACCGGAGAATTTATTGTCTTGCTAGGGGCTTCCGGCAGCGGCAAATCGACCTTGCTGAATATTTTAGGGGGGTTGGATGTCCCCACGACGGGGCAGGTGATTTTTCAAGGGCAGGATCTCACTGCTGCTAGCGATCGCACCCTCACTCGTTTTCGCCGTGAGAGCGTGGGTTTTGTCTTCCAGTTTTATAACCTCATCCCCAGCCTGACCGCCCGTGAGAATGTAGCGCTAGTGACCGATATTGCCCCCCATCCCATGCATCCCCGTGAAGCGCTAGAGCGGGTGCATCTGGGCGATCGCATCAATCACTTCCCGGCTCAGCTTTCGGGCGGGGAGCAGCAGCGGGTTGCGATCGCCCGTGCCATTGCCAAACGCCCCCAAGTGCTTTTGTGTGACGAACCCACCGGAGCCTTAGATTTCCAAACCGGGAAGCTGGTCTTAGAAACCCTAGCCCAAGTGAATCAAGAACTGGGCACAACCACCGCCGTAATTACGCACAATGCAGGAATTGCCGCGATGGCAGATCGAGTGCTCACCATGCGAAGTGGTGTGATTACAACCGATCAGCGGAATGAGCAGAAGGTGTCTCCGGCTGAGCTAGAGTGGTGATGCAATGAACGCCCTCGACCAAAAACTCCTCCGCGATCTCATTCGCCTCAAGGGACAGGTGATTGCAATCTCGCTCATCGTTGCCTGCGGCATTGCCTGCCTAGTGACGATGATGAGTGCCTACGATTCACTACAGCTCTCGCAGCAGACCTACTACGATCGCTACCGCTTTGCCGATGTCTTTGTGTCGCTGAAGCGAGCACCGAATTCGCTGGCGGATAGGATTGCTGAAATTCCAGGCATCCAGCAGGTGCAGACGCGGGTGGTAGTGAATGTGAACCTGGATGTGCCGGGACTGGATGAACCCGCCACCGGGCGACTGATTTCTATCCCAGAGCAGCAAACACCAATGCTGAACGATTTGTTTATTCGCCGGGGTCAGTATATTGAACCGGGCCACCGTGAACAGGTGCTGGTCAGCGAAGCCTTTGGCACGGCGAACAAGCTGGAGATTGGCGATGAGATCGGCGCAGTGATCAACGAGCGGTGGCAGCAGTTGCGGATTGTCGGGATTGCCCTGTCGCCGGAGTATATCTACGAGATTAATGGCGGTGAGCTGTTCCCTGATAATCAGCGGTTTGGAATTTTGTGGATGAACCGGGAGGCGATCTCCACCGCCTTTGATCTCAAGGGAGCCTTTAATGATGTGGCACTGTCGCTGATGCCGGGGGCAAACCAGGCCGAGGTGCTGTTTAGGCTGGACCAGCTAGTGAAACCCTACGGTGGCCTCGGAGCCTACGGACGCGATACCCAAGTCTCCCATCAACTGCTCGATAGTGAAATCCAAGGCTTATCCGCCGCCGCGATTGTGGTGCCTGCCATCTTTTTGGGCATTGCGGCATTTTTGCTCAACTTGGTCCTAGCCCGCCTCGTGAGTACCCAGCGAGAACAAATTGCGGTGCTCAAAGCCTTTGGTTATGACAACCTCGCGGTCGGACTCCACTATCTGAAGCTGGTATTGGTGATTACGCTGGGGGGTGCCGTGTTGGGCACTGCGCTAGGCATCTGGTTTGGTTTGCTGATCACCCAGGTGTACACCCAGTATTTCCACTTCCCCGTGCTTCAGTACCGGGTGGAGCCGACGCTGATTTTGACGGCGGTGGGGGTCAGTGGCGCAGCGGCAATCCTGGGCACCGTTACGGCGGTGCGGCAGGCGGTTTCGCTGCCTCCTGCTGAGGCGATGCGGCCCGAACCCCCGGCCACGTTCCGGGCCACAGTACTAGAACGGTTGGGGCTGCAGCGGTTTCTCTCCCCCGTCAATCAAATTATTCTACGGAATCTAGAGCGCCGCGCCCTGCAGACGGGGCTAGCGATTATTGGTATTTCAGCCGCCGTCGCCATTCTGGTGATTGGTCGCTATTTTGAAGACGCCACCCAATATATCGTCGAGCTGCAGTTCCGCCAGATTCAGCGGGAAGATGTCACCCTAGTATTCAACCAACCCCTATCCAGCCGCGCCCGCTACGAGCTAACCCATCTTCCCGGTGTCTTGCAAAGCGAATCCTATCGCTCAGTCCCGGCTCGGTTGCGCTTTCAACACCAAACTTACCTGAGTGGTATCACGGGACTCGAACCCCACAGGGAGCTGCGCCGCCTCCTTGACAAGGATTTAAATCCGGTTGCGCTCCCTGAGACAGGGATCATTCTAACCTCTACCCTGGCCGATAAAGTTGGTATTTCCGTCGGCGATCTGCTGACCTTAGAAGTTTTAGAAGGCGAACGCCCCACCCGCGAGGTGCCCGTCGTAGGGGTGGTCGATGAACTGATCGGCCTGGGAGCCTACATGGATATCCATGCCCTCAACGCGCTAATGCGTGAGGGCCAGACCATTTCAGGTGCCTATCTGGCCGTAGACCCAAAGTATCTCGACCAGCTCTATAACCAACTCAAACAGACGCCAGCGGTCGCCAGCGTGGCCCTGCGCGATCGCCTGATTACCAAATTCAACGAAAACATCACCGGCACCTTTGCCGCCTTCACAGGCGTACTGCTGGTGTTTGCCGCCGTGATTGCCTTTGGCGTGGTCTACAACGTCGCCCGTATCGCCCTGTCCGAGCGCAGCCGCGAACTCGCCACCCTGAGGATCATTGGCTTTACCCAAGGCGAAATTGCCGTGATCTTACTGGGAGAACAAGCCATCGTCACCGCCGCCGCCATCCCCCTCGGCTGCGTCATGGGCTATGGCCTCGCGGCCCTCATGAGTGCAGCCTACGACAGCGAACTCTATCGGCTCCCCCTAGTCGTCTCACCCTCAAGCTATGCCTACGCCTTTGTCGTCATTACCCTAACGGCCTTCGGTTCCGGCTGGTTAATCCGCCACCAGCTCAATCACCTCGATTTAATTGCCGTTCTCAAGACTCGTGAATAAGGAGGAACATCCTATGCAGTCCAAACCTCGTCAGTACTCAATGGATCAGTCGCCCCAACTGAAGTCTTCCTCCGAGTCAGCGCTTGATCCCTCTCAAGCGTCCCTATCTCCTGCACCTCTTGAGTCTCCCCCCACCTCTCTATCTCCCCACCCCCCGATGCAAACGTCTCCTATCGAGACCCTGCATGAACAAAACTCAAAACCCAAAACGCCCCCCCAGCCCCCGCCCTGGAAACGCCTCCCCCGCCGTCTTCCCTACTGGCTCGCCGGACTGGGCCTTCTCACCCTAGCGGTCCTCGCCTTCCGGCCCCAGCCGATCCCTGTGGATTTAGGCACAGTCAAACGAGGCACCCTCGCGGTCACGGTGGATGCTGAAGGTAAAACCAGGGTGCGAGATCGCTTTACCGTCGCCGCACCCGTCACCGGTCGTTTGAACCGGATTGACCTCGATCCCGGCGACCCCATTCAACAGGGAACGATCATTGCCCGCATCGATCCCCTGCCGCTGACGACGCAGGTACGAGAAGCCCAGGCTCGTTTGCGAGAATTACAGGCCCAAAAGACTGGCGTGGATACCCAGCGTCCGAAAACCGCTGCCCTCGCTCAGGCCGAAGCCCAGATTCAAGCTGCGATCGCAACTCAACAACAAACCGAAGCCCAACGGCAAGAAGCCAGAGCAACTTTAGCCCAGACCACCCGAGATCGCCAACGCGCCCAAGAACTTGAAGCCGCTGGTGCCCAATCGCGCAAAGTTCGAGAAGATGCTGAACTCGCCGAAACCCGACGCCAACAGGAATTCAAGGTGGCTCAGCACCAAGTGCAAGTTGCGATCGCCAATGTTGCATCAGCCCGAAAAGCCCTGGCGGTGCTGCAGGCCGAAAGAAAAGATCCCGACTACCTCAAAGAGGTATATCAGGCTCAAATTGCCAGTACCGAAGCCTCCCTGACTAACTTAGCCGACGAAGCCCGTCGCACTGTTGTCCGTGCGCCCTCCAGCGGCAATGTGCTCCGAGTCACGCAGCAGAGCGCCCGCTTCGTCCAAGCCGGTGATCCCTTGCTTGAGCTAGGTCAGTCAACGCAGTTGGAGTTGGTCATTGATGTCCTGTCTGCCGATGCTGTCCAGATCAAACCAGGAGACGCCATCAAGATTGAACATTGGGGTGGGGAGCAATCCGTTCAGGCCCAAGTTCGCTATATTGAACCCTCGGCTTTTACAGAGGTTTCTGCCCTGGGCGTAGAAGAGCAGCGCGTCAATGTGATTGCCAATTTTACCAACGCCCCAACCTCCATTGGAGATGGGTATCGAGTAGAGGCTCAGATTGTGGTTTGGGAAGGAAAAGATGTTCTGAAAGTACCGCTCAGCGCTCTATTCCGCTGTGAAGATCAGGCATGGTGTACCTTCGTTGCTGAGCAGGGCAAAGCCCAGAAACGTCAGGTTGCCATCAGCCAGCGTAGTGACCTAGAAGCGGTCATTGACCAAGGTCTCAGGGACGGTGAACAGGTCATTCTGCATCCCACAGAGCAGATTAAGACTGGGCAAAGCGTTAGTGGTAGAACCTAACCCTTGTCTCACAAGCCTTTAGGAATGACAACATGGCGACAGAGCTTGTGTAATGATGTCGCGGGCACCTTGGCGGACCAGTTCACTGAGTGCATCGCGAAACGTTCCCTCCTGCTCTGGTTTATGGAACTCGACTAGATTACCCTGAGTCATGGTGTATTTTCTCTGGTAGCTTTGCTTGCTCAGAAGGATACGCCTTGTTTATCTCCTAGACCATACACCAGGAATAGTTATAACTCATCAAGAGTCAATATCTTGATACGACCCTATTCGTCAGTGGCCCAGATCAAAAACTCTTCTGTGCCGATGATTCACCATCAGGCAAAGCGGCTGCATTAGAGATGCATGATCTTAAAGCTGGTATTTATAAGGTATGGGTTGGTGCCATTGATTAGGGTGATGCCTTTCGATAGACCCTCACCGTAAGTCAGCCAGAGTCAGTGTTGCAAGACTAAGCCCATTGTTGTGAAGCAGTTGCAGCCCTATGTACAGACACCCCTGGAATCCAGCATCGGATCTTGAAACAGATACAGCACAAGTCTCTAAGGCTGATGCCAGTCAGCAGGTCGAAGATGACCGCACCGGCTTGGGGATTGAAACACTGCGGCGTGCGATCGCAGATAATCTCTATTACATTCAGGGCAAGTTCCCTGAGATTGCCACCCAGTACGACTACTACATGGCGCTGGCCTATACGGTGCGAGATCGCCTTCTGCACCGCTGGATTAATACGGTCAAAGCCTACCGCGAGCAGGATGTCAAAATCGTCTGCTATCTCTCTGCTGAATATCTACCTGGCCCCCATCTAGGCAATAATCTCGTTAATCTCGGCATCTACCCCCAGGTTGAAGAGGCCGTCAAAGCCTCCGGACTTGATCTCAATGCTCTTCTAGCCGAAGAGGAAGAACCTGGCCTTGGTAACGGTGGCTTGGGGCGCTTAGCGGCTTGTTACATGGACTCCCTGGCGACCTTAGAAATCCCGGCCATTGGCTATGGGATTCGCTATGAGTACGGTATCTTTGACCAGGTGATTCGAGACGGATGGCAGGTTGAAATCACCGATAAATGGCTGCACCTCGGTAATCCCTGGGAAATCCCTCGACCAGAGAATGCCGTCGAGGTTAAGTTTGGCGGGCATACCGAGCCTTACACCGATGAGCAGGGCCGATACCGAGTTCGCTGGATTCCTCATCAGGTCGTCAAAGGTGTCCCCTACGACACCCCCATTTCAGGCTACCGCGTTAATACCACCAACACGCTGCGGCTCTGGAAAGCAGAGGCACCCGAATCCTTTGACTTCCAGGCGTTCAATGTGGGGGACTATTATGGCGCAGTAGATGCCAAAATCATTTCTGAAAATTTGACAAAAGTACTCTATCCCAATGACGAGCCAATTCAAGGGAAACAGCTTCGTTTAGAGCAGCAGTACTTTTTTGTTTCCTGTTCACTCCAAAATCTGCTAAGAATTCATCTCCAAAGGCAAGATCCTCTAGAGAACTTTGATGACAAGTTTGCCATTCAACTTAACGACACCCACCCAGCCATTGGCATTGCCGAACTGATGAGGCTTTTTGTGGATGAGTATTTGCTGGATTGGGATACGGCCTGGAGCACTACTCAAAAGGCCTTCGCCTTCACGAATCACACCTTGCTTCCAGAAGCCCTAGAAACTTGGTCCATTGAGTTATTCGGTCGTCTTTTGCCCCGTCATCTAGAAATCATCACCGAAATCAATCAGCGTTTCTTAGATCAGGTCCGACTGAAGTACTTGGGGGACAGCGAGAAACTTGCTCATCTCTCTTTGATTGCAGAGGGCGACGGCAAACGGATTCGGATGGCTCATCTAGCCTGCGTTGGCAGCCACGCCATCAACGGTGTTGCAGCCCTCCATACAGAGCTGCTCAAAACGGGTGTTTTGAAGGATTTCTATGAGCTGTGGCCTCAGAAATTCAACAATAAGACCAACGGCGTCACCCCTCGTCGGTGGATGGTTTTGATTAATCCAAGGCTGACTCAACTGATCTCTAGTGAGATTGGTGAAGGTTGGATCAAGCAGCTTGAAGATCTAAGACAGCTTGAAGTACTAGCTGAAGATTCTAATTTCCGACAGCGATGGCAACATGTTAAGCACTCGGTCAAGCAAGATCTTGCAGATTATATTCAAACTCAGCAGGGGTTGACTATTAACCCAAACTCAATCTTTGATATTCAAGCCAAGCGCTTTCATGAATATAAACGGCAGCACTTGAATGTACTGCACATTATTACGCTGTATAACCGGATCAAGCATCATCCAGAGCTTGAGGTCACGCCACGCACCTTTATCTTTGGCGGCAAGGCTGCGCCGGGGTATGGGATGGCAAAGTTGATGATTAAACTAATCAATGCGGTGGGAGAGGTGGTGAATGGTGACCCAGATGTTTGCGATCGCATCAAGGTCGTCTTCATGCCCGACTTCAACGTCACCAATAGCCAACGCATTTATCCCGCCGCCGATCTATCAGAGCAGATTTCCACTGCCGGCAAAGAAGCTTCAGGGACCGGCAACATGAAATTCTCAATGAATGGAGCCTTGACCATTGGCACCCTCGACGGAGCCAATATCGAAATTCGAGACGCCGTCGGCGCTGATAACTTCTTTCTGTTTGGACTCACCGCCCAGGAAGTCTCTGACTGCAAAGCCAACGGCTATCAGCCCAAGGCCTGTTACGACGGCAACCCAGAGCTAAAAGAAGCCATTGACTTGATTCGCTCAGGCTACTTTTCCCACGGAGATGGCAACCTCTTTCAACCCCTTGTAGACGGACTTTTGAACCAAGATCCGTACTTAGTGCTCGCGGATTATCCCTCCTACATTGACTGCCAAGATGCCGTGGGACAAGCCTTTAACAATAGAGACAATTGGACCCGTATGGCAATCTTAAACGTAGCCCGGATTGGGAAATTTTCATCTGACCGAGCCATTCGCGAGTATTGCCAAGACATCTGGCACGTCAGCCCTGTCCCCGTTGAGCTTGAGGACTATGAACAGGCTAAAGCAGCACTCTCAGGCAAGCACTGCCTTGATGCAGATGCGTGCCCATTTTAGCCCGCCCAACGACAATGGAAGCCTCGGCCACAGGTATAATAACTAGCGCAGGGCGACCATTAAAAAAGCGAGTGGTCCCCCCATTAGAGCAACTGCATCGGCATCACAGCAGTAGCTTGCTTGACAGTGGCAAACAAATTGAGGAAGAAGCATGATTGCATTTCTAGTTCTATGCATCAAGATATTTTTTCTGGCTGCGTTTGGAATCCCCCTCACCCACGCAATTTTTAGGCTCATTACAGAAGCAACACAAAAAGAGGGCTAATTTCCCTAAGCAACCCGCTACGGTCTCGTAGCGGGTTGCTGCTTATCTATCTCAGGCTTGACTACAAAAGACTACGCAGCATCCAAGCTGTTTTTTCATGAATCTGAAGGCGCTGAGTCAGTAGGTCAGCCGTCGGTTCATCATGGGCCTCATCTGCCGTTGGAAATATTGACCGAGCGGTACGGACCACAGCCTCTTGCCCCTCTACCAGCTCACGAATCATATCTGCTGCTGTGGGGACACCATCAGCTTCAGGAATAGAGGTGAGCTGGCTGTACTCCTTGTAGGTACCAGGGGCCGGGAAGCCGAGGGCGCGAATTCGTTCTGCGATAGCATCTACAGCCAGCGCCAATTCGTTGTACTGCCCTTCAAACATCAGGTGCAGTGTCTGAAACATTGGCCCCGTCACATTCCAATGAAAATTATGGGTTTTGAGATAGAGGGTGTAGGTATCAGCTAGTAGGCGAGAGAGGCCATCGGCAATATCCTGGCGTTTTTTTTCGTCAATGCCGATATTGATGGGCATGGAAGTTGCTGGCATAATTCAGGACTCCTTTTCGATACGAGAACTAAGCAAGATGCATTTTGAGCGCCGCAGGGGTGGCCCGTCGGATTCGACAGCGAATGGTATCGTAACCCAGTCGAGCACAGGCTTCATACCGATGACAGCCCGAAAACCCATAGTAACGTCCCTCAACTTCTAAAACATCAATGGGCTCCTGAAGGCCGATTTCGGCGATGGAAACCATCAGAGCCTTCACATTATACGGGTCATTCTGACGATACAGCGGGCGGTGAATGTCTTTCAGGGCAAGATTTGCAATTCGAACCACGACAAGCGATTTTATCGACTACGCTTAAATCATACTCATTACGAGTTTGTTTTAGCAACCCTATTTTCTTGAGGTTATATGCAATGAGTGATTGGCTGTTTGACGATCCACCGAATGTTGCTGTTTTCACGACAAGGCATGTTTTGGAGGGGAAGGGAATTTTGTTGGTTACCCATGACGCAGATGACGGCTCCTGGCAATTTCATACCGGCCAAGCGACAAATGAGGCTGAGGCTAAAGTTGTATCGCTCAGAAGAATTGTTGAGCTAGATCCGTCTGTTACCCAGTTGTTTGACTTGCCACTAGGCTGGGCCGCGATCAGGCCAGGTGTAGAGGCACAATGGCAGAGAAGAAAGAGCAGTAACGGCTCCTAAGCAGTATACTTCTGGCCTGATACCGAGAGTTGCTGGATGAGACTAGGGGCAGATTTATGCACCGCAACATAGTTGCCCATCTTGAAGTTTTCATCCACAAAAAAATCATACGGTTTGAACTCGACTCCCTTGGGGTAGAGCCGACCAATGCAATACCCATAGGGCGAGAGCAGATCGTAGACATCACCTAAGGTTGATCTGGGCGGGAGATAGGTAAAACCATATTCAAATTGAATCAGCGTAATCTTCTCTGACTTGAGTCGTTCGCTAAATCCCTTGAGAATCGACACTTCATGTCCTTCTGTATCAACCTTGAGAAAGTCAATCTTGTCGATACCATGCTCTTTGCAGTATTGATCTCCAGAAACTACATCACAGGCCACAGATTTTGAAGGTGAATCCCACGGTAAGGCTTGAATACTACTACCCGTATCTTCATCTGTAAAAAAAGTAACCTGCAGTTCTCTCGGCACATCTGAAAGACCCGTGTTATTAAAAACAATTCCTTTGTGAGCAGCAAGTTTTTCGACAAGAATATCAAAGGTATTCGGGACAATTTCAAAGCAGTGAATCACTGAGTCTGGTAAAAGCTCCTTCAGGCGGACAGACCATTGACCATGATTTGCTCCGACATCAAACACAGTGACCTGTTGGTCTTTAAAATATGCTTGGGCAGCCCGGATTAGGTGAAACTCCCCATTTTTATTCATTTCAAAATAGCCCTCATTCCAGTAGCTCTTCAGAAAAAAGCTAGCGAACTCGGCCCCTAACTCAATCACCTTGAGATGACGGTTTTGCCGGATTAAATTTTCTAGAAAAGCACCGATTGAACCCACGAACTCTATTGCCCTTGTTGCTGATGTTACACACGCTGTAATTATTACACTGCACGACTATCATTGCTGGCCTGGGTTTTGAGGGCATCGCGTCAGGTCAAAACAGTCGACTTGAAAGCCCTTGTCCCATAGCTTTTCTAGACTGCTGAGCCTAGCCTTGAGCTGCAGCTCTTAACTGAAGACCGATGACCTGAGTATGGGTGCCTCTGGCCTGTGTAACACCAATGGTTCGATCTGCCGCCTCAATCATGGGCCGACGGAGGCTGATCACCATGAACTGTGTTTTCATTGCCTGCTGCTGAATCATCTTCGAGAGGCGTTCTACATTGGCTCCATCGAGGTTCATGTCTACTTCATCAAAGGCATAGAACGGCGAAGGGCGGTAGCTCTGTAGCGAAAAGATAAAGCTGAGAGCGGTCAGAGATCGCTCTCCCCCCGACATTGAGGCGAGGCGCTGGACGGGTTTACCTTTAGGGTGGGCAATCATGTTCAAGCCGCCCAAGAACGGATCTTCTTGGTTCTCAAGCTGGAGATGACCATCGCCATCGGATAGCTCAGCAAAGATTTTCTGGAAATTTGCATTCACCGCATCGAAGGATTCTTTGAATGCCTTAAATCGCAACGTTGTGAAATTCTCAATGCGAAGCAGAACTTCGGTGCGCTCTTCTAGCAGCGTTTCTAGCTTTTCAGTGAGTTCTTCAAGTCGAGCCTGGGTGCGATCGTATTCTTCAATCGCCAGCATGTTGACCGGCTCCATTGCTTCTAGGCGACGCTGCAGGGACTGAAGCTGTTGCTGAAGCTCTTCTAGTGTTAACTCTTCAGGCAGTTCGGGCAGTGGATCAGGGAGTTCTGACGCCTGGGTGGCAAGCTGTTCTTGAAGCTGCTGAAGCTGAGTTTTATGCTCCTGGGCAGTGGCCTGCAGCTTTTCAAGTTCCCAGAGCAGTTTTTGGTGAGCTTGATTACAGACTTTGAGGTTTTGCTCGGTGCGATCGCGTTCCTGCTTACCGCTCCCCAGTCGCTCCTCTAACTTAGCCAGGTCTGCCTTGAGGGCAGTGATCGTGCCCATCATTGTTTCCTGTTGGGCTTGGTTCTCAAGTTGCTGCTTAACCTTGGTTTCCTGCTGTTGGGCAAAGTCTTTGAGCTGCTGCTCTCCTTGTTGCAGTCGTTCTTTGAGGCGCTGCTGCTCTAGATCAAACTCTCCCAAGCGTTGCTGGGCTGCTCGTAGGGCTTGCTCCCGTTCTCTTAGCGAGACTTCACGGGCCTGAATCGTTTGCTGCAGCACCTGCCATTCGCCGTGGGCCTGGGACTGCTCTAGCGTAACCAGCGCCAGCCTGACTTCTTCGAGCTTGACCTCTTGTTCAGGGAGGCTCACCTCTAAAGTCTGGAGTCTTTCTTGCGCGGTGACAAATTCCTGCGTATAGGCTTGACCCTGATCTGCTAAGTGTTGCCGCCTTGCCTGTAGTGTTTGCACCTCGCGGGTAAGCTGTTCGGCACGGAGTTGGGCCTCTCGGTGTGTCTGACGCCCCTGGATCAGATCACGGCTCGCTTGAGCTAGACTATCCTGCGCTTGCCCCAGTTTTTTAGCGAGGGGATTGAGCAGATCAGCGATGTCCTGCAATCGGCGTCTGAGGGTGACAATGGCGGCTGATTCTCCCGCTTCGCCGGTACCGAAGTGAAGGGTGCGCTGGGTGTTGCGGCTACCCCCCGTCATTGCGCCAGTGGCCTCTAACAAATCGCCCTCTAGGGTGACCATACGATAGCGACCAATATTGCGACGGGCCTCTTCTAGGGTCGGGAAAACCACCGTATTGCCAAAAACATAGGCAAAAATCGGTTCGTATTCTGCATCAAAATCAATCAGCCGTAGGGCATAGTCAATGGCTCCTGCTTCATTAAGCGGTGGCAAGCCCTTCGATCTACGAATCTTATTCATGGGCAAAAACGTGGCTCGCCCCCCTCGTTCACGCTTGAGTATTTCAATGCCAGCGGCTGCAACTTCGTCATCATCAACGACGAGCTGCCCCATCCGGCCCCCGGCGGCGACTTCTAAGGCGACCTGATAGCGGGCATCAACTTGGCCGAGTTGAGCCACCAGACCATAAACCCCCTCTAGCTTAGCCTTTCGGATAATCCGAGTGGCGTGGGTGCCCTGAGCCTCTTGTTGCGCTTCCTCTTGGGCCTCTAGTTTGTCGAGCTGCCGCTGCTTTTCTTGCTGCTCTCGAAGCAGGCGCTTTTGAGTTTCGTCCTGGGTACTAATGGACTGATCTGAGTTGGCGACGGCTGCGGCTAAGGTCTGTACCTGAGCTTCTTGTTCTAAGACAACCGTTTCAGCTTTTTTTAGCTCGCCTTGAGTCTGAGCAATCTCTTCATCAATTTGCAACACAGCCTTGTCCTGAAGCTGGGCCTGTCGCTCAAGCTGCTGGACCCGCTCGCGAAGCTGAGCCTGCTCTGCTCGTTGGGGTTCTAGGCTTTGCAATAAATTATTGCGCTGTTCATTGAGCTGGCCCTGCTGCTGCATCCAAGCATCGGCAGACTCTGCCGATGCTTGGGACTGAGACCGGATGGCGTCGAGATCGACTTGAGCGAGATCGCGCTGTTGCGTGAGAGCCGCTATCTCTTCAGATTCAACAGCATGGCGCTGTTGCTCTAGGCTCACCAAGGCCTGCTGATTGCTGCTGAGCTGCGTTTGGGTTTGGGCAATGGCTTCGGTGGCAGCGTCTTGAGCGGTGACTAGCTCAGTTTTTTGACGTTGGAGCTGTCGCAACTCAGCCTCTTGATTAGCGATTTGAGACTGAACGGCGAGGTGTTCTTCTTCACCCAATGCTCTCACTTGAGCGTTGAGTTCTTCTAACTTGGCCGTGACGGTTTCGATTTCAGCATTGGCTGCGGTGATTTTGACGGCAAGCTGTCCTTGAGATTCGTTATTGCTGACAATTTGCTGCTGCAGCGTCTCTATCTGTGTTTGCAGATCCTTCCACAGCAGAACGCTTTCCCAGGTTTTCTTGCTTTGCAGTTCGGCGCGCAGGGCTTTATATTTTTGAGCCTTGATGCGATCGCGATCTAACCGATCTCGCTGTTCAATCAGCTCTGTTTCAACAATACGGAATCGATCTTCTTGATCTTTAACAGCATCAAGCTTGTCTCTGCCCTGATTGATTTTGCGATCAAAGTTCGCCACTCCCGCCAGTTCATCAATGATTTCCCGCCGCTGACGAGCATTCATTGACACAATATTAGTGACGTCCCCCTGCAACACCACGTTGTAGCCTTCAGGGTAAATACGGCGGCGGTTTAATTCTTCATGCAGCTTCGATAACGTACAAGGCTCATCATTAATGGCATAGGAAGACGTATAGGTGCCTTGCTTCGTCACCCGGAGCTTGCGAGTCACCTTCCATTCATCGGGGGCTAGGGTCTCTTCAGCAGCACTGTCCGTTGGTTCATTATCTACGGGTTCATTCTCGACAACGGCAAGATCGGCTTTAGGAGCTGTTATTTCTGAGTCAGGAGCCGTAGACTCTTCTTCTTCAGCCAGTTCAGCGAGTTCGGCCTCAGAGAGCTGAAAGGTCACCGAAACTCGCGTTTCAATGATGGCGTGGCCTCGTTTAACCTGAGCATGGTTCACCAGATCAGGGAGCCGTTCTGCACGCATCCCCTTAGAAGTGGACAGCCCCAGCGCAAAAAGGAGGGCATCAAGGAGGTTAGATTTGCCAGAGCCGTTAGGGCCAGAAACCACGGTAAACCCTGGCAGCATCGGGATTTTAGTCGTTCCGCCAAAGGATTTGAAGTTAGAAAGTTCGAGCTGCTTTACGTACACAAATTGCCAGTTAAGTTAAACCATTACAACGAAAGGGTTCTAGCCTCAGCTAGACCAAGCCAAGCATACGAATTGCCAACAGGGTATCATGCCTATTCTATTTTGTTGCTTAAATCTGGAAAATCTTGCTTTAGTATAGAGCCGCTGTCAATATTCGTTACGCTATTAAAGAACGCTCACCTACATTACAGATAAAAATCATGGGTTTATTTGGATTTGGCAAAAAACTCACCCTTCCCACCTCTGAGGAAGCACTATCGGGACGCTCAGAAGCAATGCCGGTCCCCTCGAAACACTTTGTCAATGGTCACTCTCTACAAGCTCCATTCCCTGACGGCATGGAAACCGCGATCTTTGGCTTGGGGTGCTTTTGGGGCGCAGAACGCAAGTTCTGGCAGCAGGAAGGCGTTTACAGCACAGCAGTCGGTTATGCCGCAGGTTCAACCCCTAATCCTACCTACCAAGAGGTATGTTCAGGGATGACGGGGCATAATGAAGTTGTTTTAGTCGTCTTCGACCCTACCGTTATCTCTTACCCCGATCTGCTCAAAGTATTCTGGGAAAGTCATAACCCCACCCAAGGAATGCGCCAGGGCAATGATACCGGCACTCAATATCGTTCTGGAATTTACACCTTCTCAGACACTCAAAAGCAACAGGCAGAAGCCTCACGAGAAAGCTATCAGACAGCGCTAACCAAGGCGGGCTATGGCGAAATTACCGCTGAAATTATCGAGGCCCCAACGTTCTACTATGCCGAAGACTATCACCAGCAGTATCTAGCGAAAAATCCAGGCGGATACTGCGGTCTAGGAGGAACAAACGTCTCTTGCCCTATGCCGGTCGAAGTCTAACGGATAGGCGGCAGCAGGCAATCTGCTGCCGCAGAATGATTTCTAAATTGCTTAAAGATACGCGGAAGTCTGCGTTTCATCTGTCAGGCCACCCGCCGTAGAGAATGTGGCAATGAGTCAGCCATCCGCCGTTTCAATTCCATTAGCGCCTCCTGACTATCCCTTCATTGGCGCTAGTTCTTATTCAATTCAATTCGCAATCTTCTACGATCGCATCCTTCCTGCAGCGTCATTGAGCAAGTCGCTAGAGAAAGTTCTCGCAGATTTCTATCCTGTCAGTGGACAATTAATCATTGAATACAACAGAGCTTATGTTCAGCCTCAGTTAGATCCTGTTGACTTAGACGTTACCGAGCATTCCGGCGAGATACAGCCCTCTACCGCTCTCCCATCCGATCTGGCGGCATTCTTTTTAGAGGTCAAAGCTGAACCCGATCACCCCCTGGCTCGATTTTGTTTACACCAATTCCGTAACGGCTCTGTGCTGGTAGTCAATATGGCCCATTGCTTAGTCGATGGCTATAGCTTCTTTTACTTTTTATCGTCCTGGGCCAAAGCCTGTCGAGGGGAACCCTACCGCAGCCCTAATCATGATCGCGACAAATTACTAAACGTCTTCAAACTGGACGTCTCCAAGAACAAAGACGCTTTACTTGAAACCAGCGATTTTAATGTCACTTTTAGCCAGAAGACAGGGTTAACGATTCACGAAGAACGCCAGTTCCCAGATATCGATGCGATCGCTTGGGATGCTTTCCCCCTATCTCACTCATCGCTCACGGCATTAAAAGAAAGCTGCCATCCTCGACCATGCTCTGATAATGCAGTTCTGTGTGCCTATCTATGGAAGCAATATGGTCAGCTTTGGCACCCTGATGCTGATCCTGCGACAGAACTTTCGCTCAATTGTGCCATTGATTTTCGCAGAATCTATCGCAAGGTTATTCCACTAAACTATTTTGGCAATGCGATTAAAATTGCGACCTGTCGGTTAGCACTAGCAGACCTTCGTCATCTTTCTCTAGCTGATATTGCTCAACGATTGAACACAATGATCTTAGGACAGCGAGCTGGTGATATTGAGCAAGCGTTAGCCAATTTAGAAGCCTATCGAGAAACCTACGGGATGAAGAAAATGTCGAATTTATATGTTTCCGACCCCCTCGCAGGACTGTTGGTGACCAATCTGTCTCGAATCCCATTAGAAGAACTCGATTTTGGCCAGGGAACACCCATATCATTGGTTCCACTTGTTCCAGCAAAACGGGTCGCATTACTGCTGCCGAGCAATGATGGTGTGATGGTAACGGTGGCCCACCCATAGTAGGGGATGCGATCGGGCTTCTCAGCTTCTGCATAAAAGCAATATGACATTTCGTTCTATAAACCAACTCGCTGGAATTTTAGATTGCAAGCTATGATATAAATAGCGCTGCAGTGGGCAGTTATTACCTGAATCAGTTTAGAGCTGAAATTGACGGGAATACAACATTACAAGTCAATTTAATACTTAATTCTTTAGACTTCACGCTTAATTCCCTGATACTTTGTTCAGCTCAGCAGCATTGAGATGCTTTATTGCGGCTATATGCGGATAAATCAGGAGAATAGTCATGAGTCGTATCCAAGAGCTATTACACGAATATAATCAGGGTTATCGAGATTTCTCTGGCATTCGATTTCATGGAATGAATCTAGATGATCTCAGATTGAGCGGTATTGATTTAAGTGGTGCCGACTTGAGCAGTACCAACATGAATCAGATAGACCTCAGTCGAGCTAACCTGGAAGGGGCTAATTTGACTGATGCTGACTTGCGGGGCGCAGACCTCAGTGGCGCAGTGCTTCGGCACGTCAATCTGATCGGCACAGACTTGCGAAAGGCAAGTTTGGTCGGGGCTGACTTAACGCAGGCCGATCTGCGCGGCGCTGATCTTGACGGGGCTGATCTCAGTGGTGCGAATCTCAGTGCCGTTGAACTCAGTGGCGCAAATCTGCGTAACGTTAACCTCAAAGGAGCCTGCATTAAGAATTGTGACCTAGAAGATATCCAATCTCAGGGCGTAAATCTCAATCAACTGGCCTCTTGCACCACTGGTGCAGACACAGGCACCGCCCATAGCTGGCGGTCTTGGGGACTTCATTAAGAAAGTCGCGTCAAATGTTGATCTCTGCAGATCTCTAAATATCGATATAAATATTCCGTCAGCAGACCATGCAGAAATAGGTTGCGAGCTGCATTAAAAGGACTGTTGGGAATCAGCGGGTGACGATTGGTAATGAGGTGGTTCCAACGGCTATCTCCGATGATGTTGCTGACGTAAATACCGAAGTTTTCATCAAGCTGCAACGACAGTACAGCACGGGCAAATTCGTCGCGGGTGAGACAGAGGGAATAAAAGACCTTAAACAGTTCAATAGCTGATTCTAGGTCTAGAATTCTGTGCCAGCGGCGCTGATTAAAATCAATATTGACTTCAATAGATTTAATACTGCCAAAGTCTAAACCTCGTTGACGGACCTCGGTGAGCCAATGGGGGGATTTTTGCTGTGCTTGATGATAATCCCAGACAAAGTTGTACAAAATCAGATCGTGTTCTAGAAATGCCATCCGATCAGCAAGATCATTAACGGTTTTAGGATATAGGGTAGACCGCTCTATGGCAGGGTCGGGGCCATTATCAATCAGGAAATTAGCGATGTTAGACCCCAGGCTAATGTGGCGCACGATCAGATAACAGGCTTCAGGGGTGACAAAGGTATTCAAGAAAAAAGCGGCCACCTGATGCATCAGCCGATAGGCACGAAACTGGAACGGCAGTAAACGCTTAACCACCATGATCGTAGCGAGACAAAGGTTTGCGATCGCTCTAATCGGAATCAACAAATAGCTGCGAGTCCAGTTCTGTAAATCCTTGAGCATATAAGCCTTTGCGACCGAATCGAGGGGAATCGCCTCATCGACGTATAAAACATCCCAAGTATTCGGATTGCGGCGGTTGTAAGGCTGAGGTGTATAAACGGGTACTTTAGGATAATCCGGCGGGGTATTGGGCGCAGTAGATGACATATTATTGAATCTCCTCAAGTTGCAAACGATAGAGACGGGCGGTGACTTGAGCTGTTTTGATTATGCGTTGAGCAATCTCATCAGTCATCCAACTCCCCTGCAGCAGAGCATTAAGCTTCTGGAGGTGCAAGGCATCATTGTCTCCGTGGTAGGACAAGAAGGAAACCTGCTCAGGGGCAAGATTAAGCTGGGCCTGAATTTGCTTGGCCCACTGTCCGGCAAGCTGATTGCCGACCCCTTCGATGATCACCATGCTACCGATTAAATCAACGGGATCGGGCTGAGAGGCATGGTGGAAGATAAAAGCTGAAAGGGCTTCACCCCCAATATTTTTCTGAGCTTTGAGAATATTGGCAGGGTCACCACCCACTGAAATATAGTTGTGCTCCAGCATTTGAAAGTCTCGATGCTCTTCTTGTGCATGTTTAATAAAAGTAGAGCGAAGCTGAAAATCAGTGAAGTTAGAAGCGGCACGAGCAATCCATCTAGACCCTTCAGCGACTTGGGGCCGCAGGTTACACAGAAGCGCCTGGTAGTCCTGAAGCGAGAAGGTTCCGTTATGAAGCCGTCGCACGAGGGGCACCGAGCGGAGCTGACGGTCAAATTCAAGCCAAGTCAAGGTGAGCTGACGCAGGAGATCGGCTGATTCTGAAACTTTAATGTTATCGGATATCGATTTGATGCTGACCGGTTCACTCAATGATCGTTGAGGCTTCGCCGCTATCAAGCTAGGTTCAGCGCTAGACTCAACAACGGTCAGCATCATATAGGCAGTGGTAAACCGTCCGCTTTCGGGCACAAAGCAAAAGATCTTTTGGTCTGGTTGCAGCTTCCCGGAGTGGAACAGCTCTTCCAGCATCAGATAAATGGAGGCACAGCCAGTATTGCCGCGAGTATAGAGATTGGTGAACCACCTGTGCTCAGGAATCATACAGTCTGCATTCTCCAGCAGCTCCACAATTTTGCTCTTAAAGAAATGCGAGGAATAGTGGCAGAGCAACCAATCAATCTCGTCTGGTTTGACCCGTCCAGCCTCAATTAGCTTGAGCCAACCTTCAACCCCCAGCTTCACCACACGATCAAGCAGTCGCGTATTTTGGCGTAGATTCATGGCCCCAGCCTGGGCTGCTTCAATATAGGAGGGATAGTCGAGCCAGCTTTTTTGCCCGTCCACTGAACCGGCTGACATACAGACGGGGTAGGCATTGGCGTGGGAAATTAGCTCAATCCAATCGACTCGTAGACTAACCCCGTGAGGATTAGGACGATCCTGGAGGATGAAGGCACCGGCTCCGTCCGATAACATCCACCGCAGGAATTCAGTGTCGAAGGGAAGGGCTTCACCGGACTTTATAGAGGGTTCAGCTTCAAATTTAGTGTGTTTAAATAGGCGCGAGGCAAATTCAGAGGCGGTTGCGATCGCATTTCTTCTTTTCCCCAACTCAAGCTGGGCCACAGCATAGTTAAGGGCCGCGACACCAGAGCAGCAGACACCTTGAGTTGAAATAATCTCTAGCGGCGATAGTTCAGGTAGCTCACCATGAACCATGCTGGCAAATCCGGGTACCAAGAGGTCGGGGAGTGTGGTTCCACAGGCAAGTAAATCAATGTCTTGGGCATCGACTAGCGCATTTGCAAGGCCATCCCGCACAGCATGGGCAGCCATTTGGCTATTGGAAAAGCAAGTATTTTGATGGGCATCGATGGCATAGTAACGCTGCTGGATACCGTTACGTTTGAGTACACATTTACGAACTTTAGAGGGTTGTCCATTAATTTGGCCGAGGTGGGCTTCTAGCCGATCATTGGAAATCGCATCACCGGGTAAAAATTTTCCGATCGCATTGATATAGGCAGGCATAGCCCTATCTCCTTAAACTGGATAACTCCATCTTGCTCCCTGCATTTATGAATACACAATGACCACAATCCAGACGCCAAAAGGACTCTCAAGGCAGATGTAGAGCTGCGAGCCCAGGTGAAGTAATATGAAGCAATCATTTCATGGCCGGTCTCGCAAATCTAGAGTTCCAGAAGAGTTACGGGTTATTTGTGGCTTGCGATCGCAGACTGTTAATTACCCATCACCGCTGCCCCAAGCGCACCTCAGAGAGTAGTTTTGTCAGATATATTACCCCTCGCAACTGATGCTCACTAATATGAGCGAAGGGTCTAGAAACTAATGGCATCAAGTCTTCAAGCGATCAGAACAGAGTCGTCCGCTCTGTATAAATACGGATCCCACGGCTCAAGAGAGACTGAAAGTTCAGTGTTTTGACGATGGTATCGCCGAAGTCATTTATCCATAATGATTTTCATAGGGCGTTATCAACTGGCTTAAAACACTATGGCTTACCAAACTTCTCTACAGTCTCAATCAATGGAGCTTCTGGTTTCTTACCGACAGGAGCCTTCCGTTCGTCTCAGAAATCGCCTCGTCCGTCTCAATATGGGCTTAGTTCGCAAGGTGGCTCACCGTTTAGCCCACCAGTGTGCTGAACCCTACGAAGATTTAGAGCAGTGTGGTTACATGGGTTTGATTACCGCCATTGAGCGGTTTGACCCCACTCAAGGGTATGCCTTTAGTTCCTTTGCTGTTCCCTACATTCGCGGTGAGATTCTTCACTTTCTTCGCGATCGAGCCAACACCGTTCGCATTCCTCGCCGCTGGCAGCAGCTCAGCCGAGATGGGGCCAAGGTTCGCCAATCGCTCATCATGCAACTAGGCCGACAGCCCAGCGATCAAGAGATTGCCGAGAAATTAGATCTATCCATCAATGAATGGCGCTCGGTCAAACTCGCCGCATCAAACCGAGTGCCCTTGAGCTTAAACGCCCGTATTTCTTCAGGACACCATCAACAGGCTGAGGCCGCCATGACCCTCGGTGATACGCTAACCGACACCCACGACGAGATTTTGCAACTCAATGAAGAAGATCGTTTAGAGCTACAGCAGGCGCTCAACCAACTTGAAGAAAAAACTCGTGTGATGATTGAAGCGGTATTCTTGCATCGGTTGTCTCGTCAAGAAGTTGCAAAGCGCATCGGCGTTAGCCCTGTGACCGTCACTCGACGCATCAAAAAAGGAATTGATGAACTAGTAGAGCTAATGCAGCACGCCCCCAAGATTCAGTCCATAATTTCATAACCATCAGGTGGCTCTTCTCAGCTTTTAGTTGTGCGGTAAGATCCTATGAGACCATTGGGGCTAGTGTCTTTCCGGTGTTCTGTAATGACATTGCTTCAATGTCTGCTACCCAGCCCTAGACTTCTCCGTTTAAATAGTTACCACATCGATGTGGGCTGTCACTGTTTGACACTCAGCGTATCGTAAATGGGTGGCGCTGCTGACCTTTGGAGAAAGATGGCACAACAATCATCATGCCTCTCAATTCAAAATCAGTCATTTTGAACCAGACTGCAAAAAGTTAATATTTTCTACACTAATAATTTGTCACAATAAATATATATCACCTTTGTCCTTTACTCTTGTGGCAACCGAGGCTAGAACAAAGTGGGACTATCTTCGCCAGCGTTGAAAAACAGGTCAGAATAGGGATTTTGTTGGTATCACCTATTACACGCCTCCTTCTTATCTAACGCCTCCAAAGATCTGGAACATAAATCAAAATGATATAGCCTCAGACCCATTCTAAGCTAGCCGTGAGGAGCATAGATCTAAGGCATACCCATTGGGAGAATCATGATGTTAAAACAAAAAAATGCTGCTCATTTATATAAAGCAGTTAAACACAATCAAGACCGTGAGATGAGAACGAGAGCCTTAAGTGACTCAGCTACCTTTATAAAAATGGCGGCTGAGCAAGGTCACCATCTTGATGCTAATAATTTAGAAGCTGAAGTTGAAGGTCTATCTGAAGAGGAGATCGCAACCATCTTCAACCCTGGACTTTCTCCTCGACATCATCTCATCCGCAAGTAAACAAGTTCTATCTGTCAATTGTCCTGGAGTGCAAACCTTTGTTGATAGTGTTATAAAATTATCGATAATTCCATGTCTCTTTGAGGTTTAGCGCTTGCAGCGTGAATGTTCATTAATGATGATCTGGATAAAACCTCAGATGTCTAGTTCTTTCAGGCATTTTTAGGTAAGACAGTCCATTTCTATGGCGGGTTAGTCGAACTCACCCCAGGATCATTGATAGGTAGATTTTATCTTCACAAGTTTCCGGAGGTATTATGTCTTCTTTAGCTCAAGGTGTTCTCGTCACTATAATTGGAGAGGCCGTGTTGCAGAATCGATTGATGCAATTGTTGGCAACCCTTGGAGTCTCTGGCTACACAATTACTCCGGCTCAGGGGGCCGGGAGTCATGGTAAACGGATGGGCGATATCGCTGGCTACAATACCAACATTGAAGTTAAAACCATTGTCACATCAGAACTATCGGACAAGTTATTGGAAGATTTGAGGCCAATTCAAACCAATCATGCTTTGATTGCATTTCGGCAAACGGTTGAGGGTTTATTTAATTAGATGTGCTTTTTCGTCTCTCAGCTCACCCCTACAACCGCTCTACAAATTTTTGGGGTGTAGTGCGACTGCACCTGGGTGAGGCATGGCACATTGTTCCCTGAGTTTTACTCATGCTTGATGAATAGCGGGTGATGGCCGCTCACTTCGCCAAACATCGCTACCATCGGTTTTAGGAGTAAGATAATCAGCGCCAGAATTCCCCAATCGAAACCGAAGGTCATCCGTAAGAAAGGGGTGAGGCCAGAAAGGGAACTTGATATCGAGCTGGCTCGGATATGCCAATCTTCATAAATAACTCCTGCCTTACTCAGCTAGACCATAACCGTCCTCAATCAATTCATTTAACCGCTGGGTAAAGCGAAATGCTGGAGCGCCATCCGTGACATCGTGATCGAACAAAATCGTCAGACTCAAATATTGACGAATTGCGATCGCATCACCAACAACACCTGGTTTTCTAGCAATATTGCCCAAGGCAAAGACTAACGGATGGATGCTGATCGGAATCGCCCACCCGTAACCGCTATATCTGGCAGCACTCCCCATTGAGGTGACGGCAACCGTACCCATTGCTTGCTTGGCAAAGAAGGGATCTTTAGCCAATCTCCGCCAAACCAGAAAATTTCTCATAAACCTTGGTAGTAAAGCGAAGGCCTTGGTTAGATTTACATTCCGATGTATCCCTAGCTGTACTTCTCCTGCAGTCAGCAACTCTTTTTGAGCGGCGCGGATTTCAGTATGGATCGCTTGGAGTGTTTTCTGATTCGCTTTCCGAATCACGTAGGGCATCGGTAGCGTTCCCGAGCCATTATTCTGACCGACCGACCTTTCTACGAGTAGGGAAACATCCACATCATCAAAAAGAATGAGATGCTTGCTTCCCCGTCGCATGGCGTGGATAGATGGGTGTTCACTAACGGCTTGACCGATGCACTTGATCATGAAACCCGTAAAGGAAAGTCCTTCGCCCGTTCTAGATTTCAGCTCACGGATAGCCTCACGAGCTTTCGTGACATCTACTTCAAGTAAGAGAGGGATATGGTGCTTTGTTTTGCCAAAATCCAAAGTATCCAGTGTCGGAGTGCGAAAATCAGGGAATTCTTGCTCCGTATAGCTTCCGATATTGTCCATTTCATCAAATTTGTGAAGACAGGCCAAATCTTCAGGCTCCCAACCTGTTGTGAACATGGCTATATCTTGACGCTAGGACTATCCCATGAGGAACTTGTGAAGCCAGGTCGGGTCGTAGAGATAAGGTGAGCGGGGGCCGTAGCGGGTAGCCTGTATGAGGGTGTCCTTGGCCTTCATAACATCCTCAAAAGTAATCTGTAGCCTATAAGTGTCGATAGCTTGAGGATGCTGCTGTGGATACAAATCTTGAAAAAACGACCACTACGGTCGATATCAATGCCTCTAGTGTGGTCAACGAACCAGAGCCGATAAAACGCACCATGCAAAATCGACGGCGGTTTGTCCAAACAACGGCAGCAGGGACATTAGGGGCTGGGATAGCCCAATCCTGCGGTTCTGGTAACACCAGCTATGAAAAAGCGGTCAGCCAGACTTGGCGGCACACGAAACCCATTCTGACTGAAGAAATAGCAATACAGCGTGAACTGGTGCGCTATGCCACCCTTGCAGCCTCCAGTCACAATACCCAATGCTGGAAGTTTCAATTAGAAGATACATCCATCTCAATATTGCCGGATCTCGAACGCCGCTGTTCGGCGGTTGATCCAGATGACCATCACCTCTATGCCAGCCTGGGCTGCGCGACAGAAAACCTTTTGCAAGCCGCCAAGGCTTACGGGTTGCAGGGCACTGTAGATGTCGCCACGGCTGACCGGATCCATATCCAGATGGAACCGACTCAGCCTTTTGCTTCCCCTCTCTTTCAGGCCATTCCACAGCGGCAGTCGACGCGAACCAACTATGACGGGCAACCGCTCAAAAATGAAGAGCTAAAGCAGTTAGAGCAGGTTGGAAATGGAAAAGGCGTCAATCTCATTCTCCTGACGGATAAACAGGCAATGGAGCAAGTTCTAGAGTATGTGGTTGAGGGCAATACAGCTCAAATCAACGATCCGGCATTTGTTAAAGAGCTAAAAACCTGGATTCGTTTCAACGAGCAAGAAGCGGTGCATAGAGGAGATGGACTGTTTGCAAAATCTGCCGGGAACCCAACTGCCCCCCATTGGTTGGGTAGCTTTATGTTTGATCGGGTGTTCAAGCCCAAAGCTGAAAACAAGAAATACGTCAACCAAATGCACAGCTCTGCCGGGATTGCGATCTTCGTCTCCGATGCGAATACGCCATCTCATTGGATCGAGGCGGGGCAATGCTATCAGCGCTTTGCTCTGCAGGCCAGCGCATTGGGAATTCGGACGGCGTTTTTGAATCAGCCTGTCGAAGTCGCAACCTTGCGGCCCCAGTTTGCAAATTATCTCGGAATTGGCGATCGCCGTCCTGATTTAGTTATCCGGTTTGGCCGTGGCCCTGAAATGCCGCGATCGCTCCGACGCCCCATTGAGGCCGTGATCATTTGATCTGTAGCGTTGCATGACCCTTCATACATTTGGATAGGCCAATGTATCTTTCATTGCTCATCACTCAAAGGATCATTCCGTTAGTACTGCTGTTGTAGCAGGTACTCTCACCAGCGCAGAATCAACGGGGCTGGCTGCTCAAAACCCTTGTCGTGGCAAGCTATTTAGCGAGCATTACTTTGACAGGTCGATGGTCCGTGTGATCGCTATCGGCACGAGCAAACTGACATCAGCACTCTGTTGAGGGGATGCTTTGATATGTTGTCCCCTACCCTCACAGATTCCTCAGATTCCAACTCTAAGTTATGGGGGATGGTCATAATCGTTTCGACCACCTAGTAATGTAGAACGACGGTGCCGCAGGAGGAAGATCGATGAACTTGAGCACAACTTACCTGGGCCTGACACTACATTCTCCTTTAGTCATAGGAGCCTGTGCGCCATTGACTGAGAGGCTTGAATTGCTTCGGCAGCTAGAAGATGCTGGTGCTGCGGCAGTGGTCATGCATTCTCTATTCGAGGAGCAACTCCGTCAGGAGCGCGTTGAACTGCATCACCACCTCACCCACGGCACCGAAAGCTTTGCTGAAGCCCTCACGTATTTCCCTGAGCCAAATATTTTTCATGTGGGACCAGAAGCCTATCTCAATCACATCCGACAGGCAAAGGAAAGGGTTGATATTCCCATTATTGCTAGCCTGAATAGTTCAACCTTGGGTGGCTGGACAAGCTACGCCCAGCAAATTGAGCAGGCTGGGGCCGATGCCCTAGAGCTCAATCTTTACGCGATTCCTACAGATATCGCGACTCCGGGAATGGCTGTTGAGCAAACCTATCTAGATATCGTTCGCGCTGTCACGACAACCGTTAATATTCCCGTTGCCATCAAACTGAGTCCTTTCTTTAGCAACTTGGCTCATATGGCTCAGCGTTTAACAGATGCGGGTGCCAATGGGCTGGTCTTGTTTAATCGCTTTTACCAGCCTGACATCGATCTCGAAACCCTAGACGTTGCACCCAACCTGTTACTCAGTACCCCGCAAGATTTGCGATTACCCATGCGGTGGATCGCCATTCTGTACGGAGCTGTACCCATCGATTTTGCTGCAACCAGCGGCATTCACACTGCAGCAGATGTTTTGAAAATGCTAATGGTAGGAGCCAATGCCACAATGCTTGTCAGTGTACTGCTGCGCCACGGGATTGAGCACATTCGTATCCTTGAGCGAGATCTTTTCCAGTGGCTAGAGGAACATGATTATAACTCAGTACAGCAGCTCCAAGGCAGTATGAGTCAGGTGAATTGTCCAGACCCCAGTGCCTATGAGCGGGTTCAGTACATGCAGGCAATTCAAACCTATCGCCCTTCTCTAGGAGCATTTGCAAGTACGGGTTAGCTCAGTAAATAACCATCGGATCCTTACTCATTACTAAAATCCTATGATCCAACCGAAACGCATTGGAATTCTCACCAGCGGCGGCGACTGTCCGGGACTCAACGCCATTATTCGTGCTGCCATAAAATGTGCCATGGGTAAAGGGTGGGAGGTCTTTGGTATTCCCTACGGTACGAAGGGCTTTCTTGATCTAGAGAATGGAAACTGCCAAACAGAAGATCTCCAGCTAAGAGAGCACGGGTATGACTTCCCTGGCTTTCTTCGAGGCTTGGATATCCTACAGTTTCTCAGCGGTAGTATTTTAGGAGCACTCAATAAAGGCGATCCTCGCGATCCAAACATTGCCCGTGAAATTCTACAAGGCTATCGGCATCTCAATCTTGATGCCTTGATTGCGATTGGCGGAGATGGAAGCCTCGATATTATTGATACCCTTGCTCAACAAGGTCAGTGGCAATGGATTGCGATTCCCAAAACCATCGATAATGATGTTCCGTTTACCGAGCAGTCCATTGGTTTTGATACCGCCGTCAATACTGTCACGAAGGCGCTCTATGACCTTACCTTTACGGCAGCCAGTCACGATCTCATCATGGTGGTTCAGGTCATGGGCCGTGACGCAGGGCATTTAGCGTTTCATTCTGGAATTGCAGGGGGAGCAGATGTGATTCTAATTCCAGAGCTAACACCTTGTTTAAGTGAAACCGTCATCGATCAGATTTGCCGTCGGATTGCAGTCCTGCGCCAAGGTGGTCGCCGTTTTGCCCTTGTCGTGATTGCTGAAGGTGTTCGTAGACCAGAAGGCCAAAAAGATCGGTGTATCAGCGAATATTTAGCACAGCAGATTCAGGCCCACAGCCAGCGGCTCTGTGATTCGGGTGAACCCCAGTTTTGTACGCTACAGGACGTTGACACCAGGGCTACTATATTGGGACATATCCAACGCAGCGGCACCCCCTCTGCTTTTGATCGGTTGCTGGCGGCTCGATTTGGTCGTGAGGCCATCAATCTAATTGCAGAGAGGAAATATAACCAACTGGTGGTTTTAGAAAATGGCGAAGTTACCAGTAAACCGTTAGACCAAGTGGTCCCTCAGATCCGGCAAAGCCACCGGTCAGGGCGGTGTCCTGATCCGGTGGATGCTCAGGGGCAGTTGGTGCAGACGGCGAGGGATTTGGGGATTTATGTTGGGAGTTTTGAGTTGGAGATGGGGATCTGAAGAAGATGGGGAGGTAGGATGACTGCTGTTTCTTGGGGTTGCTAAGTCATGAAGTTTGTAGATGAGTATCGGGACGCTGAAACAGCACAGGGGCATGCACAGGAGATTGCGGGTCTGGTCACGCGACCTTGGACCATTATGGAAATTTGTGGGGGCCAGACTCATGCGATTGTGAAGTATGGGATTGATCAGCTTCTACCGGATGACATTACGCTGATTCATGGGCCAGGTTGTCCGGTGTGTGTGACGCCGGTGGATTTGATTGATGATGCGATCGCACTTTCTCTAACGCCCAACATCATTCTCTGTTCCTTTGGCGACATGCTGCGGGTGCCGGGGACTGACTGTGATCTCTTGTCAGCCAAGGCTCAGGGTGGAGCGGTGCAGATGGTGTACTCTCCGATGGATGCGCTCAAGCTAGCTCAGAAGAACCCTAATCAGCAGGTGGTGTTTTTTGCGGTGGGTTTTGAAACGACGGCTCCGACGACGGCAATGGCGATTTATCAGGCCCACCAGCAGGGGATTTCTAACTTTTCGGTGCTGGTCGCCCATGTGTTGGTGCCGCCTGCGATGGCGGCAATTTTGTCGGCCCCAGACTGCAGGGTTCAGGGATTTTTAGCGGCAGGCCATGTTTGTACGGTGATGGGATACGAGGAATATGATGCCATCGCAACCCAGTACCACACCCCCATTGTCGTCACAGGCTTTGAACCCGTTGATATTCTGCAGGGGATTTATCTCTGTATAAAACAGCTAGAAGCAGACCAAGCCACGGTAGAAAATCAATATGCCCGCGCTGTTCAACGCCAAGGGAACCTGGTTGCTCAGCGGGTGATGATGGCGGTCTTTGAGAGTTGCGATCGCAAGTGGCGCGGCATGAGCAGCATTCCTAAAAGTGGACTAAAACTACGCTGTGAGTATGCCTATCTTGGCGCTCACCATCATCTGTCGAAGGATGCGGGCCGACAGCTAGATTCTGGTCTGGCTGCCAGCGTATCTAGTCCAGAAACAGACTGTATTAGCGGGCAGATTTTACAGGGAACACAGAAGCCGCCCGATTGTCCAGCATTCGGCACTCGTTGCACCCCCGAACATCCTCTCGGTGCTCCGATGGTTTCATCAGAGGGCGCTTGTGCCGCCTATTATCGGTATCGCCAATCGACGCCCCAGCGTTGCTAGCCTCACTGCATTCAGGGCGCTCATAAAATCCTCAAGTTTAGTGGCTATCTTCTGAATGAGGCGGGCCATCGCATTGGCCCTCACGCTAGGTGCAGATGCCCTCAACCGAAACAGGCTCCTCAAAGGGCAGGAGGTGTGCATCATGATCCACAATCAATCGAAACCTACTCAAGAAGCATCCGTTCCTCAACGGAAAAAGCACCGTAAGCGCAAAGACCTACGAAAGCAAAACATGAAAATAGATCCTCCCAAAGGGGCTGTTCATCTCCAGCGTCCCACTTCTAGGTCTGCAAAGTTAAGTGATTGGGCTGAAGCGTCCTAACTCAATAAACCACTGATTATTAGAGAACTCAGCATGACACGACAAACCTACTCCGGCTTGAATTTCCAGGGTAAAATCATTGCTTTATGGACCAGCTTTCTGCTGGGGATGCTCTTTCACACCCAGCTAGCCCTAATGCCGCTATTTCATGGCATTGATGTCACCCAGTCCCATACCCATGAATATCTAGCGCTGTCCACTATCCTATGGTTAATGCTCGGGATCTTTATCCTGCCCATGCTGGCGATTGTGGCGACGGCCTTTACCGCATTAAGACGTTTCCGCCAGCTCCACTTCGGTCTCACCCTATTATTTACGGTGAGTAACCTCCTGCATTTTGTCTCAGACGTCATCGTCTCAGTGCCCAGCTATCAGCTCTTTTTGATGGCGCTTTTATTTACCATTGGCCTCCTTCTCAATTTAGTGTCCTACCAGTGGGTAAGAGAAGGAAACCGCCATCATCAGCTTTTTAAAGCGGTCTAGCAAACATCCGAGGCCGTCGCCGTTTCTTCTCCGGCTGTCCGCAGGGGCACCATCACACGACCAAAAGCACCAGCTAATACAGAGTAAAATTGCTATAATAGAAGTATAGCAAAGATAAATAGCGTTGAAAGCCTTTATCTGAGTCATAGAATTAAAAATCTTCGTGAATTCAACAAAAACGGAGGTATTTCAATGAAAACCCGTCGTTTGTCTTGGATGAATATCTCTCTAGCTTGCATGGGTTTTGTCGGTGCTTCGCTCATGACCCAAGCCGCATTGGCCTCTGAGCCGAATCCTAGGACTGAGTCTCTAAGTCAGCAAGCTCAATCCCTACAGCTTCCTGATCATGGGACCGTTAGTCAGGCTCCTTTGGAAGCCGCTCAACCCGGTCAATCAACTCGCTCTGGTCCCAGCTATATCGGCATTGGGGGTAACTTTGGTTCCATTGGCGATACCTCTGTTGGAGAAGATAGCCTGATTATTTACAGCAAGGTTGGCCTAACTGAGTTTTTCTCGGTTCGTCCTGCCGTCGTTACTGCCTTTGATGATGACGCCACCTTCTTGTTGCCTGCCACCTTTGACTTTGCACCAATTAAGGTCGGTAAAATGGGACAGTCCCAAGTTCGATTTGCCCCCTATCTCGGAGGTGGGATGGCTATCAAAACCGATGGAGACTTTGGCCCGTTAGTCACTGGCGGTATTGATATTCCCCTCAATCGCAGCCTAACTGCTACAACCGGGGTAAATGCTGCGTTCCTTGATGAAACTGATCTGGGGGTCTTTGTCGGAATTGGCTACAACTTCAATCGTTAGGGTCTCGATCAAAAGGAGGATTAAACCTTAAGCCGTTCTTACTGTGGCCGTGGTGATTGCAGTCGTAATCGCCACGGCTTGCGTTTGAATTTTTGCGCATTCACTGCTGTACCGATCAACCGATGGCCCTTGATGTCTGGGAAATCTCACAATCAACCTGATGGGCAATTGGGCCACTCTCTGACTCAATTTTAATGGGTGTGCTGCGGTTGATGGCCCGCTCCAGCAGCAGGTTGAGAGCGGTGCGGATGCCAATGATAACCATCAGACGCCCGATATCTTCCCATTGGCTAGAGTTCATCGTTTTGAGGATGGTTGCCCCGATCAGAAAGCTAAGTCCCAAGGAGAAGGCATATCCCATTTCAAGACGGCCCTGCTGAAAAGCAGTTGGCGTATGCGCTGTGAAGAGAGAATTCTTGAGAAAGATAAACAACGCTTTGCTAATCCCGACTGAAATGACAAATAAAGCGAGCAACTGACACAGGCTGATTAAGAGAGCATTGAGCACCACTACTGCAACAGCCATTGTATCCGCGATCGATTTTATGGATTCGAGGGTCATATTTGATTGCTCTATCGTTGAATACTTTAAGGTATTATTCCCGGTTGACGGGAGGATTGTCCGTTATTCGGGCCTGTCATTTGCACGTTGAGGATGGGCGTTTCGACGAGGTGGACTGTTGTTGATGCGATCGCAACCCTGCCCTCCAGTGTTTCTATGTCATCTAAAATACGAGTAAAGAGCAGATCTTTGGTGATGCGGCGTTTTTTATAACTGACCACATAGCGCACCGTAAACTCAATCCAGTTATCCGTCGCTGCGAGGGTCACCATCGGTTCAATCCTGGCATCTTCAATTAAGTACTTGTGGACCATTCGATTCCAGAAATCCTGTGCCTGTGGGATATATTCTCCGGCAATGTCTTGGGCCGCTTGGTGCAACATTTTGCGCGCCAAATGGTGGTCGCCGCCGTGTTTGATGGGGACTTTAATCTCATCCCACAAAAACGGAAAATCTCCAGAGTAGTTATAGACTGGCTCTTTGAAGACAAAGCTATTCGCCACCCGGACAATGCGGCCATTGTAGAGATCGGATTTCACCCAATCGCCACATTCCATTAAGGTGATTCGCAATAGGCTGATATCAATTACATCCCCCGTAATGCCGCCTAACTGCACGAGATCGCCCGATTTATAAAACTGCCCCAGAGAAATCGCCGCCCAACCGGCCAAACTGGCAATGACTTCTTGCAGGGCAAAGGCAATTCCTGCACCGGTCACCCCAAAAATGACCGTCAACTGACTGAGGCTGTCGCTGAACACGCTGGCAGTAAACAGTAGCATCATCAGATAGCTCACCAAGGCGATGATCTTGCGCGATCGATAGCGGGCATCTGGCTCACGAATATAGCGAGTAAAAGAAACACTGATCACCCGAAACAGCACTGCAATAACGATCACCCCGATCCCCACCTCGACGAAACGACCAATGAGGGGATCGGCCATTAGTTTCTTAAGGGGGTCTAGAAATTCTTGCATAAGAGGCAGTGGTTAGTGGGTTGGATCATCTGAAGATGAGTTTTGAGGGGGCTTCGGCTGACCCAAGAAACGTCCTAATGTTGAAATCCGAAACCCTGGGACTTGGTAGCCTTCAGGAAAATATTTTTCAGGTACGGCCAGTTCATTCCCATCTCGGGCGGCCGAGTAGTGCGGCGACAGAATTTCAATACCCGCTTCATTACACTGATCTTGAAGGTGCTGATGTAGCTCAGAGTAGGTCTTCGCCATCGTGGCAGGGCTGCGGGTATAGGCATTCAACTCATAACTCACATAGAAATCATCGAGACTCGTTTGCAACACAAAGGGAGCCGGGTCTTCTAAGACGTTTGTGGTAGCCAGAGCGGCGCTGATCATGACTTCGTGTACCCTACGCCAGGGCACATCGTAGCCAAGGGTAATCGTTGTATTGAGAATCAGAGGCGGGCGATCGGGGTTCTGCATTGCACCACTGTAGTTAATGATATGGCTCCCCAATACCATTGCGTTGGGAACCGTGACGACCACGTTTTTAATCGTATTAATCCGGGTCACCATCAGAGTCTTCTCGACCACATCGCCGGTGGTGTCGCTAATTTTGACGCGATCGCCGACCACGAAGGCCCGTGAATAGGTGAGGATAATGCCCGCCACGACATTCGCGACTGCTCCACTCGACCCCAGGGAGAACAGAACCCCCACAAAGACTGAAATGCCTTGAAACGCAGGGGTCTGGGCACCGGGCAAGTAGGGGAAGGCAATGGTCGCTGCAAACGCCAGCACCACAAAGCGGACCAGGTTATAGGTGGGTTTGGCCCATTCAGGATAAAACCCTGGAATATTAATGTCGCCTCGTCGAACCTGGGTGAAGAAAAACTTGATCAGTCGCAGCGTATAGGTCGTCAGGAGAATAATCAGAGCCAAGAAAAAGAGCTTCGGCAGATAGCGGATGAACTGTTCACCAAACTGAGCCAGGGTCCAGCTTAGAAAGTGAAATAACTGCTGGGCCGCTCCCTTCGTCCACGGGAAGCAACTGAGGAACAAATTGGTGTAAATCACCCCCAGCAGCAGGAAAAAAACGAGCCGTCCGAACTTGGTTAACTCCGTCAAAACATCCACAACGCGGTCCGCGTGCAGGACTTCTGTTCTGAACAACCGGAAACCCTGAATCCGATGGCCTTGCCAGACTCGAAGCTGGGCATTGAGTTTAGCAATACTCCGGTTCGTGAGGCTAAGAATAATGACGGTGACGATGGTCAGCAGTACCGCAGACAACAACCCCAGCAAAATGTTTTGGAGCCGAAAGGATTCTCGGTAATTGGCAACGGCGGCTTGAATGGCTGCGAGGTAGTCTTGGGCGAGTTTCTGACGCTTTGTATTCGCGGCTGTAGCATCAGTGTCTAGAAGGGCTACCGTGTACACACAAGTCCTCCTAGACTGGGTTTGAAGAGTTAGGACTCGAATAAAATTGGACAACCCAATACTGATTCACGCACAGCAGGTCGGTCGAATCGCCTTTGGAGAC